>PAPL01000022.1 GCA_002708885.1 Verrucomicrobiales bacterium | reverse complement strand
CACAGTGTCCCACCATTTTTTCATTTTCCATGCCATTGACCCAAGGTTAGTTGGAGATCCCATTGCGATTCCGTCACACCAAGTCAGATCGTCAGCAGTTGCTTCATCACAATTTTTGATTCTGACCTCCATCTCTGAAACCGTGGATGCGCCTTCGGAGACTAATGTGGCCATCTTCTCCGTGTTGCCGGTATTGCTATGGTATAAGACTAGTATATTTCCCATGCAGACAATGATTTCGCATGGAGCAGGGTATTTTGCGAGATCATAATGCTGATAATTCTAATATTTTTTTCTAAGTCGAAGTGACGGAACGCAATATTTGAATCAAAGCAGATAATTCGAGGTTGCCGATTCCTCCCTTGGCAACGATGCTTTTTTAGTGCCTCGTTTTTACAATGATATATTGATTGGCCTTAAGGGTGGAGCTATGGGGGCTGCTAACGTGATCCCTGGAGTTTCTGGCGGCACTGTTGCTTTTATTACCGGCATCTATGAACGACTGATCAATGCGATTAAATCTTTTGACCTGAATGCAATACGCTTGCTGTTAAAATTTAAGTTCAGTGATTTCTCTTTAAAGATTGATTTGCGTTTCCTTTTCGCAATTGGCATAGGAGCATTGATTAGCGTCTTAAGCTTAGCCAAGATCCTTGATTTCTTGTTTTTACATTATCCGACAATGACATGGGCCTTCTTTTTTGGCTTAATTGTGGCTTCAATTTTTGGAGTCGGTAAGATGATCAATGTCTGGAACGTTACAGCCATTATTTCAATGTTGATGGGTGTAGGCATTGCAGTTTGTATATTATTTGTACCTCACAGTGAGGGAAGCACCGATTATTTTTATCTAATTCTTTGTGGAGTGGCGGCAATCTCAAGCATGATTGTTCCAGGTGTCTCTGGCTCTTTTGTACTCTTAGTAATGGGAAATTATGAATTGGTTCTCAAAGCCATTAATGATTGGAACTTTTCTATTATAGTTCCTTTCATGATTGGTTGCGTGATTGGATTAATTACTTTATCGCACATAATTTCTTGGGTTCTTCGTCGCTTTAGGAACGTAACTTTATCATTAATAACAGGCTTTATTATTGGATCTCTTTTTCTTATATGGCCTTGGAAGGATGAGGTGTTACTTAAAGATGATGTTGGTAATTATTCTGTAAAAGTAGAAGAAGGAATCTTTGAGTATCGCTCTGGTAGCTTGGAAAAGATTAGAGGATCGTTAAGAGAAGGAGAAGAATTTGTAGTCATTGGATATTCCAATTGGCATTTTCCGTCGTTGTTGGATTTTTCATCAATTGTAGCAATAATCTTTGCATTACTAGGTGCTTTATTGGTGTTTTTCATTGATACCAAAGGCAAAGAAAATATGAGAAATAATGAAGAGGCTAATTAGTTCATTTGTTTTTTTTCTTTTTCTGATCTTTCAGTTACAGGCTGATCCAGACCCTTTGGTCATTGGTATGGAGTTGGAATATCCTCCATTCGAATTTGTGGCTGATAATGGCACGAATGACGGTGTCAGTGTAGAAATGGCTAAGGCTTTAGCAATTTATCTTGGCAGGCCGCTAGAGATTCAAAACATCAAATTTGATGCCCTCATAACTGCTCTCAAGAGTGACAATATTGACCTAATCATTTCTTCGATGACGGCGACTGAGGAGAGGAGGAAATCCATTAATTTTTCTGATCCTTACGTAACGACTGGATTGGCGATGCTGGTTCCAATTGATTCTCCAATTAATAGCATTGAAGATTTAATGACAGGAAAATGGAAAGTTGTAGTGAAGCTTGGAACTACAGGAGAATCCTTTGCGCGGAGCAAATTAAGAAACTCTACAATTCTGACGATGAACCAAGACCCGGTCTGTGCTCTCGAAGTGGCTCAGAAGAAAGCGGACGTGTGGATTTATGATCAGCTTTCAATTTTCCATCACCACAAACAACACAAGGACACGACTAAAGCCTTACTAAAGCCCATTAGAGAAGAGCAGTGGGCCATTGGTCTCAGGAAGCCTAAGCTGGGTGAAGATGATTCTTTGCGAGAAGAGGTTAACAAGTTCCTGAAGAGTTTTCGAGAGAGTGGTCAATTTGAAGAATTAGCCAACATCTATTTGAAGGAAGAAAAAAAACTCGTGAGTAGTATGGGCATACCTTTTATTTTTGATGTTAACCCTAGCCAAAAAATTAGTCGGAGTGGAACAGGTAAAAATAACAATACCGATGATGTTAATACCAGCCAAAAAATTAGTCAGCGTGTAATAGAAAAGAATAACAATGCTGAGTCAGATCCTTGGTTTTTTATTGTTGTATCAGTTCTTATTTTGTTAACCATTATTGCGTTCTGGTGTCTCACTAGAGAAGAAGATAATTCGATTTATTCTTATGAGGTTTTTTTGAGAAACTTATTAGGTTTTGTGTTTCTGTGGATCATATTGATTGGCGTATGTTTCTTTATTTTTTCTTCTATTAATCGGGTTTATCATTGGAACTGGGAAGGGATATGGAGTCGTCGATGGCAGATCTTTGGTGGGTGGATAAGGACCCTTTGGATTTCTTTTAGTGCTCTTGTTCTATGCATTGGAGTGGGCATTGGCCTCGTCGTTGGATCTAGGTGTTCATTGAGACCTCTTAGATTTCTTTGTCGTGCATATACTGAAATAGTTAGAGGTAGTCCACTCCTTGTCGTTATACTTTTCGGCTATTATGTAATTGCAGAACCTTTCAATATTGACAGCAAAATATTTGTGGGAATTTTGTTATTGGCATTGTTTGCTGGAGCATATCTTGGGGAAATACTTAGGGGCGGTATAGAAAGTGTTGGTAAGACTCAGTTCGATTCTGCCAGAGCAGTAGGTTTTTCTCGTTCACAAACTTATCGGCATGTGATAATTCCTCAGGCTGTGAGGCGGGTCCTTCCAGCTGTTGCGGGGCTTTTTATTATGCTGGTCAAAGATTCATCTTTGCTATCGGTCATCAGCGCAGAGGAATTCACTAAACGTACCGATATAGCAAGAGCCGCTACCTTCACGGGCATTGAGGCGTATTTGCTTTTAGCTGTTGGCTATCTCCTAATTACTATCCCATTAGCTTATTGCGCGAAGCGATTGGAAAGGAGGTTTTCCTATGAGAGTTAAAATTAATGAAGTTTCCAAGAGCTATGGAATTACTCGTGCCCTGAATGGTGTGGATCTAGACTTGAATACAGAAGTTTCCGTTCTTTCGATGATAGGCCCATCAGGGGGTGGTAAATCGACACTATTAAAAATTTTAGGTGGATTAGAAGTGCCCGATTGTGGTGCCGTTTGCATGAACGGTCGGGAGGTGTATTATCAATCTGAAGAATCGTTATTGGAGCACCGCCGACGGAATGGATATCTCTTTCAGAGTTTCAATTTGTTCCCTCATAAGACAGCGATTCAGAATGTTACTTTGCCGCTAGAATTGGTCCACGGGCTATCTTCTTCAGCTGCCATTGAAGAAGCTAATCATTGCCTTGACAGGTTTGGCTTAATTGATCATGCCAATAAATTGCCATTTGAACTTTCTGGAGGTCAGCAACAAAGAGTTGCCATTGCGCGAGCGATTGCTCCAGGGCCAAACTTACTTTTTTTGGATGAGCCGACTTCAGCTCTTGATCCAGAAATGACTGGAGAAGTGCTAGATCTTATAGCCGAGTTGAAAGAAGGTGGGCAGGATATAATCCTAACAACTCACGAAATGGGATTTGCCCGAGAAGTTGCTGATCAGGTTGTTTTTTTGGAAGAAGGTAGAATATTAGAAACGGGAGATCCAAGATTACTATTATCCGGGAAAGGGAATAATTCTAGGTTAGATCAATTCTTGAGCCGTGTAATGCGCTACTGATTCTATTTATCTAGTACAACGCGTAGCCTGATCTGTTCGGTTTTTCCAACTACTATTGGATTATCAGATCTTAGGGTCATCTCTTTTGTGGATAGGTCCTTTGAAAGAGATATTTCGGATAGGACAGTTGACGCATTCCAAGACTTCAAGCTATCTGATATTTCACCGATAATTGATATATCACTTCCGGTAACCGATGCAGTGAACTGTAGGGCTAGGTATTCATTTTCGTCGTGATCCTGAATGTAATAACTAATTTCTGGTTTACTGGAAATATTTTTTGGATCTGTCCCAAAAGCATATTCCAGCGCATTACTAAAGCCGTCATTATCTGGATCAGCTACACTTGCAGATTCAAGATCAAAGGAAGGGGAGTTGACATTAAATTGAATAATTTTCCATTTTGCGTAACTTGAATCAAATAGCGTGATGCCGGCGGGGGATCCGTTAGGAGTCTTTGATATGTTCCAATTTTCCGCCGATTTGGGATCGGGATTGTTTAAAGGATCAATTAGCGAAATGGTGAATCCGACCCCATCTGCACCTATGGGCCAGGGCAGTTGATCGGAATAAGTTAAACTTTGAATGACGGATCCATCTTTGGCTAAGAGAGTTAGGGATTCTCCATTATTGCTCAATTTAGTGTTAGCTTCGAATTCACCTGCTATGGAATCTAATATTTCATCCCCGTACCGTGATTGCATTGCCGCGATATTTTTAACTATCAATATTTGTTCCCCGGCACGGATGGAATTGATTTGTGTATCCATTGTGAATTCAAACTCAATGCCCTGATCAAAACGTACGCCGACTAAGTTGATTTCATTTTCTCCTATATTTGTAATTTCAATATATTCAAATTCGGTATCAGTTTCTGAAACGCTTATTTCTNCTGCAGTCAAAGGNTCAAGGGGATGATAATTAAATTCACTTATGACTAAATTGGCATTTGAGGCGGGCGTTCCTACTATGAAAGTTCCTTCAGTTAGAGCTGACCATTCTGAGTTATTTGGATTGAAGGCTCTGGATTTAATGATTGTATTGCTACTCAAATTTACTGCTCCTTCGTAGAGGATCGCATTGGCACTTAGATTTTCCTCAGCCGATGAAGCCGATGCGATTAGCTTGGGAATACATAGAAGGTCGCTACTCTGAGAAGTATCATTGAGAGCTTGAATTGCTAACATGTTGTTTCCTGACAACAAAAGGTCAGCTGAGCCTGAGATATCAAATTCTTCTGATATAACTGCAAGACTGTCGGGTCGGTTCGCGGTAGATGCTGAATTCCAGAAAAGTGGCTGTGGAGCGTTAGAAGATGCGACTCTAGTTCCGTTCAGATACGCTACGAATCCATCATCGTATTTCATTAAGAGTTTTAGCTCATTAATNGATTTTGGTTCAATATCGGTATCAATATTAAATGGTATTCTTATGTAGGCACTAGATACAACATTTGACATTTCTTCCAGGTCCAGATTTATTAGTGCGCGATAATTGGTGCCGCTCCTTTCGTAACCGATTCCTGATTCACCCTTTAACCATTCTAGTATGTTTTCAGGTTCTGAATTTGTACGCCATTCAATTCCTATATCAGCNCCTCCATTATCGACTGAGGGTATTAGAGCCTCTGCATCAATGAAATCATCTATGAGTGTGTAAAACTGATCAACTGCAGGCACATAAGGATCCGATCCATCAGTCGTATAATAAATATCTGATTGTTCCGCGGACATGGTAAGCTCAAAATTCTGAGGAACTGATCCTCCAAGCTGATTAAAGATTGGGGCTTCAATCTTGGGGAATAATTTTCGATTACGGAATTGGTCCAGAACAATCTGATTGCGNTCGGCTATGAATTCATTTCTGACCCAGCTAACTTCTGGAGCCCAATCATCATTTCTTGTGAAAGGTGCTGAAAAAGAAGAACCTTCATCTCCCCAACGGGCCGACTCAGCAATCATTGCATCTTTGATCTTTTCTGACAGTTGATCCCAGCGATGCGTGTTATTTTTAACTGTCATGGCACCATCATTGAAAAAAAGTTTTTGTAGCCGGTCCCCGAAACGTATTCTGAAAGGCTTATAGGCTCTCAGCTTTGCATAAAACTCGGCAGGCGAACCTGAATCATTGACTCCTGTTAGATCAAAATTTGTGACTCCTTGCGGAGGTATGGCAAACTGTAGAAGATTAACCATGAGGTGGTTGCCCATGGACATTTCAGCGTCCCATGTAAAGAATTGAAATTTTCCAGATTCGCCGCGGCTCCTGCGGCCAGAATACCAGTNCTTATTATCAAAAACAGAAACTATAGCGCCATTCCTTGAAATTGGTCCAAGCCAATCATAATCACCTGACCAAATGCGGACAATGAAATGGTCGATTAGGTTATCAATATCAATGAGATTTTCTATTGCTTGGTACTGTTCTTCAGAATTGACGCCTGAAGATACAATGTCTCTTGCAGTTTCCCAGGCTGCCGAATTCCCATCAACAACTGTGTAGCTCTCATTAAAAAATGTTGGATGATGGAGCACGTCATACTCATCTTCATCGCCTCCAAGATAAGATTCAAAGAAATCGGCGTTAGGGCGTTCATGCAGATCATATAGTCCCCAGTATTCGGTGTTAATATAAAGATGTACGTAACGGCCCCTTGGAGAGAGTAGTCCCATTTCGGTTTCTGTTTTTCTTAAGAACTGATCCCTCATCAGAGTTCCGTGGGGAGGCAGGTCAAGCGACTTGTCTCTGCCAAAGGAATCTGCTAGTGACCAAGAGTCATGACCACCGGGACGTAGGATAAGTTGATCAAANGATTGGACCGGACTTTCAGGGAAGATGGGAAAATTGAGACGGCGTTTTCCATATTGTTCTCTAAAATAAAGTCTTAGTGGTTTTTTCGGGTGTTCCCTTGCATTGCCACCGTGAATACGGATTCCTGCATNAATTTGAAAGCTGTCCTTAATATCTNATGGGTTGTGAAATTCAACGGCTACAGGCACTTCTGAACCTCTNCCGGANANNTCCGGGTTTGAATGGATNCCAAAAGGNCCAAAGAAAGTATCCTCATCTATAGTTAATGAAATTACCGGAACATTTTTCGACAGATCATCTTTAATTGTTTCAGAATAATCAGGNTCATTTGTNANGTCNCTATCCATTTTGGGTTGATTGATGATGTCAGAGGCAAAGAAATATGTCTGAGTGTCAATGTTACTTGATTGGAAACCCTCTTTCAATGCGACGGCTCTTATCGTGGTTGTTTTGCTTACCTCAATTTCGGTAAGATAAGTTTTTGCTTCAATTGNTCTGGGATCGGATCCATCAATTGTGTATTTGATAATCGATCCCGGAGTCTTAGTTGTTATGGCAACTTTAATTGGTTCTGTGAAGAAGCCTCTGTCGATTGAGAATTTGGTATCAGAGACAAATCCATAGACGATATCATTGTTCGCTTGTCCNGGTGTTGGNTTCACGAAGTATCCTTCACTTTCAGTTCCTTNTTCTCTTGGNCTTGAAATTATAACTTCAGGAAGAATGAGGAAATCTGAATTAGACGAGCTCCGGTTCAGGCCCTGTATTGCTAAAATGTTGATTCCTTTGATCAATTCAGCGGGTCGGAAATCTATTGGNATANTTAATTTCTGAACAGCTTNAGAATCACGGTGGCTACTACTGGCTCTTGCATCCCATTCCGCTATAGGAGGTGCGTTTTTTGACGCGATTTGTTTTCCATTGATCCAGGCAAAGAAACCATCATCATAATTCATTCTCAGCTTAATGTCTGAGACTAATTCAGGATTCTTTATTTGGAAGGGAACTCTAATATATATAGATGTCTGAGAAGAACGCATGTCTGAAAGGACATCTGTTTCAAAGAACGGATCGTAATCAGATGATATATCGTATCCTATCCCCAGATTTCCGCTGTTCCACGAACTGTCTTCAAAAGTGACTTCGTTCCACTCAGGGACTGAATCTTTAGGGACGATCCATTTTGCNGGAGAAGATGATGAAATTANCGGGTCATCAAAGATTCTAGTCGAATTGCCGTAAGAGATGTCCTCTTTTTGTTTGGGATAATTGTAGCTTTTTGCGATAGTTGTTCCGTCCGGTTTTGTTAGAGCTAGGAATTCGCCGTCAGAGTCGAGCAGGAAATTGGTGTGCAGTTCGGAATTGGGCGTTGTCTTAGCTTTTCCGCTGGCAAAGATAATGAGTTGATTGTTTGCGGCGATCTTAATTGATGGGAAAGTCCATTTTGTTAGGTTTGAGGCGTTATCACTCAGATGCCAACCTTCAAGATTTATTTCCGCATTTGTTGTATTAGAAATTTCGATCCAGTCAGAATGGTCGCCATCTTCGTCAGTGATGCTCCTCTTATTATCTGCTAAGAATTCTGACACAGTCAGTTGGGCAATGAGCTGAGAGCCGAAGCATTGTAAGAGAAGTGAGATTGTTATTAGTATTTTTATGTGGCGCACTACTCAGATCGCTTAAAGTTCCATGTAACTGCTATTACNAATATAGCGGGGTCTGGTTTCACGATCCTTCTTAAGAGCTGAAAGGTAAAGATTAATATTTTGAAATNCAGAGGCTAAGGAAAACGGAATTATATTTNNAGTGATTTTAAAATAAAAAAAGGTGCCCCTTTTTAAAGGGGCACCTTTTTAAATTAATATCAGGTTAATGTTTAATGGGATTGTAAAATAAAATCAGCTCAGCATGAGCTTTTCTCTTTTTATTTTTGGAACTAGTCCTTGNGCCGGACGTGGACCAGGATCTTCTTTTTTCTGGAGTGCGCGTCGGAGTTTTTTAAGCGCAATATTTTGAAGTTGTCGAATCCTTTCACGGGTCACGCCAAATTCCTGCCCGACTTCTTCTAGTGTCTTTGGCTTTTGACCATCCAGACCGAATCTAGCATCGATAATCTTACGTTCTCTGTGATCAAGAACTTCCAAGAGCATATCAAGTTGGCCATGCATGTTCTTGTGGCTGAGTAACTCAAATGGAGTTTGAGCATTCGAATCACCGACGATTTCACCAAATTCAGTGTTATCGTCTTCGCTGATTGGCGCGTCTAGAGACGCGGGCCTCAGTGAAGCTGCTTTAAGTTGAGCAAGTTTTCCGCGATCGATACCAATTTCTTCAGAGAGCTCATCATCTGTAGGATCTCTCCCAAGTTCTTCACTTAGGACCATTGCTACACGGCGCATTTTTGAAATCTTATCAACCATGTGGACAGGTAGCCTTATGGTCTTGGATTGATTAGCAAGTGCACGTTTTATTGACTGCTTGATCCACCAGGCTGCGTAAGTTGAAAGTTTACCTCCTTTATTCGGATCAAAACGCTCAACTGCCTTCATGAGGCCGATATTTCCTTCTGAAATCAGGTCGAGTAATGGGAGTCCATAATTAGCATAGTCCTGAGCTATTTTGACTACGAGTCGAAGGTTCGCCTTAATCATGTGCGCTCTAGCCTCTTTGTCTCCTTTTTTGATCCGGTCAGCTAGCTCGATTTCTTCTTGGGGAGTGAGTAGGGCAGTTTTCCCTATTTCCCTAAGATAAATTTTAATGCCACCGTCTAATTCTAGGTTTGCCATATGGTTATTATTTTATTTTCTTTGATGTGAATTTTATTCCAAATTAAATGAACTGAATATTTACGTAGGTCTCTTTTTTATAAATAGTAATCTGACCAAGAGTCGTTTCTTTATCTGTACTAATAACGTTTCGCTTCTGTATTTAATTAGGTGAAATATTATGTCGGGTAATCTTAATTTCTGACGGGAAAAATGGTTTATTCTTCAACAGGATATCTTGATTACTGTCAACGCTAAAACTATCAAGTTTAACTTAATATTTAAGAAATACCAAATATCAGTTTATATTGGCAAGTTTTTTTTTAGTTGCAACTTATCTGTTTAAGTGGCCCAAAAACCCTAAAAACTGGCTGTTAATCAACGAATTAGCAGTTTTTGCCCCTTCTTTCTTTGGATCTTTTCGTAGAGAAATGCCTGCTTAAATTAATATTAAGCTTCTAAAAATAAGGTAAATAATGGCAATTAAAATATTCTTACTGAGGGAGTTGAAACTCAAATTTAGAAAAAACACCTATTTATTTGCCTGACCCCAAACGGACTCCATAACATCGTGAAGTTCGGGGTCATGTTTTTTTAGTTCAGCTCGAACGAAAGGGTAAAAGTCGTTGCGATAGAAATAGGCCTCAGTCCCTTCCGCAAAGTATTCTTTATGGTTTGTCATAGCGTAATGTTTGACTTGTTGTCCGGTAAAAAGCATTACGCGGTCATAGCTACCGGATTTTTTTGCTTTGTTAAACGCCTTGATAGTTTCAGGATGATCGAAAGTGAGAAATTGATCATGATATGCATGGGCAAGCTCATGAAGAATGACTGCCGGATGCTTTAGCATTTGTCCTCTAGAAATGAGTGCCTTGGCTTGGGGTACATGAACTTTTTTATGAAGCCGAGTGTCGTGCCCATTAGATTTGAGCCAGCCGATTCCAGGATGATATTGCATGGCATGCAATGTTGGGTGGCTATGCTCAATCCAAATTTCGCAAGTCTTAAGTTTTTTAAGAGCTTCGCCCTGAACAAGGATGGCAATTCTCTGGAGATGATTTGCGAGCATTTTAAGAGCTTTGGCTCCATCCTCAGAATGTTTGCCTTTTAATAGGGCCGGATCTATGTGTATTTTCCATCCTTCAATATTTTTTATGACGGGATCGAAACGAACTCCTTTCTTTGCCTCAGTGTCCTTGGCAGTGGCATAAACAGCAATAATGCTGGCTATGATTAATGTGATAAAAATTTTGCACTTTGTCCGAAGCATTGTGATTTTCTGTTAAGGTTAGATTTAAATTTTATATCTACTTGGATTTTTTATTAAAATGCTTATTAGCAAATTTAATATAATTTTTCCAATCATAAGAGGTGATGTCATGTTTACCGCTACGGATATGATAGCCTATTTGGCCGTGGACCGGTTGATCCACTCCTGGCATTTCATCACATGGCAGACCTTCAGTGCCTAGTAACTTATAAATTTTATGGGCACCTTTTGCTGATAGGAATTCACCTCTCGGATCTGCCCACCTATCACCTTCAGCGCTAGCAACATAGAGGGGGCGAGGAGCAATCAGTGAAAGCAGTATGTGCTGATCAAATGGTAATAATTCTTCCTTATTGTTATAAGCTTTGAAATTTCCACAGAACCAGTGAGGGAATGACGTGTTAATCCTATGCACGGTTTCACCAAATCTTCTTTTAGAAAGCGCGGCTCCACCGCATCCTGAATTATTTGATATTACTAATGCAAAGCGGCTGTCGGATGCTCCTGCCCAAAGAGATGTCTTTCCAAGTCTTGAGTGCCCAATGACAGACACTCGCTTCGCATCTATCGCTGGTTCAATTTCAGAGTAATCAAGAATTCTACTAAGTCCCCATGCCCAAGCAGCAATTGTTCCCCATTCGTCTGGAGCGGGTTTGCCAAATGATGAATGAATTCCGTTCTTGAATTCATCGTGAAAATCAGGATCAACGTCCCCACAGTATGCGGTTATAAGAGCGTATCCTTGGTCAATAATGGATTTAATGTCCCAACGGCTACTGGAACTGCCTCTGTCATTTTCTCTTGCTCTTTTATCCTTTGTTCTTGGAACCCAGCCCTTGGGCAATTGAATTGAGGGATCAGGATGAACAGTATGATTTCCGTTAAAATTATACCCTACGAATGCCGGTACAGGCGACTTGGCTTTGGCGGGCCNAACAATCAGCAGTGGCAATTTTNTATTGGCGAAATGCANTGANGGTTGAGTAAGTATTGCTTGTCCNCCGAGTATTAATTTTCCTTTTTTATCGCCAGTAATTTTTAGTTTTGATTTATCAAATTCAGGCGCCTTCCCAAACATTTGTTCTTCTATGACTTTTAAGAACTCTATTCTTTTTTGAGGCCATTCGCTTGCCTCAGTGATGTCGGCTCTTGGATCTATGAGTTTATAGTCAGGGACCTTAGACTCATCATAATTGAAACCTCTTGGCCCTGCATGGGCAAAAAAGTTTATGAATAACAATAAACAAATGGTTCCGAGAATGGTTAGTTTGAATTTATTGGNACTAATTTGAGTCCTTGCTTTGGTCATCATTCTCTTTTCGGGTCGTTAAACTTTTTTCAAACCATTCAGTGAAAGCTCTGGCTTTGCGGTCANTGTCTAGACCTTCAGGTCGTGCTCCTAATTTTATTTCCATTTCTATTTCTTGCCTGTTATTTAGTCCAGGTTTTACGCGACTTATATTTAGCTTAACGCTTTCTCCTGAGGTTTTTGATCGAATGTACTTTGAAAGCTCAACATATGCCGGGTTCTGGAATTTGAATGCTTTTCCATCGAGGTGGGTTATACGGTCCCCAGGTTTCAGCCCGGCCCTTGATGCCGCACTATTCGGTACCACGCTAAGAATCTGCACTGCTCTGATATTTTCCACAGCGCCTTCTTTTATGATCCTCATCGGGGAGTCCATCATGCGTATCCCTATGAACCCTTCCGGCCTAAGGTTCCCGGACACAATTTCAAACATTGCTGATCGTAACCTGTAACGTATTTCCGGGTCAGTCGTTTCTAAGTAAGTGTCGAGNGAACGGTTCAATGTGGATTCCTTATTTTTCTTACCTTCTNCTAATATTTGGTCATGCGCTTTTTGACGAACTTCATAACGATCACTTCCAAGTTGATCGAATAATTGCTCAAGATCATTGACTGCTTGTCCTTGTCCAATGGCAATGGATGTTATCAGCGCAATCACAATGATCGTAATTCTGTTATACGCAATCATAGGGGATAAGGATAATCTTATCACTTTTGTGAGATTCTATCAATGAAAGCAATGAACATAGAAAAGGGCGCAAACATAAACGTTTGCGCCCTTCATAATTTAATTAATATATACCTATATTACCTTAGTTTGCCCAGGTACTGGTCTTTTGTANCTTCCGTCTTTGTCAGGCAATACGGGCGGAGCGGAATCCCATCCCAATTTTTTATCATAAGGGAAAACGTCAATTTTTGTGTTTAAGCAGTCATCCATTTTCAAGAGTTGTCCTGAATAAGTAGCCATACGTCCGAACACAGCAGTCATTGAACTCAAAGCGCCGTTATCGCACTCATTAAACTCTGTATTGTTTCTGATAGCGTCAATGAATGCCTTCTTGTGATTCATTTCTGAACTTCCGCCTCCTTGTGCTCGGAATATTTCCTTGCCATCATTATCATAAAGTCTGCCTCCATTTATAATGGCATAACCTTTGGATCCATGTGCGTGTTCAGATACGCTGTTGAATACTCCTGGAATATGGCGACATGAGCTGTGCATTCTTACGGAAGGGCCGTCCCATTTCGAGCCGTATACGTATTCTACTTGGTGATGATCAAAAGTTTCTCCTGTATCTGGACCGTTGCGCACTTCGCAACCTCCTTTGCCTTGAGCAATTTGAGGGTAATCTCCCATTAGCCAGTTGCAAACATCAAGATTGTGGATGTGTTGCTCAACAATGTGATCCCCACAAAGCCAATTGAAGTAATACCAGTTTTGTATTTGATACTCCATTTCAGATTGNCCTTCTCTGCGCGGACGAGTCCAAGGAGTGCGTCCGTCCCAATAGCATCTCAATGACACGACATCACCAATGGCTCCATCTTGAATGCGTTTGATGGTTTCAATNTATCTTGCGTCATGTCTTCTTTGAAATCCAACCCCGACTTTGAGGCCTTTAGCTTTAGCCTTTTTATTGGACTCCAACAGCATTCTGCTACCTCTTCCGTCGACTGAGCACGGTTTTTGCATGAAGACGTGCTTTCCTTGTTCGACAGCGTAATCAAAATGAACCGGTCTGAAACCTGGAGAAGTTACTAAGAAAACAATATCAACTCCGGAGTCTATTACTTTTTGATAAGCATCAATTCCAGAAAAAACCCTGTCCTTACAGTCCACTTTTTCTTTGTTACGGTCAGCGGAGAGTTGTTTGAANTTATTTTGAGCATTTCTATCTAATGCGTCACCCATTGCCCAAAGCTTGACGTTCCCTCCAACTCCAAGAACTTGTCTGATATCACTGGTCCCTTTTCCTCCGCAACCNACTAGTCCAACTTTGATTTGTTCGCTTCCGCCCTCGAATGCTCTGGATTTTCTTGGTATGGAAGTGGCTGTGACAGCAGCAGCAGCAGTTGATGTTTTAATGAAGCTTCTTCGTGTCTTTTTATTCGTTGGACTGTTCATCGTATTTATTGTGAGTGTTGTTTATCTTTTATTTATTGAGTAATTAATTCTGCCACAAAATGAAATGACAGGGGAAGTTTCTTTTTATTCTTTAGAGAGGAGTTCGTCTCGGGTAAACAGAGAAAAAACCTTATAACCTGCGTTTTCTATTATTTCTTTTCCGCCTTCTTGCCGATCTACCAGAACCAAAACAAAGGCAACGTGACCNCCTGACCGCTCAATTGCCTCAATGGCATTGAGTGTTGATCCTCCGGTAGTGATGACATCATCAATTGCCACGACAGTGTCCCCTTCTTTAAAACCGCCTTCTATTTGGTTTCCTTTACCATGTTCTTTAGGCTCTTTTCTTACAACAAAAGGCTTTAGGGGTGAAGGATCACCTGCCTGGTAAGAGGCCATGGCGCTTGCGAGTGCAATTGGATCAGCTCCAAGAGTAAGACCTCCTATGCCACTAACCTCTACATTTAATTCTTTGCTTTTTTCAACAATGACATTTCGCACTGCCGCTCCTACAAGACACGCTCCCTGTGGGTCGAGAGTCGTCAACCTGCAGTCTATATAGTATGTGCTTTTTTGTCCTGATGCTAGAGTGAACTCACCAGTAAAAAATGATTTTTCACGTAGAAGCAAAAACAGATCTTTGATTGCGTCTGATTGAGGGAAGTCAGGCATTTAAGATTTAGAAGTATCTGCAAATCNCTCAAAGAGTCGAGTCAAAATGTAATGATTAATGATTTAATAAGGAAAATCAAAAAAGGTTCTTATTTTAACCATTGAGCTACTGATTTAGCGTAATAAGTTAAAATAGCGGATGCTCCTGCCCTGCGGATTCCTGTAAGGCTTTCCATCACGACTGCTTGACGGTCAATCCATCCAGCATTCGAGGCGCTTTCGATCATAAGATATTCACCGCTGACTTGATAAGCAGCNACTGGTACTTTCACATTATTGGAAATCTGAGCCAATACATCTAGGTATGGTCCTGCTGGCTTAACCATGACCATGTCTGCGCCCTCTTCNATATCAAGCATTACTTCTCTAAGTGCCTCTTTGGAATTAGCCGGATCCATTTGATAGGTTTTCTTGTCTCCCGATTTCGGCTCTGAGTTAAGAGCTCCTCTGAACGGACCATAATAACCAGATGCGTATTTGGCCGAATAAGAAAGAATAGAAACATCTGTAAAACTATTATTATCCAATTCCTGACGAATGGCTCCTACGCGACCATCCATCATGTCACTCGGTGCAACGATATCAGCTCCTGCACGNGCATGGCACAACGCTTGTTGGGTCAAAATTGCGACCGTTTCGTCATTCAATATATTGCCTGAAAGATCAACGAGTCCATCATGCCCATCGCTGTTATAAGGGTCGAGAGCAACGTCCGTGATGACAGCCANCTCAGGGAACGAATTNTTGATTGCCCTAATTGATTTGGGAATCAATCCATCATCATTGAATGATTCTTCGGCNGAGGAGCTTTTTAAATTGCTGTCAATGGCCGGAAATAATGCAATTGCCCCTATTCCAAGGTCATANGCCTCTGAAATTTCATGCAATAAGCCATTGAGGCTCCAGCGGGTGCATCCCGGCATCGATTCAATGTTTTCGTCTTTTTCCTTATCATGAATAAAGACGGGATAAATTAACGATTCGGTCACTAAGCGCGTTTCGCGACAAAGATCACGTATGACGGAAGATTTACGATTCCGTCTTGGCCGGGCATTTAAATTTTGGTTACTCATCTGAGGATTCGGTAAACTCCAAATGGGTCATGAGATTTTTAAGGGATTGAATCTTCTATTAGTTTAGCCTCTTTCTCATCGGTTACCACTTACTTTTAGCTGTTCAGATTCTTATCTATTAATGAATTATCTATAAAAAACATCAAATTTAGATCCTTGGATTCGGTTAGCTATTGGATTATTATTCGGACTGAGGATTGTAATTAATGAATACTGCCACCAAAAGATTCAGTTTTGCTCAATTAGATGAGATAGATGCAACTGAATGTCCTTGNGGGACTGCGCGCCGAGCATTTGGAGATACTGATNAGGTTGCATCGGTNCACTTAGTTAATATTTCTAAAGATGCAGTTTCCCATTATCACAAGGCAATGCATGAGATTTATGTTGTTTTGGAAGGGGAGGGATTCATTGAGTTGGACGATGAGAAAATTGCTGTGAGACCTATGTCGGCGGTTCTGATTAAGCCGGGATGCCGTCATAGAGCAGTGGGCGAGATGAAAATTATTAACATGCCGATACCGGCATTTGACCCTGAAGACGAATGGTTCGATTAATATTAATTGTACAATTATTAGTGATGAGCGTGGCAATTTCTGCCCCGTCAATACATGAGGTTCCTTTTCGAACCATTGATGGTAAACTTACTACTCTTTCAAAACTTAGGGAGGGGCCTGTCTTAATTGTTAATGTTGCTAGCGAGTGTGGGTACACTGGCCAGTATGCTGGATTGCAAATATTACATGAACGATACTCTGAGCGTGGGTTGAATATAGTTGCCTTTCCCTGTAATGATTTTGGAGGGCAAGAGCCGGGGACCGAAGAGGAGATAAAAGAGTTTTGTAAGAAGAAATTCAATGTGGCATTTCCACTGGCTACGAAAGTTAAAATTAAAGGTGAGGAGGTTCATCCCCTATATCAATTGCTCATTGAGGAAAAAAGCAATCCTTCCTTCTTCGGAGAATTGAAGTGGAACTTTGAAAAGTTTTTAATTGATAGGGACGGTAAAGTTGTGAACCGGTTCAGGACAAGGGTGCGTCCAACTTCTGACGAGATGACTCATGCAATTGAATGGGCGCTCATGGATAAGAAGACTAAAAAGAATCAATATGATAAGATAGGGCCACCGGCTCTGTTGGAGTATTGTGAGAGGGAAATTGCCAGAACAATGCACTGGCAGGGCGCTCCGTGGCTAATGAGAAAGGTCAGGGAAGAAGAAGAAAGGACATCAGAAATGGTCAAAGAACTNAACTTAAAACCAGGNATGACGGTCGCCGACATTGGCTCTGGCAATGGGTATCATACACTAATGATGGCGGAGATTATCGGTCAAAAAGGAACTGCCTACGCTGTTGATATTCAGCCTGAGATGCTACAAATGCTGGAGAAGAGGGCCGANAAGGCCGGCATGAAAAACATTAAATCCATTGTGAATAGGTACTGGGACACAGATTTACCGGATTCGAGTATTGATTTTGCATTGATGGCTGATGTTTATCATGAATTTTCTCATCCTGAGCAAATGCTCTCCAGTATTCGAAGAGCATTGAAACCAGAAGGGATTGTCACTTTGCTTGAATTTAGAGAAGAGGATCCAAAAGTTCCGATCAAGCCTGAACATAAAATGTCGAAGAAGCAGGTGATTAAGGAAATGTCAAAGAATGGGTTTAAGCTTACCCGCTCTTATGACAAGTTGCCGTGGCAGCACTTATTATTTTTTCAAGTGGACACAGATGCTGACTTGAAAGGTGTGAATAAATCTGGATAATCAAAAACAAAATAAACAAATAAATATTTAATGAAACTCATAATAAAAACTCTNATTCCNNTAATAACGATTTCATTTTCTAATGTTGTCGCTAATGCAGGAGATTGGATTAATATGTTTGATGGAAAGACTCTAAAAGGTTGGAAAGTCAATACTGAGAATCCCAAAACATTTTCAGTCGTCGATGGAGNCATTAAGGTGTTTGGCCCACGCACTCATATGTTTTATGGTGATGATGGTAACGCTAAGTTCAAAGACTTCGAATTCGAATGTGAAGTCAAGACTGCTAAAGGTGCTAATGCAGGAATATTTTTTCATACAGCCTATCAAGCCAATGGGTGGCCTCAAGTAGGTTACGAGGCGCAGGTCAATGCGACTCATGGAGATTGGAGAAAGACTGCAAGTATNTATAGCTTTAAGGATGTTAAGAAAGCCCCTCACCTTGATGACGAGTGGTTCACTTATAATATCAAAGTGAAAGGGAAAAAGGTTACAATTACCATTAATGGNAAAGTGGCTAANGAATATACAGAGCCTGATGACCATAAAGAAAAGACTAAGAGGTTAGGAGAAGGAACCATTGCCATTCAGGGCCATGACCCCAAGAGTCTGATTTACTTTAGAAAATTGAGAATTCGCAAACTGGATTAAGAATCTAGCCGAAAAACGAATCATTAATTAAACCGCCATGGGATGCTGATTCCATGGCGGTTTCTTNTATTTTGTGTAGTAAAAANACTTGATAAATATNTAAATTATGGTAATTATAATAATTAATGAGATCCAATCATCAAGATTACTGTGGTGTTTTTACTATAGTTTTGTATTTAGCATGCCAGATATGGGCGCATGCTGATCAGGATCCCGTCATTGGATATAGTGATCAATACAATGATCCAATATCAGCAAAGCATTCTGATACTGATGAAATTTTTACCGATAATATCCGATCACTCTTTGAAGCGGGGGACTTTGATCAATTATTAGAAAAAGCCCAAGACCATTTATTAAGTTATGACTCTGAGAGTCATGATNTGGACGCAATTATTTATTTTGCTGGATCANCCCANTACTGTATTGGCAATCATCGGGCATCCCATATCCTACTGAATTCATACAGTAGTAGATTTCCTGACAGTGAGTACTTGGAGAGCGCTCAATTTTATTTTGCAAGTAATCTGATTAAATTGCATTGGTGGCGCGCAGCCAGTTTGGCATTGGATGATTTTATTAATAGGCACCCTGATTCTAAGTACTTATCTCATGCCTTGTATGACCGTGCTTCGGCTGACTATTTTTTTGAAGATTATAATTCTTGCTTAGGTCTAATAAGTAAGATCGAACAGACGAATAATGATCGTCATTTGGATCTCAGAATAAGGATGCTGAAAGGTTATGCATTGAAGGNGTCTGGCAGGCTGGCAGAGTCAGAGGGGGCATTTTTAATTGCTAAGAACAAAGCTGAGTTGCTTGGCTCCTCAGATGCCGNAGCTAGGGCCCTCATTAATTTAATTGATGTTTCGGCAGANCAGGGCCGTTGGAGGGATTCATCATCTTACTATTATACTTTTATGAATGGGTATAAGGATACTGATTATGCAATTTCTGCAGCTGCGGCGGGCATAAAAATGATGAAACAGCTNGAAAAGGAAGATGAGGTGATGGGACAATTCACTGAAATCCTTTCTAACATTTCTAATAATACCAATGCTAAGGATTTGAATGACGCTCTTTCAAAATATTCAACATCTGTGCAGGAAAGATATGGGACTCAGACTATACTGACACAGTTGGGTAATTTTTTGGGTCAGTGTGAAGGCCCGCCATTCGTTCGTGAGGCTCTGGTTTTAGCTCAACTTAAAGTATTGGAAAAATATGTTTTCGGAAATGAACAGGAAATTGACGTTTATTATGGTGAGATAATTAAAGAATTTGATTTAGAGTACCTATCTTCTCCTGCGATTTTAAAGTTAGCATCATATTATTTGAATAATGATCAGGAATTGGCGAGTGAACTTTATCAGNAAGTCTTGGGCAGAGGCAATTCTAGGTATGTTTCTGAAGCGATATTTGGAATAGCTAAGATTCAATCTCTGTCAACTGATCAAAAAAAATTAAAGTCCTCAATTTTTGGTTTTCGGCAGGTCATTGAATTGTACGGTCACGTAATGTTTGGAGAGGACTCTTTATCCGAATTGGATAAATTGTTAGAGAATAATAAGGATCTATCCGATTCAGAGGAGATCTTAATGAGCCGTGCTGAATTAATGACATTAGTGGGTNAGCCCCGGAGAATAGCCAATAAGAAGATCTTACGAAATTAGATCTTAGCGTTACTAATATTAATAAATTTACCGCNGTTTTTTGTAATTTGGGCGAATCTCTACAGTAATTATTCTCACTAGTTATTATTTCTTTACTCAACTAGTTGGATTATTGGTATATAGATGCTCTAATTCTAACGATGTCTGTGGCGGAAACTAGCTATAAGATAGGGAATGAAAGCCTCATTCAAGTGTTACCTAATGCGTCAAAGCGGTTATTGGGACTGTTAGAAAAACAAGGTAAGAGTGAGTATGGTGCTCTCAGAGTCGCTGTCGTGGGTGGGGGTTGTTCGGGGCTTCAATATAAAATGGATCTTGTGGATGGTCCGCTAGACCGAGATATCATGGTCACTTCAAATGAAGTTCGCGTGGTAATTGATCCGAAGAGTGCGCTCTTTGTCACAGGGTCTCAGCTTGACTGGAGTGATGATCTGCAAAGTGGAGGCTTTAAAGTTTCAAATCCTAATGCCGAAGTGACGTGCTCTTGTGGTGAGAGTTTTTCCGCGTAGTTGCAATGAGTTTTGGAGAGGATTGTTTTGCTCAGCTTGGTCAGGAGCGCATTTTATCTATCGATATAGATTCATTGCGGNAATTATTTCAGGTGAAAGCTAAAGAGGCCCATCCTGACAGTGGCGGCAATGGAACGAATTTTGACGCTTTAAATCATGCGCATTCTGTATTGAGTGATCCTTACAAGAGGGTAGAGCATTTATACGAATTGTTATTTGCTGATACTACTGATTCCTCAGGAAGTCTCTCACCTCTGATGATGGATCTTTTTGGGACCTTAGAGCCTGTAGTCTCTAGAGCAGATATTCTCATCAAACAGAAGGCCGGTGCAACGACAGGGATCAAACAGGCCCTCATAGCTAGAGAATCGATAGAAGTGCAAAGGANCCTAATCGAAGCTAATGGGATCATTAGAAAAAGAATACAGGAAATTGTTGATTCTTTTGGGGCAATAGATGAGAGCCTACGAAAGGACAAGGAATTAGTCAGAAAGATTATGCAACTTGTAGCGAGCGATTTGGCCTTCTTAAAGAAATGGGAGCATGAAGTAACGATGAGGATGCGATCTTTAATATGATTTATTTTTTTGAANCAAANGCATGAGTGAAAAAATTTTAGGAATTGATCTTGGGACCACTAATTCATTAGTTGGAGTGGTCGATTCGGGATTTCCTATATTGTTCGCCGATGAAGCGGGGTCCCGCCTCACTCCTTCAGTGGTGCACTTTGCTGGGGGTGGAGAAATTTTGGTCGGAGAAAAGGCAAGGAGAATGAAAGTGAGGTCACCCCAACTTACGGTTTCCTCGGTAAAAAGGAAAATGGGAGAAGGTACGGAATTGATTGTCGGAGATGAAAAGTTGAGTCCCGAGGAAGTCTCCTCTCATATATTAATTCATCTAAAGAACATAGCCGAGGAGGCGAGTGGTGATGTGTTTGATAAGGCCGTCATCACGGTCCCTGCATATTTTAACGATGCACAAAGAGTTGCAACTAAGAGGGCAGGGAGCTTGGCAGGTCTAGAAGTAGTTCGAATATTAAGTGAGCCGACAGCCGCTGCAATATCCTTCGGATTGGATAAAGCGAAAGAAAAGTCTAAAGTTGTCGTGTATGATTTTGGAGGTGGAACCTTTGATGTTTCTGTGCTTGAGCTCAATGATGGAGTCTTTCAGGTACTTGCCACTTCCGGAGACACTAGACTGGGAGGGGATGATTTGGATTATGAAATAGCTGAATGGTTTTACAGGGAGGCAGAATCATCAGATATATCAGAGGCTACTGTTGATGTGAGAGAACGTTTTATTGAATCGGCAAGATTAACAAAAGAAGCGCTCTCTTCTAATGAGGAATTCTCAGTGAGGATTCCCTTTTATGAAGGGAAGAAGAGCTTCGAATCCAAAATCACTCGGAACGGTCTTAATCAAATCATAAAACCAATCATTGAGAGGACAGTAAGGCACTGTAAAACAGCTTTACTGGATTCGGGGTTAGGGTTGGATGAAGTTGACTCGATTGTTCTGGTCGGGGGAAGTACTCGGATACCATTAGTTCAAGAAATAGTTGAGGACCTATTTTGTAAAGCGCCCGACCTNTCGCAACACCCTGATGAGGCCGTTGCTTTGGGTGCAGTNATTCAGGCGGGGATCATGTCTGGGGCAATGAAAGAGGTAATTTTACTAGACGTTACTCCTCTTTCTCTAGGAATTGAGACTTTCGGAGGCCTCATGAACGTTATTATTCCACGCAATACAACGATTCCGATTCGTCGCGGAGAAATGTTTACTAATGCAGTCACGGGTCAGAAGAGTATGACAATCAGAGTGCTGCAAGGTGAAAGAGAGATGGCAAGGGATAACTGGGATTTAGGTGAATTTGAGATTTCATTCGAAGCGGCCCCAAAAGGTAAGGCCCGTGTTGGAGTTGAGTTTTCTCTTGATGTTGATGGTATTCTCACGGTCCTGGCGNGGGACACTGTCACTGGAAAGGATAAGGTCCTGGAAATACGCGATTCTGCTGTGGATGTTGATGATTTGAGTGTGGAGAAGATGGTCAATGAATCAATAGAGAATGCGTTTGAAGATATGAATGAGAGGATATTAGCAGAAGCACGGATCAAGAGTAACGAATTGATTCCTGCTGTGACTGAAGGGCTCGCTTTACTAGGCCATGAATTAGATAATCAAGTTAGGCAGGAGATTGAGCATAATATGGAGCAGGTGAAAAGTGCCATGACCGGAAATTCGTCTAAGGAACTGAAAGAGGCGAATGAGGTGCTCGACAAATCGACTGAACCGTTGGCAGTACTGCTCATCGAGAGANCTTTAGATTGATAATGAATGAGTTGCGTAAATCTAGAACTTTATATTATGCTCTTTTATAAAATGCGATGAATAGGATGTATTTATTCTATTAATTACAGAGAATATAATTAAAGGAGGAGAAATTTGATACCTTCACNTAGAGAGGATGGGCATGATCCCNAAAAATTGTCAGATGATTCTGAACAAGATTTGAAGAGTAGAATAGNATCAGGAATTGATGGCCCTCAGCGAGATGAGGAGATAGTTGCCGCAATTTGCAGAGGAGATCTTGAAATTTTTTCTGCGAAGGAAATTGGCCGTGGCAAGATTGCGTTTGGTTGTCCTTTTTGCTCAAGGCCAATCGAGATCAAGCAACGATTTGAGGGTAAGGAAATTGTTTGTGAGCACTGCAGCGGTAAGATGATAGCTCCAGATATTAGTGAGGGGAATGAGGCGGTTCCATTGTCTGGATCCGAAGGAANGGCAGGGCAGAGTAGAGTCGAACTGCCTAAGCCGAGAGGAGTGAATGATGAAGTTTCAGGCCGAATTGAATCCTGGAACGATGGTTCTGCTAATTCAATATTGATTCATGAAGTTCAGAACCGATTNCAAAAAAAAGAAGCCCCAAAATTCATTTCGAAAGAGGAGGCTGAATCCGGTTTCGATCAAAGCTCTGAATGGAAGAGTCATCTCCAACTAAGTAGAGGAAAATATTTCCATCTTAAACGTNTTGGGGTGATTCTTATGATTATTCTTATGCTGGCCAGTACTGTAGTGCTGTTTGTTAAGCAGGATAAATTGAAGAGTGAGGATCATTCTCTCCCTGTGAGGGAACAGGTTCCTGATAATAATAAATATCTTGTTACCCTACAAAATTTCTCGTCTTCAAAGACTCACCAAGAAAGGCTTCAGTACGTTAGGATTCCCGATGCTGTGAATGCTAAGATGATCGAGGCATACGCCGACTTGAGGGATGGTCTTGTTCTTCCCTCAATCGATTTAGAGACACTGTCTGAATTCTCAGTCAATGGATTAAATTTCTGCAAAATCAGAACTTCAGTTACTGCTGTGCCTCATTATTTGTATTTCCAGATCAATGAAGGGGGGGATGTTTTGTTGGATTGGGAAAGTGCTGTCGGGTACGGTGAAGTTGATGTTCGCGCGTTTTCGAAGTGGCCATCTGATCGATCAGTCAGAGTAAGAGTAATGGCTAGGCCCGCACAATTTTATGCCCATGGGTACAATGATCGGTCCATGGATTGTTATGCCCTGACTGATTTGGGAGGCAAAATAATAATGTATGGGTATGTTAATTCAAAAGAAGAAGTGGCGGAACTTATGAATGGGATTGATTTTGAAGGCAATGAAAAGTGGGTTCCATGCATTCTGGATCTTAAGGCTCCTCAATTTAGTGAACGGAGAAGGCCGATGCAGGTCCTTATTGAAGATGTTAATACTCTTGGAGAAGGATGGCTGAATCCGTGATTTAGAAATTAATATTCTTATGTGTTTTATGATTTATTTATCAGTAAACGCCAACGAATAATAAATAAGGAGATTAGCATTTTAAAGGCGGATTTAATATTGATAGTTGATCCGGGGCTCTCTTGCCAATTGACGGGGATTTCTTTGAGTTTATAACCTTGCCGTGTCAGGTGAGCAGCCAATTCAACGTCAAAAACGAAACGTCTTTCAATGAGTTTGTTTTGAATCTTTTGGTACGCTTTGGTTGGAAGGCACTTCAAACCGCATTGGGTATCTCTTACTGGTAAGTTAAACGTAAATCTGACGATGCNACGGAAAATATTACCAAGTGCCTGACGCACTTTTGTTCTGTTAACTTCCTTGCCCTCTCCAGTTACGCGAACTGACCAGAGACAAGTTTGCTTCTCTTCATTACTATTTTTTGTTTGGGATAGGAAATTAAGAGTTTCTTCCGGAGAAATGGCTCCATCGGCGTCAACGAAAGAGACCCATTTATATATTTGAGGGTCAGCTTCATCCCAGCCAGAATAAATGGCTCCGCCTTTTCCCTGATTCTGTTTTAAAATGACAGGATCCAATAGAAGATTAAACTTTTCTTGCAGTTTTTGGATCAAGGAAACCATAAAATCCGCCTCTCCCTGACCAGACCCATCGTCNACAGTAAGTATTTTGATTGGTAATTCGGATGATTCGGCAGTTTTACATAATTTCTGCAGAAAATCAGGTAATCGAGAGCTTTCCTTATAGCATGGAATTACCAGTAGAATTGAATCTGGATCTTTCGTCGTTCTTTGAATTGATTGATTACTTTATAGTGTGAATTACTTCGTTTTGAAGCGGTAAATGCACACATGCCTATAGGTTTCCCCTGGCTTCAAGATACTCTTAGGGAAGCCCTTTTGGTTTGGGCTGTCCGGATGGACTTGAGTCTCTAGGCAGAAAGCGTTCCGATGATTATATATCTTGTTGCCTTTTCCAATGTTAGAACCGTCAAGGTAATTTCCTGTATAGAATTGTATCCCTGGCTGGTCAGTAATAACTTCCATAATTCTACCAGTCTTTGGTTCAGTTACCCGGGCAGCTAGGTTCAGGGCTTTTCCTGTATCGTTAATGACCCAATTATGATCGTAACCTTTTCCAAATTCTATCTGTTGGTCTTTGGCNCCTATACGCTTTCCAATTTTAAAAGGAGTTAGGAAATCAAATGGTGTTCCTTTCACAGTTGCGATTTTACCTAAGGGGATTCCACCGTCATCGGTAGGGACATAATTGTCGGCAAAAAGCTCTACTTCNTGGTTAAGGATGTCGCCACTTCCTTCGCCAGCAAGATTGAAATATGAATGATGAGTAAGATTGATTGGAGTGGCCTTGTCTGTACTGGATTCGTATTCTATTTCGAGTTCGTTCTGATTTGTGAGCCAGTAAGTTACTTTAGAAGCGAGATTTCCTGGGTAGCCCTCTTCACCGTCTTTACTTAGGTAGGTCAGTTCTATTCCGGCCTTTCCGAGACTACTGACTTCTTTGGCTGTCCANACTCGTTTGTCAAAACCTACGTTTCCGCCGTGAAGATGATTGTCTCCGTTGTTTGTAGCTAACTGATAAGTTTTACCATCAATTGTAAANTGCCCTTTNGCAATTCTGTTAGCATATCTTCCAGTGATGCAACCAAAGTACGGGCTCGCCTTAATGTAACTAGAAAGTTTGTCATAGCCCAGGACAACGTCACCTAAGTTTCCGTCTTTGTCTGGGACATGAAGCTGAGTGACAATTCCACCATAATTGGTGATTTTGGCCTTCATGCCATTTGAGTTTTCAAGAGTGTAAAGTTCCACCGAAGTGCCATCACTAGTTTTGCCAAAAGGGGATTTGCTAACTTTCACTGTGCTGCAGTTTGATAGTAAAATTGTAGAGAGGGAAACCCAGATGATATTGGAGAGTTTTTTATTTATTTCCATGCTAATGTGTTAGCGGAAATCGGTTTGCACTGCAAGTTTCAGAAGTAAAGAAAACAAAAAATTGCTTAATTGCCTAGATTTAGGCGGAAAGGAGGCCCCGTTACCGAGGTTNCGAGACCCCCTACCACACAAGGAGAGNATGTAAATTTTTCAAGCTAGAAGGCCTTACTGAGGGGCCTGCTGAAGAGTTGGAAGTGCTTTTTATGTAATTCTTTCTGAGTNTTTTTAATGCNTTCCTCTAGATCAATTAATGCCCATTGATTATGGTGTAATGCTTTTGCTTGTTTGGGATTCTTTTCAACGTGTCTTTCGATCTGTTGCTGCAAGGCTCGGACTGTGTTTTTTAAAGTTTGTAACTGTTCGCTATGTTTTTTTGATGCCCTTTTTTCACTTACGACTTGTCTAATTAGAGCATGTTCTTTTTGAATCCAAGGTATTGCTTTATCAACTGAACCTACTCCTCCAGCGAGTGANCCGTCTGGCCTGATGCGCGGTGCNTGAGGGCCTTTGTTCGCTCCTCTCAGAGGAACCTCAGAGATAGGAGTTTCAGAGATTCCTCCGCTCCTAGGGTCCAGTAATGTTGGAGTTATAAAAATCAACATGTTCTTTCGGCTGTGTGTTTTGTTATCGCTTTTAAAGCCGTGCCTGAGCAGGGGGATTTTGTTNAGAATAGGGAGCCCGACCCCTTCACGTGAATCGTTGGCTTCATCCAAACCTCCAATGGCAAGAGTGAATCCGCTCTCGACTTCAAGAGGTGCAGTGAAAACCCGTGAACTGGCCACTGGGTAAGAATTACCATCTATTATTTCTGAGCCGATAATACTTGATACGGTAATTAGGACTTGGAGAGATATNCTTCCATCTTCTAGCCTTTTGGGGAGGACATTGATGCTGGTTCCTATCGGCAGATAGGAGACCGAAGAGGTAGTTGTCCCTCCTACACCCGGAGTAGTGCTTGATTGCGCTGAAAGGACCGGCTGATTGACAACGCTTTGTATGGCAACTTCACGATTATTCTTTGTAAGGACCCTTGGGTAGCTGACAGTTGTAGTTTCACGATCTTTTACTAAAGCCATCACTTTTGCCTGTACATCTGGGCCGCTAAGGATGGCGGTCATTGGCATGTCTGTACTATTGATCTTGTTAAGATTAACATTAGTGGAAAGGTCTGAAAGGCTGAGGCCGTAACCTCCATCCATAGTTCCTGACCAGTCGACTCCCATTTGTTTTCTTGGGTCTTTGGTCGTTTCAAAAAACTTTACCTCGACAGCAATTAATGGTTGAGGTCTATCAACTGTTTCTAGATATTTTTCTACGAGTTGATGTTGTTGCCTATTAGCAATTACGAATAACGAATTATTATCCGAGTTCCAAATGACTTGATTGTTATTTTTTGAGCTCTGAGTAGAAGCTCTAATGATGTTTTGCGCTGGATCAATTTTGTTGGGCGTTGATTGGTAATTGAGATTACCGAAATTTCCAACGCTGTGGTCACCAGGAGCGATTATAGCATTTATGCCGGAAGTGTTGATGCCCACTATGCCTTTTATTGCTGTCACGAGTTCATCCGCGCTAGTTGAAAATGGGCTCGAAGTCCCATTGAGGCCGATCTGGCCAATGCCTCCGTTTCCTGTCATCGCGGAACTGGTATTAGTGCCAGAGCCTCGTCCATAGGTTCCTCCTGATGTGCCATTGCCATTAGAACTGAAGCCGTTAGGGCNAACATTTCCTGTATTGTTGCNGGACCCTTTACTGACTTCACCAGTATTAAATCGGATNCGGTACGTGCGGGCAATGAGGCTCTTATCACTTAATGGTCTCATGTGCCAGACTTCGTCTTCATAGATGAGTGAGACGCCATTCATTTTTGCAATGGTTTCAAGGGCGGAAAATGGGCTCTTGTTGAGAGAAAAAGTGATTAGTTTGGCACTGTCATTCCCATCCTCAGGCAATGCTACAAAGTCAATGCCAGCATCGTCCGCAAGGAANCTTAATACATCACGGACGGATGCCCGGTTGAAATCATATTGTTTAATCGGAGCGTTTCGCAGTGTTTTTGNCGCTGTTTCATACGCTGGTGATGTATCCAATCTTGATTGGCTNGTCCCTTGATTGGTAAGAGTTAAGCTAACGAATAGTGCACATAAACTTGTTAAATACAGATCTTTGGTACTATTTTTTAGCAATGCTGTTCTCTTGTGGGTCTTTGTCATGCGATCGTATTGTTTAATAATCACTCAGGACGAATAGTTNCCAATATCTCCCATAAATATCAATAATCAATAAAATAATCACTAATATTATAAATACCATAATTAAGTAAGTCAAGATTAGCTATAGTTTCAGAGAAATGAGCTTAACTGGTAAAAATCGATAAAACCTGATTAGAATTTCATGATTTCCTGATAAATTGTGTTTTCTCCGAATCGATTTAACAATTCTTTGAGCAATACTAGGCTGGCCACCGAATCAAACAGAGCATCATGCCATTTCAGTTCAGGACAAAGCTCTGTTATTTCCTGATTTGCTCCAATTTTATCAATCAAAGCCCCTANAGAGTGATCCTTTGCCTCAGGCATCACTTTTCGCGATAACTGTAACGTATCTATCCATGGTCTAAAACCATGCATTGGAAAGGCTCTTAAAAATCTTTTTTCTGTTCCTGCTCCATGAGCAACGACTACTTTCCCCGACAATGAACTTTTTATTTCGGGCCATAAGTCATTTAATTTCGGCGCATTTTTCAGGTCCAAATCCGTNATTCTGTGAATTCTTTCCATGGAGTTTTCGATGGGTCTTTGCGTTTTAGGAGAGATATAACTTCTGAAGAAGCTTTCCTTTTGGATTTCCAGTCTAGTCATCGATGCCATCCCTATCTGTATTGGTTCATCGGTTCCATCTTCACGGAAACCCGTTGATTCAAAATCAATTGCGGCAAAATCAATTTTACTAAAATCCATCTTTTGATTTCTGTTTTTTTTACAGTTCCATAATTATTAAACTGCAGATTCAGATATAGGTTTATAATGACATTNTTATGATATTTATTAATAACGGTCTTGATCCGATCAATAAAATAAACTTTCGTAATTATTCTGTCATCTTGTCGGTGCTTCCGTTAATCAAAAATAAGCTGAACTTATCTTGAATTGATCAAATGAACCAAAAATCTACCATCTTTGCTATGAGCGGTGCTGCTCTTGCGATTCTCATGATGGTATTTGTTCTCTTTTTCAATTATGCGCGAAACAATGCCGATAAGAATTTGTCTGGGGAAATTCCTGAGGATCTAGATCTTAATTTCAGTGAATTACCAGAAACTGATATTTCTNTGATCGATGATNATGCGACTCGATCACCTTTTGCTTCATCCGCATTAGATGCACTTAGAAAACTTTTAGCTGCATTAGCAGCAGATTCTTCCGCGCTTCGAAATGAGGTCATACTCCGCTTCAGTGATGAGCTTGACTACAATGAATTTCTAAAGACTTTGACTGATCGTAATTTGAAACTCCTTGGTAATTCAGACCAATTCATGTCGATGAGAATTGGCTTTGAAAATTATGGTGATCTTTTTGGAGAATTGGCANATATGGACCCTTCCNCATATGAGGTCGAAACAAACTTTTTAGTCAGTTTGCCAGGTCAGCCCGGAATTGGTGATTCTCCGGGGGCAGGGGACGGAGCGGTTCCGTTTGGGCGTGATGCTCTGAAATTCATAGGTATTGGAGAAGGGAACTTGGAGTTTGGAAAAGGAATTACGGTTGCAGTTATAGACAGTGGCATCCAGGAGCATGAAACTTTTTCAGGGAAAAACATTTTAGAACATGACCTTGTGAGGGATTCTAATGGAAATCTAGTTCCTATTGATTCCGATAATGGGCATGGGACCGCAGTGGCTTCTATCATAGGAGGGAGTGACCCTCGCTATTCGGGTGTTGCTCCGGCCGCGGAAATCTTAAGCTATAGGGTCTTAGATAATGACGGATACAGTGATAGTTATACGCTCGCAGAAGCTATCATCCAGGCCACTGATTCTGGAGCCGATATCATTAACATTAGTTTAGGATCGAAAGGTGATAGTGGCATAGTTCGACGAGCAGTTGATTATGCTAATGATGCGGGCGTTTTAATTGTTGCGGCTACCGGTAATGAGGGTTTGAACTCGATTAGCTTTCCCGCTGCAATTGAAGGGGTTGTTGCGGTTGCGGCTAATGATGCTCTTGGGCAGCATGTTGATTTCGCAAATTCTGGTAATAATCTTCAAAATGGAGGAATAACTGCACCTGGCTATGCAGTGTGGGCCGCTTGGCCGGAGGGAGAAGCAGTGAGTTTCAGCGGCACTTCTGCGAGCGCTCCTTTTGTTTCTGGGGCAGTGGCAGCGGTGATGTCTGAGAATCAGGAAATGTCGGCGCATTCTGCCTATGAACTACTGCAAAATTATTCGAACGAAGCTGGGGCCCCGGGCAATGACATTGTTTATGGTACGGGGAACCTTGATCTGGGCCGTGTATTAGAGCGCGATGTTCCAAATATAACGGATGCAGGGCTTGCCAGTTATCATTATGATCCAGTCAGTGCACAACTCAGCGGCCAACCAAATACTGCTCAGGTAGTCATTGAAAACAGGGGAACGACAGCACTTCATAATTTAACGTTACAGGTGGAATCGGGTTCAGCTGAACGTACCTATAATGTATCATTCATTCCTGTCGGAGAGATTGCTGTGATCGACACACCTGTAGGATTTTCTTCAGGCGTGGCAGAGGATGGACTTCCTGTATCTGCGACCGTGATAGTTAATCAGAATTTGAATGGTGAGGACCGTGATATAAGTGATAATTCAATTAGCAGTAACATTGAATTAAAGTCATCTCAGTAAACTTGAATTGTGTCTGAGGTGGCTTAATTCTTCTTTTAATTAAGAGAAGAGGTGATTAGGAATAAATTTCTGATCCAGACTCTTTGAATTCTTTCGACTTTTCTTCCATTCCGGAGAGGATAGCCTCCTCAGTATTCATTCCATTCTCGTCAGCGTACTGGCGTATTTCATCACTTATTTTCATTGAGCAGAAAGTGGGGCCGCACATGCTACAGAAGTGAGCTGTTTTTGCTCCGTCCTGAGGAAGTGTTTCATCATGGAATTCGCGGGCCTTGTCAGGGTCAAGGCTCAAATTGAATTGGTCTTCCCAACGAAATTCAAAACGGGCCTTGGAAATTGCGTTGTCTCTTTCCTGAGCGGCAGGGTGTCCTTTCGCTAGGTCCGCTGCGTGGGCAGCGAGCTTATATGTGATGACTCCTTCTCTGACATCTTCTTTGTTTGGCAGGCCAAGATGTTCTTTTGGCGTCACGTAGCATAGCATAGCGCATCCGTACCAACCTATCATGGCTGCTCCTATCCCGCTGGTGATGTGGTCATAGGCGGGTGCAATGTCTGTTGTGAGAGGCCCTAGAGTATAGAACGGTGCCTCGTGGCACCACTCTATTTGTTTTTCCATGTTCTCTTTAATCATATGCATGGGAACGTGACCCGGCCCTTCATTCATGACCTGAACTCCCTTTGCCCATGCACGCTCAGTCAGTTCTCCCTGAGTTTTAAGTTCGGCGAACTGAGCCTTATCATTTGCATCTGCAATTGATCCTGGCCTTAGGCCGTCACCAATTGAAAATGACACATCGTATTGAGCCATGATGTCGCAGATATCATCCCAGTGAGTATAGAGAAAGTTTTCTTTGTGATGGGCTAGGCACCATTTTGCCATTATGGATCCTCCTCGGCTAACGATTCCTGTCATTCTTGTCGCTGTCGTAGGTATGTAGCGAAGTAACACTCCCGCATGTATTGTGAAGTAATCGACTCCCTGTTCGGCCTGTTCTATGAGTGTGTCACGGAAAACTTCCCAGCAAAGATCTTCTACTCTTCCGTTTACTTTTTCTAATGCCTGATAGATGGGCACCGTTCCTATAGGCACGGGAGAATTACGAATGATCCATTCGCGGGTAGCGTGTATATTTTTTCCCGTGGAAAGATCCATTACCGTGTCAGCTCCCCACTTAGTAGCCCATCGCATTTTCTCCACTTCCTCTTCAATTGAAGAGGTGACTGCGGAGTTTCCTATGTTAGCATTAATCTTAACCAGAAAATTCCTTCCTATGATCATGGGTTCAGATTCGGGGTGATTAATGTTTGAGGGAATTATTGCTCTTCCTCTTGCAACTTCATCCCGAACAAATTCTGGTGTGATGTACTTTGGAGTTGATGCGCCCCATGAATCTCCTTCATGGGCAAAGTTCATTGCATTTCGCGGATCATTTTGACTGTCCTGAATGGCTTTGTAGGCGGCTTCCCTGCCAAGGTTTTCTCGGATAGCTATGTATTCCATTTCTGCTGTGATGATTCCTTCACGTGCATAATGTAACTGTGTCACTGGTCCGTTGCCGTCTGATTTGAGGGGCTTCCGCTTCAGGCCCGGATATTCCAATAGCCTGTTCTTAGCATGTTTCTTTTTATTATAATCCTCAGCATGCTTGTCAGACAGGTATCCATTATCTTCTGGCTTAGAACTCCGCCCATCATATTCAATGACATCACCCCGATCCAGAATCCATTCTCTTCTTAGAGCTGGAAGACCCATGGTCACATCGCCGCTGAAATTTGGATCGCCCCATGGTCCGGAAGTGTCGTAAACTCTTATAGGATCATTGGGTTCGATGAGGCCGTTTGGTTTTTCGCTGGCCGAAAGCGATATTTCTCTCATCGAAACGGCAATGTCCTCATTGTGATTTCCGCGACAATAAATTCGTTCGCTGTTTGGGAATATAGGATCACTATCGATGGATTCAGAAGAGGCAATCATTTATTTTTGCTTGGTACTGTTAGAGGGATTTAATTATTTAGGCCTCGGCAAATAGGCGGTTCCTCCAATAAGCATATGAACTTATAAAAAGACTTCCTACGTCGGCATTATCCGTTTCAGGTTCAAAGGGTGTCACCAATGATGGAGACTCTCAGCTGGCGAGCCAGCTCTCCCGCTTTTTATTCTGGTTTGATAGTACTTGTTCGGGACTGAGCGGTCAAAACCAATTCGTGCTCATTAATGCTTTTTTATATTCATTTAATTAAGTGAGTAAGTGCCTCGTTCAGAGAGGGATAGGTTAATTTATAACCTAGTTTAGGCATCCTTTCTGAGTGAACAGGCAAGTCCGCGAGTAGAGTTTCTTCAGCCATTTGTCCGAATAGCAATTTAATAAGGAATTCTGGTACAGGGAATAGGGCAGGGCGCTTTAATCGTTTTGCTAATAAATTAGTGAATTCTTTGTTATTTATCGGCTCATCTGCCACTGCATTAACTGGGCCTTCCCACCGATCATCATTTATGGCTTCGTGAATCATATCAACGAGGTCATCAATAGCAATCCAGCTCATTCTTTGAAGTCCCGAACCTAGGCGTCCGCCTAGTCCCAATTTGATCGATGGAAGCATTTTGCTTAAGGCTCCACCTGATGTTGTTAATACGACACCAATTCGCATAATACAGACTCTGATGTTTGCTTCGAGTGCAGGGCTGGTCGATTCTTCCCAACGTTTACATACAGTTGATAGGAATCTATTTCCTGAAGGCGAATTTTCCGTGTGAGGGCCATCAGAATCTTGATCGTAATAATTGATTCCAGAAGCGCTAATGAGGACTTTCGGAGGAGCTGGTAATTTTGCAATTGATTCGGACAATAGACTTGTTCCTAGTTCTCTACTTTTCAAAATTTTTTCTTTTTGAGATTTACTCCATCTTCGGCTCGTTATGTTTTCGCCGGCCAGATGAATTACGGCATCGATCTGTTTTGTACTATCTAGATCAATTAAAGAGGATTTCAGATCCCATTTAATGTCATTGCCCTTGATGGGGTTTCTCGTTAAGCGCAGAACGGAGCATCCCTTTTTTTCTAGGTAAGGAACCAAGTGGCTTCCTATTAGGCCTGTGGCTCCACTGATTAGTATGGTTTTAGGTTTCAAGATGAATTTATTAGCTTGTATATAGACGCTGGAGAATTTTTATGAAATTTTATTTATAAGTGATTCGACACGCCTGACTAAATGAACGAAATTTAGTACATCTTGGATCTGGATGCATTATCAGAAATCGTTCAATCTTTTACATGCAATTAGCTGTGATTAAAAAAAGTAAAGAAAGTCCAAAAATGACGCCTCGTGGCAAGGGATTAGTCGGGATGTCTTTTGTTATGATTGTCATAGGCTCAATGATTGGCGAGTCTTTGATTATTCAGTTAGGTGTTTTTGCGGTGATTGTTTTATTTTTTGCTTATTATTTAGCGAAGCAAAACGTCAAAAAAATAAGGGTATTAAGGAGAATTCCTAGAGCTGTTTTTTCGGGACAAGATTTTAATTTCGAGCTGGAAATAACAAATAAAAAACAGCTAATGAACTCACGCAATATAATGGTCTATGATCATTATTTGCCGTTTTCTGAGAAGGGTCTTGCATGTGATTTTATTAGGGCCCGGCAGAGTCTGGCTGAGGATTTCCAGACTAGAGTAGTGGGTAGAGGAACCGTGAGGGGCAAAGGGTATCGGATCGAGTCGGATTATCCTCTCGGTCTATTTAATGTTGTTAAGCGTCGCCGCGGGACTGAATTGCTAAAGGTTTATCCTAGGCCAATGCTCACGGCTGCTGTTAAATCTACGGTGGCTAGTGGAGGTGAGGGAAATTCTTTAATGTCTTTCATGTATAATAATGATGGGGAAATCTGCGGATCCAGAGAATTCCAAAAAGGGGATAAAATCAATCAGGTTATTTGGCCTGCTTATGCACGGACCGGCAGGCTCTATGTTCGCGATTATGATTATTCAATGCCACAGAAGTATTCTTTGGTATTTCATTCCTATTCTCCTACCGGAAAACTTATCTGGCCGGAAGTCTTTGAGCATGCAATTAGTCTGGTCACTGGGCTAATATTGATGTGCCGTGACCAGGGAATACCTTTTGAAATTTGCGGCCCTTTCACTGAATGGAAAATGATGGAAATTAAGAACCCTCTTTTTATTTTCGAGGTCCTGAGCTGTTTAGCTGAGGCCCGGCACAGTCCTGATTCTGAACTCGAAGTTGTTTCTGAGGTGTTAATGTCTTTGCCGGGCACTCACCCGGTCTTTGTCATTAGTGAGGCGTCAGTTGATACATGGGCCGATAAATTGCCTCAATTGCCGAGAATAATTAATTGCGTTGATAATGATGTGCTAAAGTCAAAGAAACCTAAACTCAAAGATTTCCAAAGAGTGGCTTAATGCGTTTATGGATAGTGTATTAAAGATTGGTGTTTTTGTTTTTTTGCTTGGGCTCTTATTGTTAATGACCCGGTTTTTTTCAATTCGGGGGAACTGGAGCCGTAATGTGATTACTTCTCTGGGTTTTTATGTAGCGCTGTTCGTGGCTTTATTATTATTTACCTTGAACGGGGGAACCGCATTGCTGAGTTTTTGGATAGTGCTTGGTGCAATGGTTCTGAGCATTGCCATTATGGTCTGGGCATTTGAATGGAAAACCGATCGGTTAAGGTCTGTCTTAGCACATAAAAGAAATGATACTTCCTGGTCCTTACTGTTTGGTTTTTCCGTTTTGCTATCTGTGTTGATTGCGTTCTTTTTTGTGCGGCCATTGCCATTTGTTGGAACCCAGTTTGTTGATCTTGGGCAGTCAGTCAAAAATACCCTACCATCGTTCAGCGAGATTACGGAGAGGATAAGAAATACGACTCAATCGGGTAATGAAAGTTCACAACAAAATAATGTTACAGGAGTTGATTTTGATAATCGTAGAGAATTACCTAAGGAGGGAAGCATTAATTTAGGTGATGCGGAGGTGATGCATCTTAGGATTCCTGATGATCGGGAATTTAATCAATTCATTGCTCGCCAAAATTATGTGCGGAATGCGGTATTAGACCAATATGTCGGGGATGCCTGGGAGTCTGTGAACACTGAGCAGGAATGGCGCTCTGATGAAATGGATGGGGTTAAGGATAATTGGGTCAGGATGACTGAAGGGAATGGGATCTTGCATGAGATTTATCTGCCTGTATCTGGAGGGGCAGGATTGCCTGCCATTCAGAATCCATTGGCCTATAAATTAAAATTTATTATTGGTTCAGAGTCCAATTCATATCAGGCTGAACTTAGAGGGGCAGTACGCTATGAGGTTGAGTCCCGGCCCCTTGTCTGGTCAGAGGTCAAGGGAAGTCCTGGAAATTTTCAGAATCTTAGTCCTGAGCTTCTTTCTCCGGCGAGAGGTAATTTGGGCCGCAAGATCAAATCTCTCTTTTCTGAAATTACTGAAGGGGCAATTAATGGGCCCGGAAAGCTTGATTCTATTCAAAAATATTTAAGGTCTGAATTTGAATACAGTACAGAGGTCAAGAATCTGAACAGTTTATCAGCTATGGAAAATTTTCTTTTTCTAGAGCGTGCCGGGTGGTGCGATTATTTTGCTTCAGCGGCTGCTCTTCTTGCTCGTGAAGCTGGATATCCAGCAAGAACAGCTTATGGTTTTTCTGGTGGTCGAGCTTTCCCTAATGAGGGTGTTGTTTCTTATGGGGCTTCTGATGCCCATTCTTGGGCCGAGGTATTAGTGGAGGGGCAGGGATGGGTGGTCTTTGATGCGACTCCAGTTGGTTCTGGTGCAGTACGTCCACCTGCCCAATCAAGTGTTGATGGAGTCAAAGCTCCGGAACTTTCATTTTACGAGGGAGCTCATGACAATGAGAATGAGGCTCAGATTGTTAAAGATCCTGAACAGGATAAGAGGACGCAAATGATATGGCTCGCTGGTTTGTTATGCTTATTTGCGCTCTTTTCCCTGAAGGTTTTTATTCAGAAATTCATTAGTAAAACAAAACAAAGTGAGCAAAAGGCGCCGTCACAGGAAGACCTTTATCTGGACCGGGACGCTCCTCCTTATTTATTGGAATTTTTGAGGATGTGCCTGGAACTTGGTCATCCCAAGGCGAAAGGGGTTACTGTCAAAGAGGCGATTCAAGAGGTCCGAAAGGTCAAAGAATCTGGATCTGAAGTGTATGATCTCTTAGCTGATTATCATTATGGGGTACGATATGCTGGGTCTGCGCCTGACCGAGCAACGGAATCTGTGTTGAAGAAATCGTTCCGCCGTCTCCGCAAAGGTAAAGGAGTGTCTCTTTAATTTTCTACGATCCAGATGTTTCGGTAACGGACCGGGTTACTGTGATTCTGAAGGTGAATATTTCCCTGACGGGTCCTCTTTCTGAGTTGTACCTTATCGTGAATGATTATGCCATTATGTTTCACGGTCATTACCGGTGGTTTATCAGTAGTGGCTGCCTGGAACTCAACATCATATGTTTGCCAGCTGAGTGGGGGATAACACATGTTAATGTCTGGTCTTTTCCACTTATAGATTCCTCCACATTCGTTTGGTTCTCCTGAGAGTCCGAAAGAGTCAAGCATTTGTGTTTCGGTTCCAAGCAAATACATTCCGCTATTCCCGCGGCCCTGACCCCTTGCCTTCGGCATGTAAGGGAGTCGGAATTCAATGTGCAAAGTGAAATTTTTAAAGTCATTGCGTGCGGAGTTTACTCCCTCCATTAATAGGCCGTCATCGGTCTTTCGGGCACCTGATTTCCAGTGCTCGAGGGAGGATCCATCAAAAAGTTTAATAGCGTTATCAGGCGCTTTTAGTCCCAGTGTTGGGCTTTTTCGCTCGACCCTGTCCAGAGCTCCAAGAACTTTACCGTCACCGCCTTTAATGTAAAATTTACCTTCCTTGATTGTGGCTGTTGCGACTCCGTCATCCTTTTTAAAAGTCACTGTCCCGTCATCGTTCTTTTTTGCTTCGGACTTGGCTCTTTCGCCAAGGTCCCAGCCATCTCCCGGTAAACCGCCTTCGAATCCTACGGCCCTGAACATTCCATTGCCAAGTGCAATGACCTGAATTCCAACCTTAGCCTCATTGCCATTGCTCTTTGTGTAAGATCCTTTGTACTCGCCCTGAATTGAGAAATCAGGATCCTTGGAAGCATCTTCTGGTGATGAGTAAGCGCCTTTCTTATCAGGGGCCGCCTCGGACGTGATAAATGATAAAAGTGCTAATTTTAGAAATAGAAGATTTTTCATGGTTTCTTTTTTTTATAATGATTTGAGATACGCCGTAATGTCAGCAATGTCCTGCTCAGAGAGGTCCTGCTGAGCTGCCGACATCATTAATGAGTCTGCCATTTTGCCCTGACTCTTGACTCTTCCTTTCGGAATCGTTTGAGTGATCCCCCCCATTGACTGAATGACGAGAGGATCACCGGCAGATAATAACCTTCCCTGAATTTTAATTCCGTCCTTAGTTTCGATTTGGTAACTATCATATCCACTCGCAATATCAGCTGAAGGATTAATGATGGACTGAATGATTACTTCGGCAGTTTGTGTTTTTCCATAATCGGTCAGAGTGGGCCCGTATTCCACGCCGGTTCCATCGATGTGATGGCACATATAGCATCTGGCAGCTAAGGTCTTGCCGCGGGCCGGATCTCCTTTCATGGCTAGTATTTTATCCATTGGCGCATAGTCCCGTTTGACTGGTGGTGGCAAGACTGCGGGCAGTAGTTTTACGTTGGATGGATTATAGATGCTTCGTGATTTGAGTGACCCTACGATGTCATGCTCTTTCCATCGATGGTTGCGGTTATGAAGTAACCACCAGAGCGCTTCGGCTTTGGCTCGTCCTGTGGCTCTTTCAGCAACTGCGAGCATGGAATCAGCTCCTCGTTTCGATTTAATAAAAGCTAAGGCGACGACTGCGGCTTTCTTTTGATCCTCAGGGACTCCTGATGCCATGGCTCTTCCTGCTAGCATGAGGGCTGACTTTTCAGGATGAAGTCTCCAAACAATGTCAGCAAATTCCTTACTCCATTCTCCTGGTTCGTTGCTTCCTATTACTCTTCCTATTGCATTATAACTTTCTGTTTCTTTTCCGGTAGCGGCAATTCCAAGAGCATCTAAGTACGTTCTGTCCTTGCCGTCGTAACCCTTTGCCAGTTCTACTATGTGATCTCCTGCTTTGTCGAAGGAAACATTACGCAGTGATGTGGCGAGCTCTCTTCGAACTGCAGGATCGGAGTCCTGTGAAATTTGTTTTGCCAAAGGCAAAATATCATTTTCTGATCTGCGCAATGAACGGACCGCGGCGAGTCGTAGACGGGCATTGTCTCCATTAAGAATTTCTTTTGTTGCCGCGATTCCCGCATCACCTAAGTGGGGAAGCAGGAAAGTTGCACGAGCGGCGACATAAGGATTCGGATCTTTTAGCAGTTCTTTAACGGCATTAATGGCTTTATCTTTTTGCTTTTTGAGAGCAGTGAATCCAAGGTTTCGGACATTTAATGCATTGCTTTTAATGGCAAGAATTTGCCCTTCGGTTGAATTGAGGTCTATCTTTGGTGTGGTGGGTTTGAAACCTTTGGGTGCGACGCGGTAAATTGCTCCAGAAAGAGTGTTGTCATGATCAGCATGTCCGCCGACTCTTGGATCATACCAGTCTGCAACATAAATGGCTCCGTCTGTTCCAACGGCAACGTCAGATGGGCGGAACAGTGTCTTTGCCTCATTATTGGTTCTGCCTCCTTTAAAATCAGTCCCAGCGAATTCCTCAGCAGCATTAGTTGTTAAAAAGTTGAACCTTTCAAGCTTAAACCCTGCACCATCCTGTACAGGTAAATATCCGAAGACCACATTTCTGGCTGGCTCACAGCTTAATAACAATCCACCTGCATAAGCCTCACCGAGAGCCCCTCCCTCATAGAAACAAATTCCAGTTGGTGATCCGCCGCCATATACATCACCTGATGGCATTGTTCCTGGATCTTCTTGTCTCCATTCGGCGATTGGAGTTGATTGGCCTGGGCGTCTGTCGGATTGCCAGCTCCTTTTGCCATCAGCAGAACAGAATCCAGCGTTGCCATATTCAAGAAGAAAAGAGGTCCTTGATGCTGGAGGATCATCATTGTCATTTTGAAAGACGTCACCGAAAGAAGTGATGGTCTGCTCGTAACTGTTACGGAAATTATGCCCAATGGCTTCTACGTTTGTTCCATCCGGGTTCATTCGGTAAGCGGCTCCGCCGATCCAAACGTGTCCATCATCACTTTCTTTACCTGCTATCTGGCGCATCTGATATGCGCTTCCAACACGAAACGTTTTACCTGACTTGTCAGTGAATTGGGCTCCGCAGTTACCATGGTTCCAGTACCATTTTCCATCTGGTCCAACAGTGACTGAATGAAGAGAATGATCATGTTGCTTGCTGTTAAATCCTGTAAGAAGAACTTCCCGCTTATCTACTTCCGGATCAAATTTCAGGTCCCTGTTGACGTCAGTGTATATGACTAGGTCCGGCGTCATAGAGACAACGATCTTGTTGTCAATGACCGCGACTCCGAGTGGTGCTGTAAGAAATTTTTCCTGAACGAATACATGGGAGCTGTCAGCCTTTCCATCACCATTAGTATCTTGAATTACTACTATCCGGTCACCTTCTGGCTTTCGATTTCCGTGCCTACGATAGTTTACTCCTTCTGCTACCCATATTCTTCCGTCCCTATCTACATCCATGTTAGTTGGGTTGTAGAGCATAGGTGATTGTGCCCAGAGGGTGACCTCCAGGTTCCCATGAGCTGCGAAAAGCTCGAGAGGAACGACTTTGTGCTCAGCTCTTAAAACTGAAGAGAGAACGGAAATGGCGATTAATTGGTAAAAATAGCGGATCATTACCTATTTATTGTGCTCCGAATCTGGATCTCACACAATATTGAAATTTGTTTCTTTGATTAAAAATATCCACTTGCACCAATCCCAACCACTAAGCATATTCTCGGCTCGGCAAATCCTGCGTAGCTCAGCGGTAGAGCGGGTGGCTGTTAACCACTAGGTCGTTGGTTCGAATCCAACCGCAGGAGCCATTGCCGAGTTTTTGCTCTCTGCGTCTAATGGCGACAATTCACGCCTCTCCTCCTCATCATTAAGGGACTTAAAATCTTTATTACGCAAATTGCGTGCGTCAGCTTGCGCCACGTTTTGACCCTCTGCGAACAAATTAGGTGAGCCTATAGGTGAGCATGACACCTCACCCTTAATCTTTGGCAGTTCATGAATGGCATTTGAGACGGGGAGCAGGCTGGCATCGTTGTAAGTGACGGCGGTTAACCTCGGATCACTATGGCGCATGGCCTGCATGGTTACGGCCTGATTGGCTCCACC
>PAPL01000021.1 GCA_002708885.1 Verrucomicrobiales bacterium | reverse complement strand
GATCATTGCTTCTAACTAACCTTTCTACGGAGCAACTCGTTGGTTTGAATGGTGGGGCCTTTAAAAACGGAATGCAGGTCATGGCCTGGGAAGTCTGGTCATCAATAGCAATTGTTCTAATGGCTCTGGTGTTTCTTCCCAGATACCTGAAGGGAGGAGTCGCTACTGTTTCGCTATTTCTTGAGAGGCGATATTCGAAGATCGTAGGAACAGCGGTTTCCGTGCTGCTGCTGCTTTCCTTACTTACTAACCTTTTGCCTTTTGTTTTGTACTCCGGAGCAATTTTCATGCGTGATGCTTTCGATCTTGAAGGCCTGTTGTCAGCATTATTCGACCGGAATATTGATGAGACGCAAGCGCTTTGGATGATTGTCATTGCTCTTGGTGTCGTTGGAAGTCTTTACGCTATCTTTGGCGGACTCAAGGCGGTGGCAATTTCCGATACTTTTAACGGTATTGGGCTTTTGATAGGAGGCCTTCTGATACCTGTTCTGGGACTCATTACTTTGGGTAATGAAATGGGAGGAGGAGGAGGATTCGGTTCCGGCATATCCTACCTCATGGAAAATCACCCGGAGAGACTCTCGCCCATTGGAAAGGAGGATGAGAATATACCTTTTTCTACTCTCTTCACCGGAATGCTACTGATTACGACTTATTATTGGTGCACGAACCAGGCCATCGTGCAGCGAACGTTTGCTTCGAAGAGTTTAGCTGAAGGGCAAAAGGGGGTCCTCTTTGCTGCAGCGATGAAGCTCCTAGGGCCCGTTTATTTGGTTCTTCCTGGCATCATAGCATGGCACATGTTTGGAGACACCATTAAAGCGGACAATTCTTATGGAGCTCTGGTCGAAAAGGTTTTGCCGCTTCCGCTTTTTGGTTTCTTTGTAGCTGTGATTTTTGGGGCAATTTTGAGTTCATTCAATTCGAGTCTGAACAGTGCAGCTACTTTGTTTAGTATTGATATCTTCAAGGGTTGGATTAAGAAGGATGCTACAGATCAGCAGATGGTTTACGCTGGCAAGTGGTTCGGAATAGTGATAGCGATCGGAGCGATCTTGCTTGCTCCCATGATAGATGGACTTAAGGAAAAATTCGATGGGCTTTTTGATCTCATGAAGAATTTGGCTGCTCTTTATAATATTCCATTATTGGCGGTAGTTTTGATGGGAATATTTCATAAAAGAGTCACTTCGGCAGGAGCAATGGCTGCGATCATTGTAGGGTTCTTATTTTGGGGAGTATTCGGATTGGGCTGGGGAAACTCATCTAACTATAATTTTGGAGGTAAGGTTGAAGGGACAGATTTAGTGAGGCTTTTTAATTTGGAAATGCATTGGCTGCATTTGGCCGCTATCAACTTTGTGTTGATATCTGGAATAATGATTGTCATGGCTATAATTAAACCAAGAGAGAAGGCTTACGAGCAGACGTACACCAATGATGTTGATATTACTCCCTGGAAAGGCGCCAAAGCATGCGGAATTATAATTCTGGTACTCATAGCTTTGATGTACTGGGCGATGTCCTTCTTTGGGGTCTAATTAATTGGCACATCGTAATATTCCAACGCCCATTCTCTCATGAAGCGAACGCTCGATGGGATGATCTTGTATATTATGAGTTCAGGATTGTCCGGGCTGCCAAGATATTTCCTAAGCAGTGCATTGGAATTCCAAATTTCCTGAATTTCGTTTTCGTCTATCAGTATTTCCGCAGCACCTTCAATCCTTACCTGATCGTGTTCAGGTGACAAGTAGCAGAGTTCGACGTTCGGGTTCGCTTCTATCTGGGCAGTCTTACCGTAATTTTTGAGGTTTGCCACATAGACTGTGAATTCGTCTGTCTTGACCGGTGATACTGGCCTTAGTCTTGGTCGATCATTCTCTATAGTTGCCATCTGGGGGAACTTGGCCAGTTTCATGCATTCCTTGGCGATGTCTGGAAGGTTATCTGGATCAATTGTTTTAGTTTCTGGCATTTTATTTGTGATTGACTAATAACCTTATTACTCAATTCTCATAGGATAAGTCAAACAATGCGCCTCATTTGGATACTATTTGTTTTAGCGATAACTTTTACGATTCCTTTCATAGTCTGGGGCGGAAAATTTGAGGAGACATTCACTGTGGAGGGAGGAGTCGCTTGGCTCGAGGAATGGGGCTCCTGGGCCTGGCTCGCTGGTATCATTTTATTATTATTGGATTTAGTGCTTCCGATACCAGGTACAGCAGTGATGAGTGCTCTTGGCATGGTCTATGGGTCTGTAATAGGAGGCTTGATAGGGACAGTGGGCTCAATCCTTTCCGGGGCACTCGCGTACGTTCTTTGCCGTGCATTTGGACTTAAAATTGCGCAAAAGATTGCAGGAGAGTCTGCCCTTGAAAAGAGTAGGGCTATTTTCGCAAAGACCGGAGGTTGGATCGTGGTCCTTTCAAGGTGGCTTCCCATAATGCCCGAGGTCGTTTCCTGCATGGCCGGGCTATCAAGAATGTCTGTGAGGATCTTTCTTTCCGCTTTAGTGGTCGGGTGTTTGCCCCTGGCTTTTACTTTTTCTGTGATTGGTGACACTGGGAGGGATCATCCAAGGCTCACAATGGCTCTTAGTGTCCTTGCGCCGGCGCTGATATGGTTAGCTGTTAGGCCGATCATAATAAGGAGTTCCAGAGAAACGTGAGAATATTGTCATATTTAGACAATTAAAAAGGTTCAGTGCCGCTTGATATAATGAACTAAGAATCGTAATCTAAATTTAAATTAGACCTTTAGCTGTGAGTAGCAGACTTAGGGATCTATACAACATAATGAATTTCATTAAACTTTTCTCTTTTGCATTAATTGCATGTTTTTTAACGGCTGACGGATCCTTCGCCGGACCCATTGAGAAGCTCAAAGAGAGGGAAAGAAAAGTTAAGAAGGTCGTATCAGATTTAATGCCTACAGTTGTGGCTGTGGTCGGAGATGACCAGCCGGCGACTGGGAGCGGCGTCATTGTGAGTGAGGATGGATTAATAATGACGGCTGGGCATGTGACGGAGGCTGCGGGAAAAAAACTTACTATTATTTTTCCTGATGGGAGAAGCGTGAAGGGTGAGTCGCTCGGTGCGAACAGGTCACGTGATGCTGGCCTTGCGAGAATAACTGAGGAGGGGAAATGGCCATTTGCTAAAGTCGGTGATTCGAAGAAAGCCGAGCCGGGTGACTGGTTAATAGCGATGGGCCATCCTGGCGGCTATGACTTGAACCGAAGTCCCCCGATCCGATTCGGTCGCCTCATAAGTAGCGGAACGATGGGAATGCTGAGGACCGATTGTACTTTGGTCGGAGGCGATTCAGGTGGGCCTCTCTTCAATCTTAATGGTGAGGTCATCGGTATTCATTCCTCGATAGGAGGCAGCCTGGCTGAAAATAGGCACGTCCCATCTTCAGTTTTCAAATCTGGATGGGACAGAATGCTTGCCGGTGAAATTTGGGGAAGTCTTGGAATGATGGCTGCCGGAGTCGATCCTGACAGGCCAATGCTGGGGATCAGAATGAATGAGTCCAGTGGAGATGTGATAGTTGATAAGGTTTACGCTAATTCGCCTGCTCAAAGAGCAGGAGTCATGAGTGGGGACCGGATACTGAGTATTGATGGAGTCGAGGCGAATCAGATGTCTGATGTTGTTGATAAGGTCTCGTCAAGTAAGGTCGGCAATGAAATTGAGCTCCTCGTCAAAAGGGGAGAAGAGGAAAAGACATTTTCAGTGCGGCTCGTTAGCTGGGAGGAACTTGCCTCTGGATTAGGAAAGGAGCAGGACAAGGCGCCTCCTGTCCCCGATCAACCGAAGCGTCCAGAGCTCGGGATTATACTAGATGCCGAGGCCGAAGCCGAAGGGGCATTCGTGTTTAATGTTATAGAGAATTCACTTGCTGCCTCCTCAGGTTTTATTGCTGGAGATGTGGTCAAAGAGATTAACGGTGCAAAAATCAGTAGTGCTGAGCAAATGGCATCATCGATAAAGTCTGCAGAGCTGGGAAAAGTGATACGTTTTGCTGTTCAAAGAAATGGGCAAGAGGACCTAGTGGGCATTGATGTTTTATTTGGTAAATAAAAGTAGCAGATGAAGAAAATTATAAATGAAATAAAAAATGCATCAGTCGTGACGGTTGTATTGGCTTTGAGTTTAATTATTTGCGGTTCTTTTTCGAATGCTGAAACGGGCATCCTTTATGTTTCTGATGAGAGTTCCAAAGAGGAATCAGGTGATGGCTCTAAGAGTCTCCTAGAGAGATTCGGTGATGAGATAGGGGACTTTTTAGAGGGGTTTAAAGAAGGATTTTTGGGCGATGAACCAGACGATCGTGCCCGAGGCAAAGGTTTTGGCTTGGACCTCGACCTTAATGATCCTCGCATGGCAGATCTTATGCAGTTCTATCAGGCGCAATTGGAAAAGCGGCGACCTTCCAAGAATGAAAAGGATCATCGTAGTGTCTTTGCGGAATATAAGCCCGTAGTGGAGCCGTATGTACAGAGTACAGCGAGAATCATTAACAAGAAGGATAAGCAGTTATCGCTTGCGACTGTGGTCGGGCACGGTGGTCTGCTTGTCAGTAAGGCCAGCGAATTGCCAGCGAAGGGTATCATTTGTGAGCTTTCCGATGGCAGGAGAGCCGAGGCTACAGTCTTGGGCGCTGATTCCAGATGGGACATTGCTCTGCTGAAAGTCGAGCTGTTGGGGTTGAAGCCGGTAAATCTGGAGGATAGTAAAGACGTTGAGCTTGGAACTTTTTTAGCAGCTTCCGGACTAGATGCGAATCCAATTGCTGTTGGGGTCGCGAGCGTGGCGCCTCGGAACCTTTCTGCGAACGAGCGCGGTTTTCTCGGGGTAGGAATGGAGAACACTGACAATGGGGTCAGGGTCAATCGGGTCCAGCGTGGATCGGGAGCCGCTAAGGCGGGAATAGAGGTCGGCGACATTATCCTTAAGATTGACGGTAAGCCCATTAATTCACCTGCTCAGCTGGCAAAGTCTGTTTCTGGTCGCAAACCCAAGGAGGAGATAAAGATTCTCCTGAGGCGAGGAGAAGAGGAAAAGGACATGACAGCGGTATTAGGATCAAGGGGGCAGTCCGTTCAGCAGTTCCAAGGCCCTGACCCAAGTGCTCAGTTCGGCGGGCCTTTGAGCGAGAACAGAAAGGATTTTCCAAACGCATTGCAACACGATCTTACTTTAAGGCCTAACGAGTGCGGGGGGCCGTTAATTGATTTGGATGGAAAATTGGTCGGAGTAAACATAGCACGCGGAGGACGTGTTAAAAGTTATGCAATACCGACTTCGGATCTGAGGGAAGTGATAGCGAAATTAAATGATCAGCGCAACGAGACTGCTGATTTGGGTCATTTGGAGAAGGCTTTAGTCTCAATTGACGAAGAAATAGATTCGACCGAGTCCACTCTCAAAGATATCCGTAACCGACAAGCTCAGCTCCTAAAAGAATTCGAAGAATATGAGATGAAGCTTAGAGGTATAAAAGAGGAGCGAGAAAAAGCGATCAGGGCCATAGAAAAGGCCAAGAGTCCTTAAGGACTGAATTGGGGCTTGGCGGCGTTAAATTGATTGATAAAAGGAATATCCTTTTATCAATCACGGTATTAAACTAATTCTCTAAATTTATAATCAATATTCTATGGAAGAAGCTCAAGACAAACTCAGATGGGGAATTCTTGCGACTGGCAGTATCGCTGCCTCCTTCGTTGAGGGGGTAATGAATTCAAGACTTGGCACCGTATCCGCGGTAGGTAGCCGTAGTCAGGAATCGGCTGACGGTTTTGCTGAAAAATTCGGAGGAATACCCAATAGACATCCTTCGTATCAGGGTCTCTTGGAAGATGAAGAGGTTGACGCTGTGTACATTGCAACGCCTCACCCGATGCATAAGAAGTGGGCAATTAAAGCGGCCCAAGCCGGTAAGCATATATTATGCGAAAAGCCGATCGGATTGAATATTTTTGAGGCAGAACAAATCATAAAAGCGGCCAAAGATAATGGGGTGTTTCTGATGGAGGCATACATGTACCGTTGTTCAGATCAGACACTTGAAATTATCAAATTGATCAAGGACGGGGCAATTGGACAGGTAAAATCTATTGAAGCGTCATTTTCTTTTGATATTGGGGACAATCCTGACGGCAGGCACTTGAATAAGGCTCTGGGCGGTGGAGGCATTCTTGACGTTGGGGGTTACCCCATGTCGATGGCCGGTCTGATTGCTGGCGTTGCTAATGGAGAGACTTTTTCCGAGCCGAAGCAAATCAAAGCGGTAGGATTTATTGGGGACACTGGAGTCGATGAATATACGAGCGCGGTAGTGGGATTTGATGGGGGCATCACGGCTCGGCTCAGTTGCGGAGTGGCCTTGGAAGAGCCTATCAATGTCAGTGTTTCCGGCAGTGAGGGTAGACTATTTGTGCCGGTTCCCTGGAAGCCATCACCTCAGGGCGGAGAGACCGAGTTACATCTGTACAAAAACGGCTCAGAAGAGCCAGAAGTGATTAAAGTTAAAACAGAAAAATATCTGTATGGGGCTGAGGCTGATGCGGTTGCCAAAGGAATTGAAGCTAAAGAGGCTATTTTCCCTGCGATGAGCTGTGAGGACACGTTGGCCCTGATGCGGTCCCTCGATCGTTGGAGGGAGGAAATCGGCCTGCATTATGAGGGTGAGTGATTATTTCCTCCTAACTGAGGAGATTTGTCGCTCCAAATAGGCTATACTATGGTATAAGATGGCTCCAAAGGAGCTATTTCTCTAATGCAGGAACCTATCAGTCTTGATGATGCGGAGTTGGAGGCCAAAGAGGCTGCAACTGAGGATGAGTTTTTGCGTTTACAGAAGCAGGGGAAGTTAGTCTCTGTCATCACAACAACGATAGTTCACCTGGTCATTGTGTTTGTCCTGTGGTGCATCATCGTGGCCCTGGGTCCGGATGAAGTGCCGCAGATCGTTGCGATCGCTGAGACTAAGGATGACACTTACCAGATTGAGAAGCAGGACTTTGCCCGTTCAGTTAAGAGGAAACCGCAGCCTCCGAAGAGTGCTTCGAGGGTCCAGACCATTACTTCTGTGGCAACTTCGCCCGTTTCGGTTCCCTCGATCGAGGATCCAGTCATTGATCCTTTAGGAATAGGAACGGATTTTGGCAGGGGCTTTGGCCAGGGAAAAGGGAATGGTGATGGGGGCGGAGGAACTTCTTCATTTTTTGGCGGAACTGCGAAGGGTAACCGGGTCGTTTTTGTTGTCGATTTTTCCGGGTCCATGATCAAGGAGGGCGGAGGAGTGAGGCTTCAAATGCTCAAGAAGGAACTGATCAGTTCAATTAGTAAGTTACCTAAGGGGATGAGCTTTCAGGTCATCTATTATTCGACGGCTCCATGGCTTGGGGGAGAGTCTCTGTACACTGCCCCTTCAAGATTTCCGGATAAGCCTGAGGACAGGATTCCCTGGTCTGAGGCGACTAAGGAGGGAATAGCCCGTGCAGTCAATCATATCAAAGCAGCGAAGCCCGAAGGGGCCACGTTATGGAAAGAGCCTCTTGAACTGGCATTTGCAATGCGCCCGGTCCCGGCCGTGGTTTGGCTTCTTTCGGATGGTGAGGCTCAGGACGCGGAGGAGGTCGTGGAGAAGATAAAGGCAATTAATTCGTCTCGGATACCGATAAACACTATTGGGCTAGAGGTGCCCGGGGCAGCTTTCAGTTATCTGGTGGACATTGCGCGACAGACCGGAGGAAAGGCCAGCATTGTCCATAAGGGGAAACTTTATAGTGGTCCGGCCGCTTTGCGTTTTGCTGATGAGTTTGACCCAGCAGGTGGTCTTTAATCTTTTGTACTGAGAATTGGACCTTCTGTATGATTTTCTCTAAAGCTCTTAATAGATTATTAATATGATGATTCATTTCACTAAAGTTCTGGCAATCTGCACAGTCCTTCTTTCGCAAGTCCTTGGTAAAGAAAGACCTAATATCGTTTTTATAATGACCGATGATCTGGGCATTGGCGACTTGTCCTCTCATGGAGCCAAAGACATGACGACTCCCAACATCGATGAGCTGATGAAAAGCGGGTGCCGCTTTGAAAATGCCTATGCTAACTGCCCCGTATGTTCTCCGACCCGGGCCGCTTTCCTTACTGGGCGATACCCTGACATGGTCGGAGTGCCCGGAGTCATTCGAACTCATCGTGCAAATAACTGGGGCTATTTGTCTGAGTCAGCAAAGACTCTGCCGCAGGTCCTGAAGAGTGCAGGTTATCATACAGCATTGATAGGGAAGTGGCACCTAGGGTTAGTGGAGCCGAATACACCGATCGGTAGAGGCTTTGATTTTTTTAAAGGTTACTTGGGAGACATGATGGATGATTATTATAATCACCGCAGGCACGGAGTAAATTACATGGCGGAGGGAAGGAAAAGAATAGAGCCGAAGGGTCATGCTACGGATCTCTTTTCTGATTGGGCAGTGAAGTACATCAAAGAAAGAAATGCCAAAGAAGAACCTTTTTTTCTTTTCTTATCTTATAATGCCCCTCATACCCCGATACAGCCCCCTCAGGACTGGTACGAGAAGGTCAAAAAACGTGAAAAAGGAATCGGAAATGCTAGGGCCAAACTCGTTGCGTTAATTGAACACATGGATGAGGGCATTGGAAGGGTCCTCAAAGCTGTTCCGGAAAAGGATAACACGATAATCGTGTTCACTTCTGATAATGGAGGTCAGGCCAATGTTGGTGCCAGAAACGATCCCTGGAAAGGAGAGAAACAGCAAATGTGGGAAGGAGGCTTGCGTGTTCCTACTTGTATTGTCTGGCATGGCCAGATTAGGCCCGGGACCACGTATGATGGGGTATCTATGACGATGGATTGGTTGCCTACTCTGGCTGAAGTTGCAGGGGCCGAAGTTCCTGAAGAGGTGGATGGTCAGAGCCTACTTGGCGGAATTCAAGGAAAGAAAGATACGGCGATAGATTCAAGGTCACTGATATGGGTCAGGAGAGAAGGTGGTAGAATGTATCTTGGTCAGGATTACTATGCGGTTCGTCAGGGACCATGGAAACTTCTGCAGAATAATTCAAGGGAGCCTTTTCAATTATTTAACCTTGAAGAGGATCCTGGAGAAACGACTCCAGTAGATAATAATAAGGTGCGAAGGGAACTGGAGCAGGTCTTGCGTGAGCACGTGCGCAATGCGGGTTTTGTTCCTTGGCAGGGCAGGGTCCCTGACCTTGAGAAGGTAGAGTAAAACCTCATTCAGCAAAGCCGTTAATAACCTATAAAATATAGTGAACTGACCATTTGGTTATCATATCTGAAGGATAAAAGCTTAATTTCCTTATATGATAGGTTTTACTTGCACAAATTAAGGACCAAATCTAAGTTATCTGCCGCTCTGGCCCGACCCCTTTTGGGCTGAGTTTTTTTAAAACTAGGTAAAATGAAAGAAGAACTGCATCCAGAATATCAGTCCACCACGATTTCCTGCACTTGTGGAGCAGTTTATGAGACCCGTTCGACTGTGGCTGATTTGAGGGTAGGTATTTGTATGGCATGTCACCCTTTCTTTACTGGTGAGCAGAGGTTTGTTGACACTGCTGGTCGGGTTGAAAAATTTGCCAAGCGCTATGGTGGTACTCAGGCCCGGCGCCGCGGAGGCAAAGCGGAGGCAGTGGAAGCTAAAGAGGAAACAGAGCCTGCTGCAGAGGCGTCCGCTTAGTTATTCCTGTCAGTTCGATTTGCTTTGAGGGTTTTCAATCCTCGGACGATACAATTTTTGATTGTATTTGTTATGTCGACAAGTGACCAGTACTTGATAATTTAAATCAACGTTATGGATTTTGAGCCGCTCATAGATAAGAAAAAAGAAAGACTCGCAGAGCTTGAGGGCATCATGTCTGCTGAGGACTTTTACTCTGATCCGAAGCAGGCTGCGGAAATTTCCAGAGAGTACAATTATATTAAAAAGCTCCTAGAGGACTGGGACCTGTTCTCTGATTCTCGACGTCAGCTCAAAGATAATCATGAGTTAGTTAAAGGTGATGATGAGGAGATGGCGGCCCTTGCGCAGGAGGAGATACCTGATCTTGAAAGCTCATGTGAGAAGCTTGAGTTGCAAATACAATATGCTCTTTTGCCTCAGGACAAGACTGAGGACAGAGATGCCATTGTGGAAATTCGAGCAGGGACCGGAGGTGACGAGGCTTCTCTCTTTGCTGGGGACCTTTATAGGATGTATCAGAGGTTCAGTGAACTGAACGGATGGAAATTAGAGCCGCTCGAATCGAGCCCGTCCGAGGTCGGTGGGTTCAAAGAGATTACTGTCAAAGTGTCCGGGGAAGAGGTCTTTAGACGATTGAAATATGAGAGTGGAGTGCATCGTGTGCAAAGAGTTCCTGAAACCGAAACTCAGGGAAGGATTCACACTTCGACTGCTACCGTTGCGGTGATGCCTGAAGCTGAAGACGTGGACATTGAACTGAGGCCAGACGAATTAAATATTCAGGCGACCCGGTCTGGTGGGCCTGGAGGCCAGCACGTGAACACGACTGATTCATGCATTCAGGTGACTCATCTGCCGACGGGGATCATGGTCAGGTGCCAGGACGGTAGGAGCCAAACAAAGAACAAGGAGAAGGCTCTGACTATCTTGCGTTCCAAATTGCTTGAGGCCAAGCAAAGGGAAGAAGCTGAAAAATACTCCGAGCAACGACGTAATTTGATAGGAAGCGGAGGACGAGAGGAGAAGATACGCACGTATAACTTTCCTCAGAACAGAGTAACGGATCACAGGATAGGTTTGACGCTACATAATTTGGAGGGAGTGCTTACTGGGCAGGTAGAGGAGCTGGTTGAGGCGCTGCAGGCATCCGAGATGGCGGAAAGGCTGCAAGAAGCGGGCCTCAAGTAGCGAGTTGGAAAATGAAGTCACTCCTTGAAACATTGCAGAGCGGTTCGGGTTATCTGCAGGAACGGGGCGTTGATGATGCTCGGCTCAATATGGAGCATTTGATAGCGATGGTCCTTGGTTGTGAAAGGATTGAACTTTATTTGTCCTTTGATAGGCCAATGGAGGAGAGGGAACTTGAACAATTACGATTACTACTAAAGAGGCGAGGGCAGAGGGAGCCGTTGCAGCACATCCTTGGTAATGTGCAGTTCATGGGGCAGGAATTTATTTGTGATTCTAGGGCGTTAATTCCCAGGCCCGAGACTGAAGAATTGGTTGGCACATTATTGAGCAGGTTCAAAGATGCGTCTGGACCTGCCCGGGTCCTTGATGTTGGGTGCGGTTCTGGAGTCATTGGGATTTGTCTTGCCCTGAATTGGGAAGAATCTCATGTCACAATGGTCGATTGTTCTGAGGATGCATTGTCTCTGAGTAAAGAAAACGCTATGAATGTAGGGATTGATGATTCAAGAATAAATTTTGTCTGTTCTGACCTGTTCAATGAAGTGCCGGGCATCTTTGATCTTATTGTTGCTAATCTGCCTTATGTGGAACCTTCCCAAATCGAAGGGCTCGATCCTGAACTTAGTTTTGAGCCGCGCGACGCGCTGGACGGAGGAGATAACGGGACCGAACTCATTTCCAGGTTCATTGCCCAACTGCCTAATCATCTGTCTGAGCAAGGTCTTCTTGCTCTTGAAGTTGGGGACGGGCAGACTGATTTTTTTGAGGGCGTTATCAGTGAAATAGGCTTTGATCATATACAAATATTGAAAGATCTTTCAGGAATAGAGCGTTTTATACTGGCGATGAAGTGAGAGAGGCTTCAATTTTAGATTAATGGAAAAACTTTTAGTCAGCGGCGGCGCTCGCCTTTCAGGTTCCGTCAGCATCAGCGGTTCCAAGAACAGTTCTTTACCGATACTGGCAGCGACTCTGCTCAGTGAAGAGTCATGCGTTATTAATAACGTCCCCAATTTAAGTGATACTAATTATATGGTTCAGATACTCTCGACTCTGGGCGCTGAGGTCGAAGCGGATGAGGGCACAGTGAAGGTCAGAGCACGCGAAATCTCTTCTCAAGCACCTTACGATCTTGTCAGAAAAATGAGGGCTTCAGTGTGTGTACTTGGGCCAATGCTTGCCAGAAAGCGTGAGGCATTTGTGTCACTTCCTGGTGGATGTGTCATAGGTGATCGTCCCATTGATTTGCATTTGAGAGGACTCGAGGCTCTTGGCGCTGAGGTGGAGGTTAAGGGAGGTGATATCCGTGTCAGCGCTCCTGACGGGCTGAGGGGAGCAAAGGTGAATATGCGAGGTCAGTACGGATCAACTGTTCTTGGCACAGACAATGTAATGATGGCGGCAGTCTTTGCGGAGGGCACGACGATAATTGAGAGTGCCGCGGCTGAACCTGAAGTTGAGGATTTGGCGGTATTCCTTAATGCTCTTGGAGCAAAAATAGAAGGGGCAGGGACTCGCAAAATTGTAATTCATGGAGTCGAGTCACTTTCCGGAGCAGATCATGAGGTCATTCCTGACCGGATAGAAGCTGGCACTTTTATGATAGCCGGAATCATAGCGGGCGATGGAGTTCTACTCGAGAATGTGAGGGCAGACCATTTGACCGCACTCATTGATTCATTGCGGGGCTCAGGTCATGAAGTTGACCTGAAAGATGATGGGTCAATCCTTGTCTCTGCCTCTGATTGTCCTAAAGCTAATGAAATTACAACAGAGCCTTATCCGGGATTTCCAACTGACATGCAGGCCCAGATGTGCGCCCTCTATGCCACAACATCAGGCATCTCTGTAATAACAGAAACAGTCTTTCCGAACCGGTTCATGCACGTTCCTGAGTTGAAACGGATGGGGGCAAATATAAACCTCAAAGATTCGATGGCAGTGATTCGCGGAGTCGATCAGTTAAGTGCGGCTCCTGTGATGGCCAGTGATTTGAGGGCCTCTGCGGCATTGGTCCTTGCGGCACTTGGAGCCGATGGTACTACCGAGATTAATAGGCTCTATCACATCGATAGGGGCTATGAGAACATTGACCAGAAATTAGGTTCGCTGGGTGCGCAACTTCAAAGGATTAAAAATTAATCGCTTTCAGGTTCATCTTTGATAGTGGCAGTTTCCTTTAATTTTTCAATGTAGGACTTGAGTCTTGAATCTCGGTTCTCTGCCTTTATCAATTCGCGAATCTCATCTTTCACTTTTTCGAGCGGGATAGGTTCAGGACAACGCCGTTCAATTAGCTTTGCAAGATGCATTCCCCACTGAGTCGAGAATACTGGGCTAATTTCCCCGACCTCCATTGAAAAGGTAATTAATTCAAACTCATCCATGAGTTCTCCTCTCTTGTACCAGCCCAGATCAGCTTCTTCTTCGGGCTTGTCACTGTGCTCACGGACAAGGTCCATGAAGTCGGTCCCGGCACAGGCCGATTTTCTTGCCTCTCTCATTTCAGCAAAAAGCCTCTCCTTGTTCTCGGCCTGTTGTAGGGACTTGAAGATGTGCATTGAGCGTACTTTTTCGGGTGTCATGAATGAATCTTTCTCACTCTTATAATAATCCTCAATTTCACCATCATTCGGCTCGGGAACATCTCCACTGGTCTCTTCGATGAGAGAATCAACGCGCATGCTTTCCATGACATCTTTGCGGACCTGTTCTTCGTTCCCGGGAGCGATTCCTAATTTAAAATAAAAAGCCTCTTCTCCGCCGTACTCCTCTTTGAGTTTTTCGAGGTGCAGATCAACGCTTTCTGCGGAGGGGTCCTCAATAGTTTCTTTTGCCTTCTGCGACAGGAGGACCCTTGCGATAATATTATCCTTTGCGTAACCCATGAATTCATCATCGCGCTCACAGCATGAAACATTGGCCTGTTGTTCAAAATGAGCCTTAATTTGACTGAATTCAGCATCTAAGAGGCCCGCATCGACTAGTTCACCGTTGATTGTTAATGGCATTGTTTCTTGGAGAGTGGTGATTTGTGGTTATCTTAGTTAAATTATGCGTACAGCATTACTTACCCTAATATTGCCTTTCGTTGCAATGTGTTTGCTCATTGGGCAGGAAAAATTACCGACAGGCTCCAAGGATACAGGTGCCCCGGGCAATGTCCAGACTGACAAGGTTCCTCTCGGAGTCAAGGAAGCCAGGCCCAAGATACCAACCGTTGACGAATTGGTAGAAAAGAGCAAAAAGGGTGAAGTTGAGGCCGATTCGGTCTGGGTCATTATCGATCACGCTAAGGGCAGAGGATCAACTGCAGTTGATATACGGAGTGATGGGAGTTGCTGGGTCATGGAAAAAAAATTACTTGGTCCCGGGAAATTGAGCTCCTATATCGTTCGTTCCAGTACGGAGACACCTAACGGGTTAGGTAAAAAAATTCTCAACATCGCTAAAAAGAAGAGTATTCTTTTTGCTCAGAGTGTGGGCAGGGCATCTGCCGCGGCTGGTTCAGAACGTGTAAAAATAGGGGTGTCAGCAAATAATGGTCGGTCAGTTCATTCATCGCCCTCAGTCCCGTTCTCTCAGTACCCTGAGGAATTCAGGGAGTCCGTGTCAGTTTTAATGGAAGCTACTAGGCGCTTTCCTCTTAACCGGAACGCTCTGGGTGTTGTTTCGTCGGAATTTGTTGATCCTAGGCAAGCGAGGAGGCTCACTGTGCTTTCCGGACAAAAACTCATAGGAGTCAAGGATCCGGGCAGGGACGCTAAAGAGCTATCAGCCATTGTTACTGCTTCGAGAATGCCTGGACGAAAGATAGTCGTTACTGATCCGACTGAATGGCTCAGAATCATTACCTATTTAAATTACGATAAGCCGGGCACGGAGGCTAAGGAGGGGCAGTGCCTGATTTCTGTGGGGGCACAAACATACAGGATCTTTGTTGAGCAGGTTTCCCAATAATTAAGCTTTCCTGCCTTTGAGATTGTTCTTTCCATAAATTCGTATATTTTTAAAAAAAATTTATGATTTTAATAAAATTCAAAAATTTTACCGGTATCCATGATCTTAATATGAAATTATTATTAATTTTTTCAGCTATTTTCCTCTCAATTAAGTTCACCGCTATGGCAAATGACGTGCCTAAAGGAGCAGAAAAAATAGCTCTTGCGAGTCAGCCTGGCCTCTCTCCGGACGGCAAGAGTTTTGTTTTTGTCTGGGCCGGGGACATTTGGACCGCGAGTACTGAGGGAGGTAAGGCCAAAAGGCTAACTACTCACGAGGCAGAGGAAAGCTCTCCAATCATTTCCCCTGACGGGAAATCAATTGCTTTCATTAGTCAGAGGACCGGGACTTGGCAAGTCTTTGTCATGTCTGTTAATGGGGCCCAGATGAAGCAGATAACCCATCATACTGAGGGGCACTTCTTAATGGACTGGTACCCTGACGGAAAGCATCTCCTTGTCCGCTGCCGCCGAGATCATGGGGGTCCAAGTAGTGAGCGGTTTTATAAGATTGGAAGTAAGACCCGTGGTCCAGAAGAGTTGGTCTTTGATGCTTCTGGGAATGAGGGAAGATTATCACCTGACGGGACAAAGATACTTTTTCACCGTGGAGGCGCTGGTCTTTACAGGAAAGGCTATGTGGGGAGTCAGGCCTCTCAGGTTTGGCAATGGGATGGTAAAGCTTTTTCTAAGCTAGTGGCCGATCCTCAGGGGAGCCGATCTCCAAGGTGGTCCGCGGATGGTAAGTCTTTCTATTACATTTCCGGCAAATCAGGAGCCTTTAATTTCTATCGTAAACGATTTGAAGGTGATGGAGAAAAACAGCTCACTCACTTCAAAGATGATTCAGTTATGCTTCCAACGGTTTCTCGTGACGGGAAGGTGCTAGTTTTTCGTCACCTTGCCGATTTTTACCGTCTCGATTTAACCAACGACGAGGCTGAGCCGGTCAAGATCAACTTATGGAACAGGGGCCAGCGGGCAGGACATCAGATCGTTGAAAAACAAGAACTGAGGACGGTCGGTCAGGCCGTTTTCACGAAAGACGGTCTGGAAATTGCCTTTGTTTCAGGAGGAGACCTGTGGGTCATGGACACTGTTCTTAAAGAACCTAAGAGAGTCACGGACACACCGGCAGAGGAACGTGAGCCTGTCTTTTCACCTGACGGAAACAGTATCATTTATATTTCAGATGACGGGCGCTCGGCTAGTCTTTGCCGGGCAAGGAGAGCTGACCCGAAAAAATATTGGTGGCAGAATAAAACTTTTAATACCGAACGGCTCAGTGAAGATGGTGAAGTTATTGAGGATATTATTTACAGTCCTGACGGTAAAAAAATATCAATGATAAAAGGTTCGGGTGACCTTTGGATAACCGATGAGGATGGTAAGAACGGCTCCAAATTAATCAGTTCATGGAATGCTCCACGATACGATTGGTCGCCTGATGGCAAATGGATAGCCTATTCAGTATACGATAATAATTTCAATCGTGATATTTGGATCGTTCCTGTCGATGGATCGAGGAACCCATTTAACCTTTCGCGGCATCCGGATTCGGATGGAGGAGTCAGGTGGTCGCCTGACGGTAAATTGTTGGCGTTCACTGGTAGGCGTTATGACACTGAGACTGACATTTATTATGTCTGGTTAAAGAAAGAGGACGAAGAGAAGGGGTCGCGTGACCGGAGCATTGATAAGGCGATACAGGCGATGAAAAATGGCCGGCCCAAACCAAAGTCGGCGCCTAAGGCTCCAGCCAAGCAGGAGGTAAAACCTAAAGAGCCGGAGGAGAACCGATTCATTAAGGCATTAAGGATCATGTTTGATTTGCCTGCGACCGGGGACAAGGCCCCGAAAACGGAACCTCCAAAACCGGAACCGAAAGAAGAAAAGAAGAAAGAGGAAAAGTCTGAAGATGACCCCGGAATTGATTTTGATGGGATCACAGAGAGGATCCGCCGCATATCAATTCCGGACGTTTCAGAGAGAGGTCTGTTTTGGTCTCCTGATTCAAAGAAACTTGCTTTTTCGGCAAAAATTAAAGGCGTCGAAGGAGTTTTCTCGGTAGAATTTCCTGACAAGCTCAGTTCTCCGGCTCTCGTATTATCTAAGAGTATTTCTATGCCTAAATGGTTATCTAAAGATAACCGAATTGTTTATACTGCGGGCGGTGTTCCCGGCTCTTTGGCTAAAGGGAAAGCAGAGACTTATTCATTTAAGGTTCTCAAGGAGAGAATGACCGAGGATCATCAGCGCATTGGGTTCAGGCAGGCGTGGAGGGCAATGAGGGACGGGTTCTATGACGAATCATTAAATAATAGGGACTGGGATCATATTCGGGAGAAATATGAAGGTATCGCTTCTGCTGCAGTGGACAAATATTCTTTCAGTCGAGCCATTTCAATGATGCTTGGTGAATTGAATGCATCGCACCTTGGTTTTAGGAGCAGTTCAAGCACTACATACAGACCTTCAGGTTGGCAGGATCAGACTGCTCATCTTGGAGCCATTTTTGATGAGACTCATGAGGGGCCGGGGCTAAAGATTAAAAGAATTCTTAGTGATGGTCCCGCGTCAGAGGAGAAGTCTCAAATAAATGAAGGGGAAACTATCATGGAAATCGATGGGGTTGCAGTTTCGCTTGGAATGGATCTGACTCAGGTCTTAAATGGCAGGCCTGATAGGGATCTGATACTTAAGGTTCAGGGATTGGGCGAAGAGAAAAAGCACAGAGAAGTTACCATTAGGCCTGCAAGTTATTCTAGGGCCAGGTCCCTAGTCGAATCCGATAAGATTAAGACCACAAGGAGCCGAGTAGAAGAACTGTCGGAGGGCCGTTTAGGATATCTTTATGTGGCGCGTATGATGTGGAGTGAATTTCAGAAGTTCGAACGCGAAATTTATGCGGAAGGGGAGGGAAAAGAGGGGCTCATTATAGATGTAAGGAATAATGGAGGTGGATTCACCGCGGATCATCTACTCACTGTTTTGGTTCCTCCTGTCCATGCTAGTACGGTCGCACGAGGAGGCGGTACCGGATATCCGGGTGACCGAAGAGTCTATGCTACTTGGACTAAGCCTATTGTCGTCCTTTGTAATGAGAGAAGTTTTAGCAACGCTGAAATTTTCAGTCATGCTATAAAGAATCTTAAGAGAGGCAAACTCGTTGGTGTGCCGACTGCTGGGGGGGTGATTTCGACTGGCTCAAGATCGATAATGGATCTTGGTACAATTAGAATGCCAGGGAGAGGATGGTTCCTTCCTGATGGTCAGGACATGGAGCTTAACGGGGCCGTTCCGGATCACTTAATATGGCCGCTTCCTGGTGAGTTGCCTTCTGGTAATGACAAGCAGTTAGAAAAGGCAGTTCAGGTCCTTTTAGAGGATGTTGAAAAAGCCAATAAGGAATCTAAGACAAAATTGATACGCGCTAGCCAGAGAAAATCCACAGAGGCTGAACCTGTGCAGTAGTTAATTGCTTAAGATTGGTTTGTTCTTATCGTTTACGTGAACTTATTTTGTTCTGAAGGCTCTCCGAGAGACCGCTGCCCTGAAGCCATTCTGTAGCAGCTGTTCTGTCGCGGCGGAAGAAGGTCTGACCGGCATTAATGAGCGCGCTGTTGCGGGTAGATTCGTCTTGGATACTGTCAGCCCAGATCAGGGCTGACTGAGGATCTTCGTGCGCGACTTTGGAAACGAATCCTCGTATTGCCCGGTCCTTTCGGGGAGAATCAGGCATTGAGACTAGGTGATCGCTGGCGGCTTTGGGGTCGCGTCCGGCCCAATGATGGAGTGCAGTCTCAAGCCCAGTACTGGCTCCTTTACTCTCTGGCAATGAACTTAGCCACTCAGCGCTGGCGGGCGGGTCACGGTGAGCCCAGGCCTCGCCGACTTTGTGAATTGCTGTGGAGGATATATCAGAATCGAGGCCAGCTGCCCACTTTGATGCTGATTCTGGATCCGAGTAAGCGAACCTTGGGATAATGGAATGGATTGATGATTGTCGCATCCCTTCATCAGGAAGGCTCTCTGCCCATTTTCCCGCCTCTTCAAGATTCATACCTCGGGTCGCTTTGCGTGCAACGTCATGTACCATCCGATGAGCCTCTTTGTCGCCGGAAATCTTGAGGGTGTTGATAAAATCTATGGCCCTGTCAGGGTCGGTATTGGCTAGTCCCTCTACAATGCTTCTTTTTAGATGATCTTTACTGAGCCGTTTATTATCTAATTTATCAAGGTCGTTGAACCAGGCGATGGCTTGATCGGGACTGGTGCTTGCCCAACCAGTCATTGTTACATGAAGGTCACGTTCTGAAGTTTTGGTCCCGTGAATGACGGCTTCGGCGCCTGCCATTGATCCCCAAACGAAATGGAAGTCGCGGAACTCTGAACTGTTCTGATCAAGGCCCCTTATTTGTTCTCTTATCTCAAGGGCATTATCTAGTGTCATTCCTTGTAGGAATTCATTGAATATTTGACGTCTCTTTAGTGGATTGAGTTCTTCTCTGAGGGACTGGCCTATTCTTTTTATGTTAGCGGAGCTGAGCTTGGTTCCTGACTGGTTAGGAGAATTTAACGCATGGTCATTAGGGTTCGTTGAGCTTTGATTGTTTGGTGATGAGTTAGATTGTGCTGATTTTCGATTAGCGAGGCCGCGAGTCGCCTGTCCCGATTCTTGCGATCGAGTATTGGAGATAGTTACTCCGGCTCCGGCCTTTTGTGAGGGTCTCAGTGATAGGCCTAGAAAAAAAGTTATTACCGGAAGAAGGATCCAGACAAATATTTGTAATGGTTTCTTGGACATTTACTCAGCCTATATATGTCATCGGTTAGGAATATGTAACATTATATAATGTCTAATCATTTGAATTTAAGCTGGGCTCTTTGACTCGCACAAACTTTTTAATCAGTTTCATTATTGAGCCTATTACAGGAAATGTTCCATAAAGCGGAAATGATGCGTCCCAGTAGTCCTTGTGCTCGGTGATACGACCGGAATCATTGAACCGGAGCCGGCTAATGCCATCAATTTGATAGTGTTTTTTCCGGAATTTGTAATGCATTTCCCAGCTAACAAAAGCAAATTCATCGTCATGAACTGAATGAATCGATTCGAACCGAACTCCTTCGAAAACTTTTAATAGATCTTCTAGTATTAGTTTCAGATGGGGCAGGTCCTTGCTGTTATTTATAGGATCCTCATATTTTACGTCATCAGCGTATACTGAAGTCAATTCTTGAAGCGCTTCCGGTCCATAATTTTTCAACAGTCGTATGAATTTATCTGTCATTGGTCAGTGATTTTTTTTGAATAATGATTTTACGATTGATTTGATGAGATCAGATCTTGAAGGGCTTCATTTAGGCTTGGAAACTTGAATCGGAAACCTTCCTCTTCGAGTCTGATTGATTGACAATATCTTCCCAGCAGAACCAGCTCAGGATCGGTCCCAAGCACGAACCTTGCTCCAAAGCGTATGAGCCATGATGGAGCAGGCAATCCGATTGGGGACCGGAGTGCACGTCTTAAAGATTTCATAAATACTGAATAGGACACTGGTTCCGGAGCCGTTGCTACATAGGTTCCTCTGAATTTGTTATTTTCTATGCATTCTTGGAAAAGTCTATTGAGGTCTTTTTCATGGATCCAGCTCATTCCCTGTTTTCCGCTCCCGGCCCTGCCACCCAGACCAAATTTTGCAAGTTTCCGTAGCTTTGGGAATGCGCCGCCGCTGTTACCGATTACAAAGCTCGTCCTCAGTATGACTTGGCGCACAGAGTCGGGGACATTGTCCCTGTATGCTTTTTCCCATGCTTCACCAACCATGGGAGCGAGGCCCTCGCCTAGAGGTGAATCCTCAGTGCATAATTGTGTCTGCGGGTCACCATAGATATGGGCAGTGGACATTTGGATCCATACTCTTGGAAATGATGAGAGTCTCTCAAATGCTTTGCCGAGAACCTTAACGGAATCGATCCTTGAATCTAGAATCTCCTTGCGGTTATTTGGTGTTTTCCTGCAGTCAACGCTTCTGCCTGCTAAATTGATCACTGCGCTCGCGCTTTCCAGCTCTTCGTGCCAGTCTCCCACATTGATTCCGTCCCATTTCCTGTGTTTCCATGGTCCTTGTTCAGTGGGGCAGTTCCTTGATACGATGACCACTTTGTAGCCTCTGCTCGAAAGGTGATGCGCTAGGTTCTTTCCCAGGAACCCTGATCCTCCGGCAATGATGATTTTATCAGGGCCTTGATCCATTTGGATTATATTACTTAAGGGATTTCCATCCTTCATTGAGGACTTTGTTTAATGCTTTCAACTGGCCCTGAGACTCTTTGATGGGAGCGATGTTTTTCATTTCACCGGGATCATTTCTATGATCATAAAGTTCTTTATTAATCAGTCTGTTGCTTTTCCAGTCTCTCCATTCAGTGTATCGGTGAGTGTCAGTTCTTACGCTGTAACCCATGATGTCACCGTGCTTCGAGTGGCGGTTGCCTTTTCGGTTCCGGGGAAATTGACTGTATGCCGCTTTTTTCCATTCCTTATTAGGGTCATTCAATAGCGGGACGAAACTCTTTCCTTCTAGGTCCGTGGGGATTTCAATCTGACAGGCTTCACATATACTGGGGTATATATCGACAAGTTCCACGAGCCCATGAGATTTCGATCCCTGATTCTTTTGCATTGGAATGCTGAAAATTAAAGGTACTCTCAGTGACAGTTCATAATTATTTGCCTTGGTCCACAGGCCCTGCTCCCCTAGGTGATATCCGTGATCGCCCCAAATGCATATGACAGTTTCCTCTGAAAGGTTCAGGTTGCTCATTGTGCTGATCAGGCGACCCACTAGAGCGTCAATATAACTGACACAGGCGTAGTATCCGTGCCTCAGTTCCTGAGTCTTCTCTTGTCCGATAATTCCGTCAGATGGTATGTCGGTATATCCTTCAAGTTCTTTCCAGCTCCGAGTTGCGATTTCGGGTGCATTGGTGGGATGGCCGGTGGATTCTGGCGCAGGAATTTGTTCTCTTTTGTACAGGTCCCAATATTTGGTCGGCGCATTGAATGGCAAATGAGGTTTTCTGAATCCAACTGCCAAGAAGAAAGGATCGGGCGTTTTGCTGTATCTCTTCAGGGCTTCTATTGCCTCTTCGCAGACTTTTCCGTCAACGTAATGATTGTCATCTATTTTGGCGCTTTCAACGGAATCACGTTTCAGCCCATTACCTTTTAGATTTTTCGGTAATGCATAACGAAGCTTAGGGTCTCTGACTTGATCGTACATAGGTTCCTCTGACCATGAGGGGGGATCTTTCGAGGCTTTGCCTCCGCCATGAAATATTTTGCCTATTGAGCGGGTCAGGTATCCTTGATTTTTGAAATGTTGAGGAAGAGTCACTGCTCCGGGCACTGATTCACGGAAATGAGTATTAAGGTCCCATACCTTAGTGCTATTTGGTCTGAGCCCCGTCATCAGTGACAGTCTAGAAGGGCTGCAGAGGGCCTGCTGGCAATATGCTCTGTAAAAGACAGTTCCTTTTTCTGCGATTTTATCGATGTTTGGCGTGATTGCTGTTTTGTCTCCGTAACACCCAAGCGTTGGTCTTAAGTCGTCAATGGCAATGAATAGAACATTTTTGCGGGCCTCTGCGGGGCACAGGAAAACAGAACTGACGGAAAATAGAATTGCGAGAAGTTTTCTGTGGGCTTTCACTGCTCGTCGGTATCAGTTTCAGTTTGGTTTTTCTCTCCTTGGTGTGATTTTTTTTGTGTCGTGTCCCGTTCACCGAGTTGAGTGAGAAACATCAGGGTCATTATGATGGAGGCAATGACAAGAATGATACTGGTAATTCTGACTGCAGGGACCTGAGTGTGAGGCTCCGTTTCCCTGAGAAAGACATTTTCATTCTTATCGTCATATTGATCCTTTGGATGTTCATCTGAATCAGCTATGGGTGCGTTTTGGTTCATCGATTAATCATGCAGTCATTCAATTAGAGGGGAGGCATTGCTGTGATTTTGAGGTCCGTTGATGGCATGCAAAACTTAACGGACCGCTCATAGGGTCGTTTGATTTCGATTGGAGGATCAGTTGACCAGAAAAGGAACTCTTTTTTACCTGTGTTGTTATCTTTGTTTGTGGTCACTGTGACAATGTCACCGGGATTCGGGTTCTTTGGTTCTGAGGTTCCGCCGATGACCGTCAGTTTGGCTGAATCATTTTTATATATAGGAAAAAGTTCACAGTCACTCTGAGCAGTTTTGTAGATTGTGCGCCTCGACTTTGAATCATTGAACGTCCCATCTAGGGCGGCCCAGCGCACGAAGGGCCTATTGTTTTTGGTAGCGGGGGCCGTTATGCGAATTTCGGTTTCGGGCTCAAAGAATCCGTACCGGCTAGTGTCTCCAATGAAAGGTCTTTCACCTTTAACGGCTTCGAGGATGACGCCCCCATTAGTTTGTATCACGTAATTGAAAGGAGTCCCGTAAGACTGGGACAGCATCCAGGCAACTCTCATGCTCAGTCCCTCATCATCATTTCCTCGTGGTCTGCTGATGTGGCCCCTTCCTGGTATCATGGTAAATCTACCGTATCCTCCGCACTCTAGATGATTTCTGTAGAGAGGGATCTGTTCGGATATTCTTGAGACATTATCGTATGGGCAGTGCATGACCCACACTGGGGTCTTGGTCGTATTGCAGGTCTCGGGGGTTTTGCCTCTCTTGACTTCGTTGCAGCCCCAGGCTCCGAGAGGGATCATGGCGGCGATCTTATAACCGAGATCTGATCCACAGCCAACGTGCCAAGTGCCTTGTCCGCCCATACTGAACCCAGTCACGTAGACCCTGTTCTCATCGATGTTAACTTTGCTCATTACGTGGCTCAGGAGTTTTTTGAACTTTTCAGCGTTCCATCTCGCGACGGGCTTGACGGGAGCCACATGGACGTAGCCGTACTGCCCATGTGCATTTCCGCTGTATCCTGCATCGGTCCAGTTTTGATTGTCTACGATCCTCCGCGAGATCATGTTTCGTTTGCCTTCGTTGGGATGATTTCTGCCCCTGCCTCCTCCGTGCAGATAGAATAGTACGGGATATTTGCGGCTCTTGTCATAACTCTTGGGAACCCATACGGAGTACTGATAATGGTCCTTCGGTAATTCTTTATGAGTGTAGTTGTGTTGTGCGCCAGGAGTATAGTCATTGGCTAGGCAATGAGCAGACGTTAAGGCAAAAGTCATTAGCAGTATTTGAGCTCTGAGGGGGAGGGCAGTCTTTGTATGCATGATCGGACTAAATGATAGGAAATGAACAGCGAAGAATCAATAAATCTTACGTGTTCTATTGTTACATTATTCTTGGTTTTCACAGGTATTCTAATTTATGTTTTTTTCATGATGTCTTTGCCAAAGATTCTATTCGTATTTGATTGTAAATTTTACCTGATTGCTTTTTTTGTTATCCTCTCATCAGATTCTCCGGCGAACTGGAAGGATCAGACTCATATGGTTTCAAAGGACGGTCAGGAATGCGTTGTCCGTGCCTTAAAAAATGATGCTGTACTCTTTCGCCACAAAGACCCTCAACGCTGTGTTGAATGGGGCATGTCGAATGGGGTGAATACCATTGTTCTTGAGGGTGAATATATCTTTGATGACAGAATTGATGTGCCGCGGCCCGGTGTCACTCTCATCGTTGATAAGGGGGCTATTTTTAAATTGAATCCGGACACGAAACACTCGACGATCAGTTTTAAGGCCAGGAACCCGGATTATTGGGGGATGATTCCGTTCATATACAATAAGGGGCACAGCAACGTTAACGTTCTGATTTTCGGTGAGCTTGTAAAGTATCGATGGGAAACTGAAGAGAGGGGCCGGCAGACTCTCCCGGTCATGTATGATGGTAGAAACGTGAATGGTGACTGTGGCTTGAGTGGTGGGACGATGCTTGTGACGGGTACGGCCACTGATTCTTTCTGGCTGATTGATTCTAGTGACGTGAAGGTTCCAATCGTAGCCTTGGACACTGGCCCAGGAGCTTCACTGGTACTTGAGGGTTGTGAGGATTGTGACCTAGGGATGATAGTAAACCTTGCTCCTGAATCGGGAGGCAAGACCGGCGAAACAATTGATCTTAATTCAAGGAGCATTGATATCACTATAGAACGCCTCATTGGTGAGCGGTCCTATGAGATAATTGACTGTAATGAGAGTCACGTCATTGTTGATGAGGCCGTTTCGGTGGGCCCCCCGCAGAAACTCTTTGGCCGAGGTCCCGTTTCGGGTCCAAGGTTTACGGACCGAAAATCTTTTGGCACCAGATCACTGCACGTGAAGAAAACGACCGTCCTGAATGAAGCCCTACAAGCAAAGCTCATTCATGACTTGCCCTCATTCCCTGAATCCTTGCCCAGGTTTACGGTCAGAACGACGGTTGAGGTTGGATTGAAGGGTGGGCAGAACAGAAGATACTCCAGGTCCGTCGAATTTGATTTGAGTAATTAGTTCTCATAGTTCCTCAGGTCTTTATGTGTAAGTTCTTTGGCATTGCTATGTTTTGCGTGGTTTTATTTCTAGGAATCACTCACGCAGAGAGCTTAAAATTAATTGCTGAGGAGGATGTCCCGAAGAGTGTCAGGGATCTCTATGATGGTTTTGATCCGGACAAAGAACCTCTAGAGGTGAAAGTGCTAAAGGAATTTGAGCAGGACCGTGTCATAATACAGATGCTGACTTTCACGGTCGGTAAGTTCAAAGGAGTGAAATCGAGGATTTCAGGATTCTATGGATATCCTAGAGATGCAAAAGTCAGGGTCCCGGCCCTGATACAGTTGCATGGAGGAGGTCAGAGAGCTGAGATGCGGAGTGTTAAATATGCGGCACAGAACGGGTACGCTTGTCTTGCGTTGAACTGGGGAGGCAGGCCTCTTGAGGGCAGTGAAGGGCTCGAAGGTACTGACTGGGGGGCAGTCGATGCTACACAGAAAGGTCACAATTCACATTATGGGTCACTGATGCCGGACCAGTTGACCATTGATCAGTTCGAGTCTCCCCGGAACAGTAATTGGTTTTTGATTGTACTGGCCGGGATGCGTGGAGTGAGTTTTTTGCAAAGTCAGGATAAGGTTGATGCAGATAAAATAGGAGTTTTTGGACATTCAATGGGAGGTAAATTAACGGTAATGCTCACTGGAGCAGACAACAGAATCAAGGCCGCCTCGCCCTCATGCGGAGGTTGCGGCGCGGCTCCAAAACCAATTAGGCAGTGGGCAAGTTCAGGAGTGCGGCCGTTGAGGTCGCCGCTCTATCATCAAACAATTGATGATGCTCAGTACCTGAAGGAAATTAAGGTTCCGATTTTGTACCTGGGTCCCACGAATGATTTTAACGGGATACTTGATGTGATGTACGCTAATTGGAGGAACTTAAGATCCAAGAATGTTGCGTATTCAGTGACGCCTCATATGAATCATCGTTCAATTCCTGAGCATGCCATATCGTCCATTCTCTTTTTCAATGATCACCTCAAGGGAAAATTTAAATTCCCAAGTACTCCGAAACTACAAGTTCAAACCAAAGGTACGGGCGAGATGGCAGTGGCTAAAATTTTACCTGAAATGGGAAGGTTGGTTGAAAAGGTCGAAGTTCTTTATTCGAATGACCCGCACATTCTGACCCGTTTCTGGAGAACAGAGGGTGCGGAAAAGGTTAACGGTCATTGGGAGGCGAATGTCCCTTTACTTGGTTCCATGAAGCCCGTTCATGTCTTGGCGAATATTTATTATAGACTTGAGACGGAAGTTGAGTTTTACCCATCAAAGAGAAATGTACCGAATACTTTCGGTGTGAGCACTGAAATGAAAACCTTTAGGCCGGAACCCGGCAATGCTAAAATGCGGGCTCCTGTCAGGGTCATTGAGTCAAATTTTGATTCGTACGAGGATTGGTACAGGCTCGAGTGGAATAATCCGAACTGGTGGAGTGCGTACACAAGAAAAATTAAGGATCCTATGCACATTGCCCCGGTTGGCTCGAATCTTGTAATTGATGTGAAATCGGAGAAGGGAGGAGCTATATTCTTTGAAATTAAAGACAATTATTGGAATGCTTTTCCCCAAAAGCCTAAGGGCAATTATTATGCCAGAGTCGATTTTGAGGGTTCTTCTGATTGGCAGAAGATCTCAGTTAGTCTTGGGGATTTTAAGCCGATGGATGACAGGACCACATCGCCGCTCAGGTCATGGGAAAGAGTCACGGAATTGGGTATTCGTGGGCGAGTGGCAGTGGTTCGTGATGGAAAGAGAGTGGAATTGCCTGAGCGTTCCAGTAAATATAGGTGGCCCGAGCCCAGAGAATTCAAAAATCTTAGGTGGGAAGGCGGCAAGTACTTGTCTCCTTGAATAATTGAAATTGGTCACTTTTAATGGTTTTCATTTAATTAATTTTTCTCCAGTATCTAGAATATGAAAAAGCCCCTAACTTGTTTATTTTGTTGGATTTCCTTAACCTTTTACATTTGCGCTAAGCCCGAAGCTTTTGAGGTCAATAATGCGCTTTTTAATGAGCTTCCCGGAGGCAAAGAGGCTGACGCTATTGTTGGGGATTTTATTCTCAGAAATGACAAGGTTGAGGCAGTAATCTCACAAAATGCTCCATTCAGAAAGGCCAACATGGGAACTTTCTGGGGAGCTGGCGGGACCACGCAGGGATGCTTGTATGATCTAGATTTGAGGGGTGCCGATAATGATCAAATCACGATATTTGCACCGCTTGGACTGAGGGGAGGGGTCTCCTATGTAAGGGTCGCGGAGGGACGTCCGGATGGTGAGTCTGCCATTGAGACCGTGATCACCGCGGCTAAGGGAGCAGGTATGTACACGAAGCATTTATACAGGATACGCGACGGCTGGAGCGGGGTCCTGATCACGACCCTGCTGAGGAATGAAACGAAACTGGACCGTAAGGTGAAATTGAACGACTCATGGACAAGGTTCGGGTCCGAGGGGAGTGCCGGAGATATTAGATGGGCGGACTCAGTGGATCCTGCTGATGGCCGCGGCTACGCTTATCGTTGGGACTGGAAAGATGGTAAAAAGCCGGGCGAAATCACTTTAAAGGCTGGGCAGGAAATTACAGTTGAGCGGTTCCTTGCCGTTGGGTCCTCGCCATTGTCTGCAGTGGGTGAGATTCTCAAAAGGTCAGGGAATACGGGAACATTGAGCGGTAAAGTCGTTGCTGCGGATAATGAAAAGGTTTCCGGTGTTGAGATCGTTACTGAGGTGAACGGTGGTTCTGTTAGCGGATACACGGAATCGGATGGTTCCTTTTCTTTCTCATTACCGAAGGGTCAAGCATATGAGCTTAGTTTTAAGGACACTGGAAGAGCNACCAAGACCGAGACCTTTGATTTGAAGAGTGGAGATTCTTTGCAAAAAGATATCAGGTTGCCGTCCCAGAGCGCGGTCGTTTTTAATATTAAGGACGGGAATGGAATCTCGATTCCATGCAAAGTTCAATTCAATGGATCCGGCAAGACAAAGGCTCCTAATCTCGGGCCCAATAACCGTGCCCATGGCTGTGTTGATCAGTACCAGTCTGAGAGGGGCGATTTCCGGGTCCCTGTGCCATCAGGTACCTATAGGATTGTCGTGACTCATGGGATTGAGTTCTCTCATATCGAAAGAGAGGTGACAGTGGGTCCTGGCCAAAGTGTGAGCTTTGAGGGTGTGCTTAAGAGGGTAGTGGACACTGCGGGCTGGGTAAGTACAGACTATCACAATCACTCGACTCCTAGCGGGGACAATACTTGCGGAACGGCTGACCGCGTCATTAATATGGCTGCCGAGCAGCTTGAATTTGTTCCTACTACCGAACATAANCGTCTCTTTGACTGGACGCCTACNATCGCGTCTCTTGGCCTTGAATCATTCNTGTCAACGGTGCCAGGCATTGAACTGACTGGTTCCGGAGCTCATTTCAATGCTTTTCCTTATAAGCCTGATCCTAGGAAGCAGGACGGTGGCGCTCCTCAATGGTCAAAGGACCCAAGGCTCACTGCGATAACTCTTCGGCACTTGCAAGATTCGGACCCTGACCGGTGGGTTCACATTAATCATCCGAGCATGGAAGAGAACTTCGTTGACTGGAACGGTGATGGTCTCATTGATGGTGGATATGCCAATCTGGGTTCGATGATGGATGGGCTTGAAACTCAGAACTATCTCGGTAATAACATTCTCGCTGGTGCCCCTTACCGAATAGAAAAAAAACTCGGCCCAGGAGGAAGGGTCAAATACATAAGAGAGTTCATTTGGTTGCAGATTTTGAACCAGGGNCATCGTGTNTGGGGAATTGCGGTCAGNGATGCNCATACAGTGCATGGGAATGGTGCCGGTGGTTGGCGGACTTACGTGAAGAGCTCGACTGATGATCCTCCCAAGATAGATTGGCGTGAGCTTGTCAGGAATTCAAAGTCAGGGCAAATGATCCTTACTAATGGNCCTTACCTCGAAGTTAACGCTTCTGGTGGAGTNCTCGCCGGTGGTGACCTCAGGGCATCTGGAGGCGAAGTGAACATGAAGATTAAAGTTCAGTGCACGGACTGGATTGACATTGATAGGGTCCAGGTCTTGGTCAATGGACAGCAGAGGGAAGATCTCAATTTTACCAGAAAAGATAACAAGGCCATGTTCTTGGACGGGACTGTGAAGTTTGATCAGGAAATTAAAGTCAAACTGAATCAGGACGCGCACCTCATCGTCGTTGCTTACGGTGAAGGGTTCAATTTGAGCAAGGGGTACGGCAGCAGTACTCAGAGTGCCATGAACCCTTGTGCTTATAATAATCCAATATTTGTGGATGTTGATGGGGGAGGCTTTAAGCCGAACGGCGATACTTTAGGCTATCCTCTTCCTGTTAAGGGGCTCACGGCTGACAAGGTCGCGGAACTTCTAAAAAAATGAAGNGGGTAATTTTACGGGCACATATTTCAGATAAATTAAATTTCACCTTAATGAGCTTATTTTTATTGGTTTTTAGCCAATTAGGAAGCGGTATTGTTTTTAAAAAAATGAATTTTATGGATTGTTTTCTCTAAGGATATTCCCTTGCTTTGCGTTTGATAAATGAGATAATTAACTAACTTCTTTTATTGAGAATGAAAACATTTACGATATTTCTAATTTCAATTGCGATTGTTGCCGGGTCCGGAGCCGCCGACATGCGTGAGTTTACTAGTGCTGATGGGTCAAAGACTCTAAAGGCGAAGGTCCTAGATTATTCCCAGGACAAGGGAGTCGCTAAGATCCTCAGAGCTGACGGCAAAGTAATGACTTTTCCGGTCAAGGCGCTTAGTAAGGATGACGGTGAATACCTCAAGACCTGGTATCAGGCCACTATGGCTGGAAGAAAACTNGCAGTAAGAATNACTGACGAGGAAAAGAAAACCTCAGAGCAAAAGACAAGTAACTCTAAAGTCAGTTCATATGACTCAAATTTTAAGCTCAATGTCCGCAACAACGGCACTAGTCCTTTTGAAAATATCGAGGTCAAGTACCAGATCTTCTACACCATTGACGGAGTCAAGGGCACGAAGAGTCAGGACGTGGTAGCGAGTGGNCAGACTAACATCAGCAGTATTTNTCCTAGGACTGATCAGAATNTAGTGACTGAGAAGGTAGCACTTACCAAGATCAGGCCCTTACCGGCCTCTCAATGCGCAACGACCGGCTCGGGATGAACTAAGACGAGAGCACCCCGCGCGAGTTCGCGCAACGACAGAGTCAAAGGTATCATAGCTAAGTTCTTCAAGGACGGAGAGGAATTTAAAGAGGTCGTTTATCCTAGCGGATTCAGAGGGCAGTGGTCATCTGAAAATCTTTCGGCCGGACTCTAATTTCTTAAAGAACAGAGATTACCTGAGTGACCTTTCTATGAAGGGCCACATTATTTCCGGGTAGAACTGATGCCCTGAATTTCCCCACTCCATTTTCATGCGATTGAGGGATCCTAGTCCATGGTAAATGTTTCTGATTTTAGAGGCTGTGTTCTCAACATCTTTCCTGTTGTGCAGTCCGTCATGAACTCCATGCACGATGAGTAAGCTTCTGGGNGCTATGAGTGCACCGAGTTCAGTCCAGTCGCCCCAGTCCCTGATTCCAGGAACGGCACAGCAGTCGCAGTGAAATATGAATCCNTCACTGCTGGTGACTGAAGTGAAGGAGCAGCTTGGAACAGCTACGCTTATTCTGTTGTCTATGGCTGCCGCATAGGCAGTCAGAACACCTCCTCCAGAATTGCCCGTCATCACTATTTTTCTTTGATCGACGAGTGGATGATTCCATGCCCAATCAATGATTTTCTGCATGTCCCATACCCTCTCAGCAGTGGGTGTCCTTCCGGAGATAATACAGTGCATGAATTGGGCTCTACATGGTCTGCTTCCGTGTCTGCCTTTTGGGTCGGGCACCAGTAATTCATTAGCCAGTCCGCGCGTTGCAGGGGCAATTGCTATCATTCCTCTGAGCGCGGCCTGCTCAGCGATGTTGCCCTTTCGGGCTGTAATTTTTTTCCGGTGATCATCATTTAGATAAGAGCCCGAGTATGAGTGGAGGCCCTCAGTGTCATGTCCATGCGGGCAAATAATGAGGGGAGTCTTTTTGTTCGTATTGGATGGTACCAGTAGATAGAAAGGAACATTGATTCCAGGCTCGGTTTCAATCTGGCANAGGGTCCGCGAAAATTTTCCTCCGACTTCCTCTTTTTTACCGAGCTTAACTGAGGGTTCGTGGCCCTTTAGCTTGATGGACATGGCCTTTAGTCCAATCAATTCTATGAGTGCAGTNCTGGCTTCATTTTGCCAGTCATAGTGATTCTTGTTCTTGCTGTATTTGTATTTCTGATCACCTTTCTGAATCCGTTTAAGATAGGTCGAGATATTATCCGGGTAAGTGACAAATGGTTTGTCCTGACAGAGGCCAGGGAGTTGGCTCAGTAACAGAAATACTATTAGAGTGTAAGGATTTTTCTTCGCCTTTTTCATGTACTGATATAATGAGCGTTCAGTTGGCCAGCGCGAGGCTTTTTATCGTTGACCGGACATTCCTTTTTTTCGAATAATACAAAAAACGGGAAACTCCTGCAGTGATCTAGCTTTACACACGTCGTTAGTTGAGAAACCAATGGCAACGTGCTTCGGCGATCCGCCGCGGTGAGACAAACGTAACCTACGAACTTTTGGTCTTACAGTTACAGCGTAACTGTAAGACCATACTCGCAAGCATTAGGCTAAAATTGCTTCGCAATTTATAGCCTAATGCTGGGAGTACCAGTTCTCCGGTGTAGACTCTGCGGGAGTTTTACCGTTTCAATTAATTAAGCCTTCTCGATCATGGCTTGCAGAGCGAAGAATCCCTGCAGTTCACTCTCACTCTTGACTAGGGTGCTTTTGCTGATTGCTTTCGTGATTCCGTTAATCTTGATGTCGTGCCTGATTGCTCGGATCTTACGTCTCAATGAGCGAGGCAATAGGACCCGCTCATTGACAATGAGTCCAGTCACTTTTTGTTGAGTGTTCCTGCCCATTAGTTTGGTTTTCTTTTCAGAGAGCAGGTAATTTGATTCTGATAACGTTTCGCGGACAATTTCAGTAATTTCATCTGGTAATTCATTTCCGGAAAATGTCATATCGTCAGCATAACGCGTGTAACTGAGTGAATGGGAGAGGGCAAAGTCCTTTAGCTTCAGATCGCATTCGTGGAACGCAAGATTAGCAAGGTGCGGACTCGTTGGTGCGCCCTGAGGGAGGGCACCACCAAGGCAGCNTAATTGAGAAATTAATTGCGGATCTATTCCTAATTTTTCGTGAGGTAATGATTTTCTTACCATTTNCTGCGTTGTGCTTGGGAAGAAGTCTTTTACGTCGAAGGATATGACCCAGTTCTTCTTGCAGTGAGGTTTTGCGTTACTGAGAATTGATTTTCCAGGGTAAAAGCCATGCGCATCTGGGTGAGGATTTGCTTTATATAGCAATTTTTGCAGAATCTTTTTCTGAATAATTTTAAGCACGGGGTCTGGCGCGTTGATCCAGCGGGGTCTTTTGCGTNTCCTTCGAACAGAGAACTTTCTGTAATGTGAATTAATGTTGATGAGTATTGAGTGAATCGTATTTTCACTAACATCAATTCTTGACGCAAGTTCCTGAACTGATGTCATCGTCTTTGAGCTCATTGAGTGAGGCCGAATTTTCTTTCAAAAGCAGGAACGGTCTTGAAACTGACGGTTCTACCTTTNTTGAAGGTTCCACGTTTGACGAAATTGACGGTGTCATTGGANTTAATGGCGGACAACGTGGCTTGGAGGAGGTAATTTAGGAGCGCATGAACCTCTTTCAAAGGTATTCCAGTCTTTTCATGAATGGACACTGAGATCTTTCTTTTTGATGAGAGTCTAGATTGTCCCTTCCCTGACCATTTTTCGGTCCAGTGAGTTGAGAGAGGATCGAATGGAGGTGGGAATGATGGCAATGATGCCATGTCAACGGACGGGCTCAGTGAAAAGTTGATTCGTGCTCTAGTCTGTTCGCTTCTCGTCCACTTTCCCTCCTTGTCACGATAAATGAATTGTGACTTTAAGAATTTCATCTTTCCAATCTTCTGTTTCTTTATGAAAGTCTTTGATCTTGGCTTTAACGTGAAGGTCCCAAACTTTGGTATCTGCAGACAATGAGTGTCCTTTCTCCAGTTAGTCCTATGATTGCTAACATAGTCCCAGAATCCGTCCATGACTCCAGCCGCTTTCTCGATGCTATGCCCAGTCATCTTAGACATTTCTCGAATGATCTGAGCGCTGAAGGAGCTGGGTGTCTTTTCGCTTTGTAGGCTCTGAATTGATGAGGCCGGAAATATCGTCTGGCTCTTATCTGATATTGTTGTTCCTGACATTTCCTCTCATAACATTACAAGAAGGTTCGTCTTTAAATACAAGATTGAAATTGGAAATAATGTGGCTCTTATGGGGTATTTTTAGTTACTCCCCAGACTTTTTCTATCATTAGGTATGCTTTCGGGTCGTATTCTTTGAGTTCTTTTTTATTGTGCGGGAACCAATCGTTTTTGCCGAAATAAGCCTCTGTGGCTTCGGCAAAGTATTCTTCTTTGTTTGAGGCTGCGTAAGCTTTGACTTTCTTGTTCTTAAATTTCCGGTCGGGAACTCTTAGATATAGTCCCCGTGCCATGGCGCTTGCGTATGCTTTCCTGATGTCCTGATTGTCGAGGCCCAGCTTAACGTTGTGGTAGGCATGGGCCAGTTCGTGAAGCATTGTCATTGGGCCCCACTCGAAAATTTTATGATCAAGTAGAGCAGCTCTAGGATTGATGATGTGCACTCCGGGCGCCATGTGAGGATTCAGGTCGTGGTCCCTTAGCCAGGTCTTGTCTCTATGGAACGGAATGACTCCCCGTTCATTTTTTCTCATCGGGTAAGTGGGCTCATTGCTTGCCCATATCGGTATGGTTTGAAGGAATTTAATAGCNTCAGCCGGAACGACCTTAATGAATCGTTCTATCCCTTCTTTGACTTCTTTTATTATGACGTCATTAAGGTCCTTGTCTTTATTGATTGATCTTTCAATGTAAAGGTTCCATCCGAGGACCTGAATCTTTTTGTATTCCCACAATCTATTCCCGTCCTTAAAGCTGACTGATTCGCCTTTCCCTGATGATAGTGTAGAGAGCATTAAAATGANCGCGGANATTATTGTGATGAAATTTTTATACAGTTGCATGAGTTTTGGAATGATTGTCAGGACTGGACACTTAGGGTCGATTCATCGATTGCATTACGTCCAGATTTTCTGAAGGGCCTTGGCAAGGGCTGGGCGATCCCTTTATCATCAATGGTTCTGCAATAGACTGTATATTCTCCTGGCTTAAGGTCTTCGAGGACCGTTGCCCAATGGGCGATCGTGTAGCGCATTGGCCAATGCTCAGGTTTCCCTTCTTCTGTGAAAAACCTTACCTCATTAGGTAATTTTCCTTGAGGCANTNCTCCTCCCCATTTGGTCGGTGGTGGTAAAATCTCTGCATCTTTCCACGGCGCTTTGGTAAAATGTGGATCNTCCTTTGGCCAGTGCTGGTCCTTTGGTCGGACCCAGACCTGAACCTTGCTCAGGCCGCCAACGCCGACCTGAGCTATTCCTGTGACGGGAACTGCCTGGCCTCTCTTCACTGTGTCGGGCTTATGGACGAAGAGGCTCATTGTTTTCATCCAGCTGTTGATGTCGTTATTTGCATTGGCATAAGTGTCATTCGCTGCAGGTTCATTGGTGAGAATTACTGACTTTAGCCATTTAACGGATTTGAAGCCATAAGCTTCCGGGACGATCATCCGGACAGGACCTCCTCGTTCTCCGCTTAACCATTGCCCGTTGAGTTTGTAGCAGAGAATTACCGGGTGATCGCCTGGAGGATCTTCGAGGATTCTCCCAATAGGCAACGAGCTTTTAAACATTTGTTTTGGGTCATCATTGTGATGTCCGTAATAGAATGCCCGCCTGATATTTTCTTTGGGATTTGATTTCCATATAACATCACGTAACGGGACTCCTTCCCAGAGTCCCATTCCGAGCGGAGTATGTAAGTTGTTGCAGGTCATGACCTTCAAAAATCTCACTGATTTCTTGTCAGCTATTTGCATCAAATCCTTAAAGGACAAGGCATTGTTCTTGTCACGAGACATTGGGTTGCCGACTACAGAATCACTTTTCGGATCAGGGACAACATCGAGTCGCCATGTCTTGCGCTCCATGCCGATTCTTAGCCGCTCTTTTAAGGGGAGTTTGTACGGGAGAGGATTTCCTCTTTCCACCGTTTCAAATTCTTCACTGGGGGTCAGGTAGTCTAATTCCGGAACATGGGGAGGCGGGTCTTTTTGCTCATTAGCACCAAGTGATTCCAATGCCATTGATGCGGCTCCGCTTAGGCCCAGCCCCATCAGGTATCGCCGAGTTACCTGGTTATGCTGATGGTAGATTTCAGGTGAGATGTTTAGCCTTTTCATCATATGAAGGAGTGAGGGCGTACCCATGATTCACTGATAAGAGATTCAATGTAAAGGAAATGTTCAGATGGCCCGTGCCTAGTCACTTGTCTTTAATAGATTTGATTGTTTGGCTTTTAATCAGTTATATGAATACCTTTGTTAATTGATGAATAAAGAGAAGATAGGGTTAATCGGATTAGGGTTAGTGGGCACTGCTGTCAGTGTGAGATTAAATGAATCCGGGTTCGAGGTGTTAGGATATGATGTTCGTACTGATTTGCCGGAAGGTGTAACTGTCTGTTCAGGTCCTGCCGAAGTCTTTTCCCTGTGTGAGAGAGTGATTCTGTGCCTCCCGACGAGTGAGGTAGTGGCTGAGGTTGTTAATGGATCACAAGAGCATCTAAGGTCCGGCCAGATCGTCATTGATACCGGGACCGGTTCGCCGAACCAAATGGAGCAAATACATAATGATTTGAAGGTCGTGGGAGTATCTTATCTTGAGGCGACCATTGCCGGGTCCAGTCATCTCCTCAGGAATAAAAAGGCTCCACTTTTCACGGCAGGCGAGAAGAGTATCATTGATCAGCAGAGTGATCTTTTTGATTCGATCACAGATAAGAATTTTTACCTTGGAGAATTTGGCAAAGCTACAAGATTTAAGCTTGTGCATAATTTATTAATAGGGCTTCACCGGGCAGTCTTGGCTGAGGGCTTACAGTTCGCGGAGTCTCTTGGCTTCGATTCTCAGGAATCTCTTTNGATATTAAAGCAAACGACTGCAAGTTCTGGGGTCATGAAAACTAAGGGTGAGCGAATGGCTNCACGTGATTATGAGGTGCCACAGGCCCTAGTGAGTCAACACATGAAAGATGTGAAATTAATTTTAGAGGAGTCTGAAAAGTCGGGCGCGATTGTTCCTTTGTCGGCTCTGCATAAGGAGCTCCTGGAGGCCGTTGAAAGGAGTGGACTTGGTAGCGTTGATAACAGCGCTATTATGGAGGCCTTTAATCCTCAATCATAAAAGAGTNCNTGTATGCATTTGATCGATATAGCAGTCATTGTTATGTACCTTCTCGGGATCACTTTCCTAGGGATTAGAATAGGCAAACGGATCAAGGCCTCGTCTGATTTTTTTATGCCTAGGCGATTCGGTAAAGGCATGATGATGATGCATGCTTTTGGCACTGGCACTGCTTCGGACCAGGCGGTCATTGTTTCGTCAGCTTCATTTAAAAATGGCCTTTCCGGAATTTGGTTCCAGTGGCTTTGGCTCTTTTGTACGCCCTTCTATTGGGTAATTGCACCAATATTCAGAAGGCTGAGGGCAATTACCACTGCTGACGTTTATGCGTTGAGATTTGGGCCGAGTGTCGCAGTTCTTTTTTCGATCATTGGAGTGATCGGGTTGTCTCTGAAAATAGGATTGATGCTTAAAGGGGCCGGAGCATTAATTGATGCTGGTACTGACGGATCAGTTTCATCCAATTTCGCTATCCCGGTAGTGGCCCTTCTTTTTGTTATTTATGGTGCAGCTGGAGGNATGAGTGCTGCTATTGTCACTGATTACATTCAGGGCATACTNACGATTATTTTTTCATTCATTTTATTGCCGTTCGTTCTTCATGCTGTTGGCGGNATTGATGGGGTGAGGGGTCTGGTCAATGATTCCTCAAAAATGTCATTAGTTGCACCTGATAAGATCGGGATCTTTTTCATTGTTGCGTTCGGCGTGAACAGTCTTTTCTTAATTGTTTCACAGCCATTCATTATGGGTGTTTGTGCTGCGGGTAAAACTGAAATGGATGGTCGTTTCGGTTTCGTTGTGGGAAATCTCATAAAGAGGGTTTGTACAGCGGCCTGGGCAATTACTGGNCTTGCGGCTCTTGCTTATTTNATTAAAGAGGGGACGAACATGTCTCAAATTGATCCGGACCGAGTCTATGGACAGATGGCGAAAGAGTTTTTGCCGGTCATTTTCCCGGGGTTGCTTGGTTTGTTTATTGCGGCTTTGCTCGCAGGAGTCATGAGTTCATGTGATTCTTTCATGATTTCCTCTTCTGCTCTCTTCACTGAGAATCTATATAAGCCGATCCGAGAAGGGAAGAGCAAGTCTCACTATTTAAAGGTTGCACGAGCNGCATCTATTATGATCGTTGGTTTTGGCTTGATATTCGCATTCAGTATGGATGGNGTAGTTAGCGGGCTGAAGTCTTGGCTCAAGTTCGGAGCTCCACTCGGTATTGGCTTTTGGGCCGGTCTTTTCTGGAGGAGATTCAATGCGGCAGGTGTGTGGGTCAGTACGCTCACAGCTTATTTCTGTTGGTGGATGACAACGCAGTCTTTCTTTATATCATTTTTAAAGTCCCTCCCATTTGAAGAGAAGTTAGGAATTTTGCGTTCAGCTAAAGGGTCGCAAGTTGTGTACGAGCCTTGGCAAATTGTTTTCTATCTTTCAGTGGCTATCGTGGCAGGTGTATTGGCAAGCCTATTCACGAAGAGTCCTGACGAGAAAAAAATAAAGCGCTACCATGATCTGATAAGCACGCCTGTCAGGGAAGGTGAAATTATTGATGAGCCGTGCACATTGCCGGTAGGGACATTGCCAGCGAAAAGAAGGAAATGGTTTGCGGGTACAAGTTTTGAGATTTGTGCACCTTCGCGAGTGTCNTACATNGGGTTTGCTCTTTCCTGGGCAGCNGTAGCTATAATNATATTTGGATTCATGTATATTATGAGNCCGTGATTTGAGGCGAGCGAGAAGCCTAATTGTTGGGAGTCGCTTTAGTTGTGACCGTAGGCTCATTAGGTCAAAGACACTTTGGAATTTTTCTGAAAACCTCCACGAAATCAGAAAAATAACCAAAGTATCTTAACCTAAACTAAGAACGATATAACATTACAATAATGAGATTAACCTAATGTTAATTGCTTGAAGTTTTGGGATTTATTTTTCCTGATTCTGTAATTATAGGGATATATTAAATGTAACAATTTCGACTCATTTTGGCTGGCCGGTCAGAGTGAGNAAATGTTCATGAGAGTTGCCAAATTTTAGTTCAGCTTGAATTCTGCACNGCCTTTAANAATTGAGGAGTCCCTGTCATATTCAGGTAAGTGCCGTGTCCGTATTGATTTATTTGCACTGTNCTGCGTTAGATCTCCTCTATTTTTAGGAATTTTGATTTGAGCCATGAATGATACTGGTGCATACGTTCAAATGAGATAATGCTTTCTCTTTAGGAGGGGTGGCAGAGCGGTTGAATGCACCAGTCTTGAAAACTGGCAGGCTGAAAGGTCTCGTGGGTTCGAATCCCNCCCCCTCCGCCACTAAATTAATTAAATGCTTCGGGCGTGAAGATCGCTGTTGATTCGAGGCCTTGCTTTGTTGATAGTTTTTCCATGTCTGAATTTGATGATAAAGTTGTAGTTGTTACTGGGGCCGGGCGCGGAATCGGTAATGGCATAGCAAAGCGCTTAGCGTCTCGTGGTGCTAAAGTCGCAGCATTGAGCCGTTCAATGGAAAATGCACAGTCATGTGCTGATGAGCTTAATGGTGAATTTACCGATTCTTCCAAAGCCTACTCGGTCGACGTTTCTGATTTTGAGGCAATGGCTGAAGTCGGCAAGAATGTTTTATCTGATTTTGGCAAAGTTGACATACTCGTAAATAATGCTGGAGTCACTCGAGATAATCTCATGCTCAGAATGTCTGAAGAAGAGTGGGACCTTGTCATTAATACGAATCTCAAAGGCGCCTTTAATAGCGTCAAAGCTTTTCAGCGAAGCCTCCTAAAGCAGAACGGTGCGCGCATTATTAATATTTCATCAGTGATTGGGCTCATTGGTAATGCTGGCCAAGCCAATTATGCGGCGAGTAAGGCTGGGCTCATAGGATTAACAAAGTCCCTGGCGCGGGAATTTGCTAGCCGATCAGTGACAGTGAATGCGGTTGCTCCCGGATTCATTGTGACAGACATGACGGATGCNCTGTCTGAAGAATTGCGTGAAGGNATTAAGGCAAAGGTCCCATTAGGTTCATTGGGTCAGGTCGATGACGTTGCTGCGGCAGTTGAATATTTGGCAGGTGAGAGTGGGCGCTATGTGACGGGTCAGGTCCTTACCGTGGACGGAGGGATGGTCATTTAAAGTTTTTTGGTATGCAAATCATAGAGTCTTCTGACTTTGTAGGTGATGCTGTAAGTATCATATCATCCGCNCTTACCGTGGGCACTGATGGGGCGCGCAGAATGTCTCTTTGTGGAGGTAGTACTCCGGCCCCTGTGTATGAGGCATTGGCTGATTCGCCTTTGGACTGGGATAACATTGAAATTACTTTCGGTGATGAGAGGTGCGTGCCTCCGGACCATGAGGACAGTAATTTCAGAATGGCCAGTGATTCCTTNCTCGATAAAGTCCCTCTGAATGAATNCAATGTTTTGAGAATGAAGGGGGANCTGGATCCTGANGATGCGGCCAGAGAGTACGAGGATTCATTGAGGGAAAGATCNGGCCGAGAAATTTATACGCATGACCTGATTCTTCTTGGGATGGGNGAGGATGGTCATACCGCGTCACTTTTCCCCGGGACCGCGGCCCTCAATGATGATGAGAGATGGGTCGTCGCCAATCACGTTCCGCAGAAGAATCAGACAAGGATCACGTTGACCTTTCCGATCATTAATGCGGCTCGGAAAGTCCTNTTTCTGGTCAGGGGNGAAGAGAAGAGGGCAGTCGTTGATCGTGTCCTTGCNGGCCAGTCCGATTTTCCGGCCTCGCTAGTTGATCCGGAGAATGGATCGGTGACTTGGCTCCTTGATTAATTTTCAGGCCGATAAATTCCGTTAACCTCAATGAATTCCCTGACTAATGGGTTCAAGAGGGAAGAGGAGTCCTGGTCAGTGATGATGCTTTCACGTGCTTGAGTGCTCGAAGCTTGGTGATGAAAATTGATAAAAGTGCTACGAAAATTCTTTTTTGGTTCCGGTTCTTGATTGTCTCTCGGGAAGATAATGAAACTGAGTGATTCCGCGAGNTTNTCAGGTTTTGCCCAAGTTTCGATTTTCTGCCACTGGTCATTGCCGATGATCCAGTAAAGTTCCGATTCCGGAAATTCACTTTTGAAGTGCTCGGCAGCGATCCACGAATAAGAAGGTGAGGGGCGATCAATTTCCCAACGTGACACATCGATCCATTCTTGTTCTTTAGTTGCTATCCTAAGCATTTCGAGCCTCTGCTCGGGGGACGCTGAAGGCACGCTAGCCTTATGGGGAGACCTTAGGCAGGGCAGAAAAATAATACGGTCCAGGCCAATTGATATTTTTGACTCCTCAGCCAAGNCCACATGGCCCAGATGCACTGGGTCAAAACTTCCCCCCAAAATTCCAATTTTAGTTTGATCTGGCATTGCCTCCTATAGGCAATGTGTTGGTAATTTACTCCGAGGTCAATAAACGTCTCTCCTGTAACGTTTGTCGGATTTCATTTGGCTGACATATTCNGTAGCCTCCTCTTCCGTTTTGCCTCCATGCTCGACAATGACCTGATGGAGGGCCTTGTCCACGTCCGGAGCCATTCTTTCAGCGTCACCACAAACATAAAATATAGCTCCTTTTTCGAGGTATGACCAGAAATGGGCTCCTTCCTCGATAATTTTGTGCTGGACGTAGACTTTCTCGTCCTGGTCCCTAGACCAAGCGGTTGAAATCTTATCCAATGTGCCATCAGTCAAATATTCTTCCCATTCATCTTTGTAAAAGTAGCAACTTTGCTCATGGATTTCCCCAAAAATTAACCAGGCATCTCCTTTGGCATTGGTCTTTTTACGCTCTTGGAGGAATGCTCTGAATGGAGCAATGCCGGTACCTGGTCCGCACATGATGATGGGGACATCCTCGTCCGGTTCAGGTAGGCGNAAGCCTTTTCCTGGAGTGATGAAGCAAGGTATATCACAATCTTCTGTGGCTCTTTCTGATATCCAACTAGAGCATACGCCCTGCCTTTTTCTGCCGCGGCTCTCATACTCAACGATAGCAACTGTAAGATCTACTTTGTCAGGATGATGAGCTAGGCTTGAGGCGATCGAGTAAAGGCGAACGTTNAGTTTTTTGAGTAGTCCAACAAATTCGGAAGCTTCGAATTTCGCTTCTGGATTTTCTCGTAGCATATCAACGATGTCACGGCCCCACAAGTGATCGGCCAGATCTTTCTTCTTTTCAGGATCGAGGAGAGAAGAGAGTTCAGCGTTTCCTGTCTTTTCCACTATTGATCTCAGTAACTTCTTGTCCGGAACGGTAATGGCGTAGTTTTCGCCTAAGGCCTGTGCCAGTGTAGTCTCCTCTTTGGATGGGTTAAGTACTATTTCTGTTCCTGAGAGTCCAAGAGTTTCTATTAGTTCNGCNACTAGTGCAGGATCGTTTTGGGGGAGGAGNGCAAGAGAGTCTCCCGGAGTGAAGCTGAGTCCGGATCCTAGCAGGTCGATTTCGATGTGCCATGTCCTTTTGGTGTCACANCCTTCAGTGATTAGTTTTTTGCTGCTGAGCTTTGCCAATAAAGGGTTCTTCCGATTAAAAACGGGAGGTAGCGGGTCCGTCATAGTGCAATGAGAATTTTATCAATAATAATGATTTATTATTGTGTATACAGCTTTTTTCCTTGGGACTGAAGCCTAAAGAATTTGATTTATAAAACGCTCAGTATCGAACGTTTCAAAATCAGTGACTTCTTCTCCTAGCCCAATGAATCGAGTTGAGATTCCAAGTTCATTTGCTATAGAGGCAACGATTCCACCCTTGCCGCTCCCGTCCATTTTGGTGACAATNAAGCCAGACAATTCGGTAGCGGCGTGAAATTCCTTCGCTTGAGAGAGGGCATTAGATCCGGTAGTGGCGTCAACTACAAGGAGCACTTCGTGAGGCGCCGATTCATTTAGTTTGGACAATGTTCTTTTAATTTTCTTCAGTTCCTCCATCAGGTTGTGCCTAGTATGGAGTCTTCCTGCAGTGTCACATATTAGAAAATCTGCACCCGCATTAATAGCGGCAGAATGTGCATCAAAGCACACTGATGACGGGTCCGACTTGTATTCGCCCTTTATTAGCGGGACGTCAATGCGGCCGGCCCAAATTTCAAGTTGTTCAATGGCCGCTGCCCGGAAAGTGTCAGCTGCGGCGAGCATTACACTATGGCCTTTGGATTTTAGAAGGCCCGCTAGTTTTGCGCTTGATGTGGTCTTTCCTGTTCCATTNACTCCAACGACCAGAATGACCTTTGGGCCTCCTTCGGACGGAACGATATCANTTGAGTCATCGGGTAANATNGAGCGGATTTCACTNCGGCATGCTTCNATTATGTCATNCGGATTGATTGATTTTCCTTTTTCCTGCAAGGTTNCAATTATTTGCATGGAGAGNTTAATGCCNAGGTCTCCGGATATGAGTGTCTCTTCGAGTTCGTCCCAATCAAACTTTTCTCGGGAAAACTTACTGAGAATTCTTTTGAATAATCCGGCCATGATTCAGTTATTTTAACTTGGCTAGCGTAGGGGGCGGTCAAGCTTGTCCTTCATTTTGTCCAGTACACCATTCACGAAACTTCCTGAATCCTCTGTGCCGAACCTTTTAGAAATTTCGATTGCTTCATTGATGCATACGATTGGTGGGGCATCATCAAGATAAAACATTTCGTAAGTGGCGAGCCTGAGAACATTTCTATCAATAGTTGAGAGTCTTTTAAGTTCAAAGTTTTCGAGTTCAGGTTCGAGTTTCTTGTCGATTTCTTCTAGGTTACCAAGCATTCCCTCAAGTAGCTCTTTGGCGAACTTTTTGGCGCCTGCAGGTGCGATGCATAAGGAGAAGAACGAATCGAAATCATCCTGACCGAGCTCTTTATTGATGTCCCGACTGAAGAGGAACTGAATTGCGGCTTCTCTGCCGTC
>PAPL01000020.1 GCA_002708885.1 Verrucomicrobiales bacterium | reverse complement strand
CCGCTGAGGAGGCACCCGCTGAGGAGGCACCCGCTGAGGAGGCACCCGCTGAGGAGGCACCCGCTGAGGAGGCACCCGCTGAGGAGGAAGAAAAGAAGGACTAAGTTCTGGGCCTTCTTATAGTATTATTATTAGGGTTTTCCCCAATTAAAGGGAGCTCTTTAAAATTCATGGTTGGCATGGAGCTTACGTTTTTCATACAACTGATTGCATGAAATTATTACTAAAGTTGGTTCTTGGGTTTGTTTTGCTGGGTCAGCTTTTAGCCAATGACGATCAATCAGTGGTACTAAATGCTCGCCAAATTGGAGATGCTCTGGATGTAGTAGGCAATCCTTTGACTCAAAGCGAAAAGGAGAAGCTAAAAAATGCACGAACAGCAACGGATGTATCTGCTATTCTCGATTCCAGGTCCATTCTGGAAATTGTCATCAATCCGGAGTCTCGCGTTAAGGTCGGAAGCCTTTCGGTTATGCCTAAACTGGTCGAGAAAGGATGGACTTCATATCTAATTAAAATAGTTAACGAGGCAGGCGTCACGGCTCCGCTACAGGTGAGTAGTGAGCAGGCCCTGCCTCTAGCTAATGCTGCAAAGGAATCGTTGGCTGACAGATGGTTGAAGCTGGATGTTTTTCGGGGGCGTCCATTGGCAAAAACGTTGAGCGGTGCTTCACTGGAGTACCGGATCCTGCAATTGTACTCTCGGGATTCGGGGAGACGGTCTGCTAAACTGGAATTTGACGTTGGGCAAGGGACTCAGGACTTGGGCTTCAGGAGTGAGATTTTAATTAACTTCAATTGTGAGTCGTCAGCTGACATGATGTTTGAGGTTTTGGATGAAAATAACGAGCCCACAATAGCGGCGTTTGAGATTAGAGATATGCTTGGGAGGATATACCCAGATCAGGCAAAGCGTGTCGCTCCCGATATGCATTTTCATCCACAGATTTATAGAGGTTCTGGGGAAACTGTAAGGTTACCTAAGGGTGAATATGTGATCGGTTACTCAAGGGGTCCTGAGTACTTTGCGGGGGAAAGAAAATTCTTTTGCGATGGGAACGGGGGAAAATTGAGTTTTAAGCTGAAACGGTGGATCGATCCAAGTAAACATGGCTGGTGGTCAGGCGATCACCATATCCACGCAGCTGGCTGTGCTCATTACACAAAACCAACTAAGGGGATCCATGCGGCGGACATGATCAGACATTGCATCGGAGAGGATCTGAAGATCGGGGCCAACTTGACGTGGGGGCCATGCTTTGATTACCAAAAACAATTTTTCACCGGTAAGGATGATAAGGTTTCTAAGTATCCGTATTTATTAAGGTATGATATTGAGGTTTCAGGGTTTGGATCGCATCAGTCAGGCCATTTGTGCCTTCTTCGACTAAAAAATCAAATGTTTCCAGGTGGAAAATCCAAGCATCATTGGCCGACACTTGGCCTCAATACTTTACGCTGGGCTAAGGCTCAAGGTGCATTAGTTGGCCCTGCCCATTCTGGATGGGGCTTGCGTTGTGAGAGTAAAGATTTGCCAAATTATGAGATTCCGCCATTCGATTCGATTGGTGCCAATGAGTATATTGTTGATGTCACGCATAAGGTTCCTGGGCCTGGAGGAAAATTAGTGCCGGCAGTTGATTTTCTTTCAACGGTCGATACTCCTATCGTGTGGGAGCTAAACATTTGGTATCACACACTGAATGTTGGTTACAGGACCAGGATCAGCGGAGAAACGGATTTTCCTTGCATATACGGAGAGCGAGTAGGTCTGGGCCGAAGTTATGTAAAAATGGATGGTAAACTTAATTATGAGAATTGGTGTGAAGGAATAAGAGCCGGAAGGAATTATACTGGTGATGGGAGGAGCCATTTGATGGACTTTACTGTTTCCGGTATAGAGGTAGGTACTGAAGGTAGCGAAATTTCGATTGAACGTGCTGGTCCAGTCAAGGCCAGCGTCAAAGCTGCGGCGTTGCTGCCAGAGGTTCCGGACAAGAGTTTCAATGGTTTGCCTTATACAGCAAAGCCCTATTGGCACATAGAAAGGGCCAGGATTGGAGATGGCAGGAAAGTTAAGGTTGAACTTTTGGTGAACGGATACCCGGTCAAGGATGTTGAAATCGTTGCAGATGGAAAAATAAACGACTTGGAATTTAACGTGAATATTGATCGGAGCTCATGGATTGCAGTTAGAGTTTTTGGTTCATCGCACTCTAATCCTTTTTGGATTCTAGTGGACGATAAGCCGGTCAGAGCATCCAAGAGGAGCGCTCTTTGGTGTCTGAAGTCAGTTGAAAAGTGCTGGACACAAAAAGAAAGGTTCATCTCTAAGAATGAGTTAGAAGATGCGAGGCTTGCTTATGATCATGCCAGAAATGAATATCAAAAACGCATAGAGGAATGCGTATTTGAATGATGTGGGTCGTGAATTAATCATATCCGGGTTTGTTTATGTCCGGATCCTCGTATTAAGTAGCTTTGGAAATGCGAAAAACTAAAATCATATCAACTCTGGGGCCGGCGAGTGATACGGATGAGGTGATTGAGCAGCTCATCCGGTCTGGCACAGATGTTTTTAGGCTGAACATGAGTCATGCGAAGCATGAGTGGGTCAGTGACATCGTGCCTCGTATCCGTTCTTTGTCTGAAAAGGTAGGCAAGTTCGTTGCTATTCTGATGGATTTACAGGGTCCGGCCATTAGGACCGGCGATTTATCAAATCCGTTAGAGCTGAGCGAGGGAGACCTTTNTGAATTACGGTTAGTTGATTCTGATNCAAGCATTGNAAAAAGTACCTCGGTCAATTATCCAGGGCTGGCTGAGGATTTAACAGTCGGCGATATTGTTCTCGTAGATAACGGGGTCATTCAGCTCAAGGTCAAGGAGTTGGCTGACGAACGTATTTCATGTGTCGTGTTGACTGATGGAGTATTGGGATCAAGGAGNCACATNAATTTGCCTGGTGTTCACGTGAGATTGCCAGCTCTAACCGAGAAAGATATGGCCGATGCAATGCTCGGAGTTGAAATGGAGATTGATTTTGTGGGNCTTAGTTTTGCTAGAGAGGCGGCGCATCTTGAAGAACTGAGAGTTGCCATTGAGCAGGCCGGTTCAAGGGCTCAAATAGTTGCAAAAATTGAGGATCAGCAGGCCATGAAGCATTTAGATGAAATTATACTTGCTTCTGATGTTGTTATGGTTGCCCGGGGCGATTTAGGCATAGAGGTCAATGTGGAAGAATTACCATTAGTTCAGAGGAGAATTGTAAGTAAGTGTATTAAATTAGGGAGGAGGNTCATAGTTGCTACGCATATGCTTGAATCGATGTTGGAGAGTCCATTGCCGACCCGTGCTGAAGTTACTGATGTTGCTAATGCGGTATACGAACAAGCTGATGCGGTGATGCTTAGCGGCGAGACGAGCGTAGGACAATATCCAGTCAAGAGCGTCGAGTTGCTAAATAGGATTGCGACGCGAAATGAACTTGCCGGAGCAAATTTTGCAGAAGCNGCTGCGCTAAAAACGCATAAACAAAAGACGGTAAAAGCGGCCGTNGTATTGGCCAATTCGATACCGGGTTGTAGGATTGCGGTGTTTACCAAGAGAGGTGTGATGGCAAATTATGTTTCCAATTTGCGGCCCGATGAGGCTCATGTTTATGCGTTCTCGGAGGANGCTCAGGTTCTCAGGCATTTGTGCCTTAACCGGGCAGTGACTGGGCTTAGGGCGAAGTTTAGCGATGATGCTGAGGAGACCGTTGCGAGAGGCATTGATGAGCTCAAAAGGCGCGGTTTTGCAGAAGAAGGAGATTCAGTAATAGTTTTGAGCGATGTTTTAGGTGGCGAATTTGTGCAGGATTCAATTCATTTGCGTGAAATTGAATAAATGCAGATAAATTGCCGAGATTGTGCTAAAATTAACTAAATAAATATTAAGTAAATGAAAGCATTAAAACAAGTTATGAGCGTTTTCATCTTAGTGATTGCTCTTGCAGTCCCTTCGATCGGAGAAGAAAAGTCCAAAGAAAAGAAGTCCAATAAAGTTGCCACTTCACTCAATGGAAAGTTAATCGAACTGAAAGACGGTAAAATTTCTGATGCTAAGATACCTTCGAATGTGGACTACTACGTCCTATACCATTCGGCTTCTTGGTGAGGCGGCTGTAAGTCAGTTACGAAGCAGTTAGTTTCGATTAATGAGAAAAATAACAAGTTAGGTGACAAGAAAAAATTCCAAATTGTATTAGTCGATTATGACAGGACAGCTAAGGGACTCGAAGGTTATCTCAAGAGCAGTAAAATGAGCTGGCCTGCNATTAAGTTGGATCAAAAGAAATCAGTCAGCGAATTGACTTCGCTTGGGGAGACAGGGTTCATACCTAATATTGTTTTGCTCAAGCCTGACGGTTCGATGGTCTCAAATAAAAGGAACGAGGTCATCAAAAAGCTGTCAGAGTTGTCAGGATCTTAAATTTCAAGAGCAGGCTTAGATTTTTTGCCCTGCTTCCTCTGAAAGCAGAAGTTTCTGTTCTCTGTTAACTTAAAGTTAAGCTTAAACATTGTAATATGCTGAAAATTAACCCCATGAGTATATTTACAAGAGCAGGATACGCTTCATGTTTTTGCTTNTNGGGCTTGTTTGTNGCAAATCTTCATGCCGACATTGTTGCTCTTGAGGACGGTTTTGATTTGCTTGAAGATGGATACATTGAGGTCGGTCCTGAGTTCGGCGTACTCAGTAATGATGAGTTCGATGGAGCAAATATCATTGCTGAATTGAAGAGTTCCCCTGAAAATGGTGCGTTGATTTTCGAGTCGGATGGATCTTTTAGATACACGCCTGACCCGAATTTTAGTGGAGAAGACTCGTTTAGTTATTCTTTCCAGAGCTTACCTGAAGTTATTGAATTNGAAGTGAGTAAGTCCCGTTCTAAGGTGGACTTTTCGGCGACGCTCACGGCAGTTGGTCTTAGTCAGACTAGGTCAGACAGTTCGGGCCTAGAGGGTAATCTGCAGGTGGCCTTATCTCCTACTGAGAGCCCTTTCGAGAATATACATATTGAGGGAGGTTCTCTTGTCTTGACTGATGATGTGGAGCTAAATTACAGGTTTCTTTTTGTTGTCACTGCATCAGTCACCGCTGACGGGGGAGACTTAGTACTTAACATGACCAAGCCCGGTCCTGAGGCTACGGTTTCTGAGTCAGGCGAATTCAGTCAGGTAGACAATGAGTTTCAGATTATTGGAACGGCCGACATAAATGCATCGCTTGACCTTGGTGTTCCTGATGGGCCGCAATCATTCGATACGGTTCTGGAGGACATTGATCTGGAAGGTCGCATCACGGAGAGTGGAAATGTGCTTACTCTGAACGTGCCTGTTACTTTTGAAGGCTCATTTGATATTAGCGGAAACATAATAGATTTGGAAATTGAGGGAGTCATAGTCGCGACTGCTCCAAAGCCCTCCTCAGAGCAGAGCAATGTTGCTGAGGTTATTCTTGAGATTGATCCTACTAACGATGCGCCTGACCTGACCCCTGATACATTTTCAGTGGAAGGTGGGACTCTTAGCGAGAATGTTTTAAAAAATGATTCTGACGTGGATGGTGACGCGCTCTCTGCATCAGTTGAGGTGGGACCAGAAAAAGGAACGCTGACCTTGGATTCTGATGGTGATTTTGAATATAAGCAGGGAGCCGGAGCGGAGGGATTTGATGAATTTGTTTATTCTGTTGCGAACCGTGGAGGGAATGTTTCACGAAAGCTATTCACCTATGCCAGTGAATGGAAATATCTTGATAATGGTTCTAATCAGGGAAGTTCCTGGACCGGCATTGATTTTAATGATTCGGCCTGGAGCGATGGCGTGGGTCAGTTCGGGTACGGTGAAGGGGACGAGGGCACTGTAATCAGTTATGGTGCTAACGCGAATAACAAACACGTAACAACCTATTTTAGGAGAGGTTTTTATTTGAGGGATCCTGATTCAGTCAATTCGATGGTAGTTGGAATTGCCAGAAATGAAGGTTGTGCGGTCTATCTGAATGGGAAGGAGGTGTTCCGTGACAGTAATCTTAGGGATAATGCCGCATATAATACACTCGCTTCTACGGATCTTCTTGAGGAAGATTATCAAATTAATGTTGCAGTGCCCATTTCTTTTATTAGGGATGGACTAAATGTGTTGGCGGTTGAGGTCCACAAAAGTTCAAGATCCACTTCCAATTTTAGTTTTGATTTGAATGCGACCGCGATAATTCCACCTTTTACCAGAATCGTTTCTAGCGGTGATGTCTGGAACTATTTGGATGACGGGACCGATCCAGGCAAGGGTTGGGCCTCTGTCGATTATAATGATTCTTCATGGAAAGTTGCACAATCGCCGCTCGGGTACGGAGAGGATGATGTGGTAGGCAATGTAGGATTTGGCGACAATTCTGACAATAAGCACGCGACTACCTATTTTAGAAGATCTTTTAAGTTCAAGGGCGCTTCGGAGATTGTCTCATCTAAGATAAGAATACGAAAAGATGATGGCATTGCGGTTTATCTTAACGGCACTGAAATTGTAAGAGATAATCTCGGTGAGAGTGCCGGATCGGCTACTTTTGCTGAGTCTGCAATTAGTGGTGAGGCCGAGTCTGAGGTGAAGGAGTATGTCATTGACTCGAGTCTTTTCATTGATGGAGTGAACGTGCTCTCGGCTGAGGTGCATCAAGCCAATTCGAGCAGTAGTGATCTTTTTTACGATGCTGAACTTTTAGTGAGTATTGCTAAGATAAGGGAGTTTGTCACGCTTGACCTTGCCGATGCAGTTGCGGGTAAGGACACTGACGGTGATGGGTGGCTAGATGAGACAGAAGTATTTTTTGAGAGTTCGCCGACTGATGCTGAGAGCGTTCCAAAATTTCAACTCAAGTTCACTGTCCTTGAGAATGGTCAGGTTCAATATATGTTTCCTGCGGAGCAGGGATCAGGTTACGTTATGCAGACGTCTCCAGATCTTCAAACATGGATGACTCTTAAGAAATTGATTGTTGGGCGGGGAAATATCGCGACGGAAAGGTTCTCAGTTTCTGGTAAACGCTACTTCTATAGAATTAGAAAGCAGTGAGTCTGGATTAAGAGGATAATTTAGTTCTTACCGTTTCTAGTAATTTTTTTGTGGCCTTTATCCCGTCAAATTCGCTCATCTTACCGCCTTCGTATTCGACGCCCACGTACCCGTGGTAGCCGGCATCAATGACGATCTTCATCATTTTGTGATAATCTGTGTGGATTTCATTACCCTTCTCATCAAAATCATGTGATTTTGCGCTGACGGCCTTGGCAAAAGGCATGAGTTCTTTGACTCCTTTGTACCGATCATAGGTCTTACCTCCACCGATTCTGAAATTGCCGAAGTCAGGCAATGTTCCGCAATTCTTTTTGTTTACGATTTTCATCACTCCGGAAAGCCATGCTCCGTTAGAAGATAATCCTCCGTGATTTTCCACAATGACGTTGAGTCCGTGAGTAGCTGCAAATTCGCTGAGGCTTCCGAGGCCATCAGCGGCAAGTTTTTGTTGGTCTTCATATGAGCCTGATGAAGATGCATTGACTCTAATGGAGTGGCACCCCAGATGCTTAGCTGCTTCTACCCATCGTTTGTGATTATTTACCGCGCCAGCCCTCTTGTCTTTGTCTGGATCTCCAAGTTTTCCTTCGCCGTCACACATGATGAGCAGGCTCTTTACTCCCTCACTGTCACATATTTTTTTCAGTTCATTTAAATACTTCTTGTCATTAGCCTTGTCCTTGAAGAATTGATTTACATATTCAACGGCATTGATGCCGAATTCTTTTTTTGAGACTACTGGAAAATCCAAATTGGTCATTTTCTTGCCGAATAGCGACTTATGTAATGACCACTCAGCAATGGATATGTCGTAAAGTTTCTTTTTTTTGTGATGATCAGCAATTAAAGGCAGGGGCGCTGTCAGTGCAGCGGCAGTTGATGTAATAAATTTGCGGCGAGAAGTCATTTGTATTGGGGGCATTTGATGGAATTTGAGCTGAATGAAACGTTCAATAATATAAATTTGGAATGAAAAAACATTATTATGGATTTTTATGATAGGGCAATAGTGTTTTTGCAAGGATAACGATTTGACCTGTCCTGCTCATTCGGCAAATTTCTTTAATCATGACTTCAATCACAAAACTTTCTATTTTAGTTGGCTCATTACTAACTGTGCTCGGCATAGTCCTCTATTTTTCCACTGGGAAAGCCAGCGTAACTGCGCTAATACCGTCTTTTCTGGGAATACCGATTCTGGTCTGTGGCGTTCTGGCTAAGGATGAGAAGAAGAGGAAAACGGTTGCTCACATTGCCCTGACANTGGCGTTACTGGGTGCGCTTGCCGGTTTTGGCAGGGGATTACCTAAGCTCTTCGGTGGTGATGCAACTGTAGCTATCTGGGGAATGCTGGTAATGTCAGGNATTTGCACTTTGTACGTGATCGCGTGCATCAGATCATTCATTGCAGCCAGGAAGTCCTAGGGCAATTCAGCTAGGCAATCCTTTGCCCATTGTAGCCATCTTTTGGCATCGTCATTTGCAGGTTCAATGTCAAGGATTTGCTGATAATAGTCCTGCGCAGTCTTGAACGACTCTTTGGCTTCCGGAATGTCTTCTTCTTCACCGGTATTGGCTAAGTGCCAGCCCAGTTTGCCGTAGTCTTTGGCAATCATTTCCCGGTAATTGTTTTTCTTGCGGTTGTTATTTTCAACATCGAGATCCTTTTCAAGTAAGTTTTTGATGTGTCGTACGGCTTCGCGTGATAGTTGCACTGATTTTTCTGTGTCTCCGGCCTTCTTATGAAGATCGGCGAGCTGGCGGCAGAGTTGAGCGATTTCATTTTGGTAGTCAAAGTTACTTGGCTCATTTTTAATGAGATCTTTCAAAATATTGAGCGCCGCGTGTGATTGAGTCCTTGCCGCACTGGATTCTCCTTCACTTTCTATTGATCTAGAAAATGCATAGAGCCTCCGCGCCATTTGGAACTTGTATCTGTTGCTGGGAGACTTCTCAGTGAGCGCTGTAAGAATTTCGATTGCATCATTGTTTATGACATTGGCCTCAGGGTCGGCCGTGACAAAAGCAATGTCTGCCTCTTCTCCCAATGCGCGTGCCAACTGAAACTGATAATTTAATTTTTCCGGGAAAGCGGTAACAAGTTCAGTGTAACCTGCGATGGAATTCTGGTATGATTCGTTGGCAATATCCAACTCTCCTTTTTCGTGTAGGGTTTGTCCCAGTTCAAAATGGGCAGAAGCTAAAAGTAACTGGTCCTTTTCGAGGGGAAGGGAATCCGCGGTAGTGGCTGTGATGATTTGAATTGTCTGATCGGCATATTGCTGGGAAAGGTCAATCTGTTCAGAATTGCGTAATTTTTTGGCCAGTAAGAGGGCACTTTCCGCTGCGGCCCGGGAATTAGCCGGATCGTTGGGCTCTCGGCTCAAAAGCTCCTTGTAATAAAGAAAAGACTGAGTGGCGGCTGCTGTGGCGGCGCGATGCATTTGCGCTCCTGATTTTGAGGTGGAGAGGTTTTTGTATAATCGTGCTCGGCGCTGGAGCAGTTCTCCGGCATCTCCTCCTCCGATCTCATCGCTCTCAATTAATTCTGTGGCCTGTGTCAGTTTTTGGCCGGCAGAAGTGAAGTCGCCCAGCAGAATATGAAGTTCACTGGAATTACTGAGCGCATTAATGACTGAGTCGCGAAGAGCGGGATCATCAGCGTTGCGGCTGATGAACTTATCATAATAGGTCAGCATTGACCCGATAGTTCCTTCAGGGAACCTGTAAAGCGGATTCCCTTCCTCATCCAAAGAGGCAAGCATTCTGCACAATTCATTCAGTGCGGATTGGGACTGCTGGAAATCATTAATGAGATTGGCTATTCTTGCGTCTTTAATTTCTGGGGCAGGGGTGGGCTCTTCCTTCTCCGCTTCAGGGTTCAGATTAATCGGGGTTTCTTCGGGTGTCTTTGTTGGCTCAGGTAACGGGACAGGAGCGATCTCTGATTTTTTGTCCTGTAAATTCAGTGTAATTATGACTGTGGCGGCGGCAGAAACAACGGCGGAGAGAAGGACGGTTTTTGCATGTTCCCACCTAGTCTTCTTATTGATAGTGACGTTGAGTGGATTTCCTTCTGATGGCAGGGTGATCTGTCTGTTGTTGTTACATTCTTGAAGCTCTTCGAGAACTTCGTTCATGTCGCTGTAGCGGTGCGTTTCATTGAGGCTTAAGCACTTTTCTATTATTGAACGGTACAGTTGCTCCTTTTGAGAAATGGCTTCACTGGGCCAGTTCACTGTTTCCTGAGAGCTGAGGGCCATGGCAACGCGGTGAGTGGATATTTCACTGTGAAGATTGAGTTGGGTTTCTCTTTTCTTCCTGTATTTAACAATTTCATCGTTGAGTCGACAGAATTTGCCTGTCATCAGACGATAAATGGTCGCGCCGTATGCATAAACGTCCCACTGCTCTCCTTTGCCTTCAAAGAACTGTTTTCCGTGCTGGAGTTGTTCGGGGGCACAATAGAAAAGAGAATCGCTCGTCTCTAGTTGTTCGGTCCCACCGAGCATGCCTTGTGAGAAGTCTGATATTTTTGGTTGTGGATTCATTCCGCTTCCAAACAGCACATTGGTCGGTTTGAGGTTGCAGTGAATGATTCGGTTTTCATGGAGGTGAGCCATGGCTTCTGCAATTTGGATTGCAATTTTCCACCCGTCATCCGATGAGACGTTGCCACATAAGGTCTCTAAATTCCTAGGCCTTACGATAGAGGTTCCTTCAGAGTTCGTTGTTCTTTCTGCGTACAGTTCCATTGTGATGTACGCATGAGGGCTTGCCAGATCAAAGTCATGAATCTTAGCAATTCCCGGATGGGGCTTGCTCTTGTATATCTTTACCAGTGAGTCTGAAAGTACTTGTCTGTTAATGGCAATGCCGCGAAGCGATTTGACGGCATAACGGGTTTTGCCNTTGTACGCAGCTGTCCAGACTGAACCTGTGGAACCTTCTCCAATCAGTTCATCTATAAAATAGCCGGGTAATTTTGGGCGACTCACTACTTCTCTGTCCTTGATTTGCNTGAAGATAATGCGCTCTATTGNGTTCTCAAGAGCTGGACGCCTTCTTAATGATTAAGATTTGTTAAGAGTTATGAAAANTTCTGCATATATGAANTTTCCATGGTGGCTATGGTAATTTTATTAAAATAACGATAATTATAAATTTGTTTTAGATCATTTTGGTTTAAAAAATGAAACTCAAGAACATACAAACCAAATAATTAAATAAAATGGCTCAAACATTGAAAGGACATGTGGCGCTTGTCACTGGNAGTACAACAGGTCTAGGTCTTGGGATTGCTAAGGTCCTTGGTGCCGGGGGCGCTAANGTNGTNATGAATTATTANAATAATGANGAGAGGGCCGAGCGTGCTTTTTCAGAATTTCAAAGTGCCGGAGGCGAGGGGCTTCTANTNAAAGCAAACGCGGTCGATGAAGAGGCCATTGCTGATTTNGTGAGTAAGGCCGAGTCAGATCTGGGCCCAATTGATATTATTGTCCCCAACGCGACGCCTGACCAACCATTGAAACCTATTGAGGAATATGACTGGGATTTTTATCAGCAAATGCTCAATTTTTTTATTAAAAGTCCTTATCTCTTAACGAGGGCAGTGTTGCCAAATATGAAGAAGAGTGGGTGGGGGAGGATTATCAATATTTCAAGTGAGGTGTATCAACTCTCAGTGAGTCCATTCAGTGCGTATGTTTCTGCTAAGGGTGGGCAGATTGGATGGACTCGGAGCATGTCTCGTGAGTTGGCTCCTCATGGGATTACGGTTAACACTGTCAATCCTGGATGGATACCTACTGAGCGTCATGAGAATGACCCTGAGGAAGATAAGGAAGCCTACCTGAGTCAGATCCCTGCTGGTCGGTGGGGGACTCCAGCGGACGTTGGTGAGGCAGTTGCTTATTTTGCCTCTGAGGAGGCAGGTTTTATAACGGGTCAGACCCTTTGTGTGAATGGAGGGAATTCTCCTTGGTAAATAACTTTTTAGGCCGGTTTGTTTTTTTTGGTGAACAGGCGAACGATGCTTGATGCGCCGTGCCTATCTAGTAGGACTCCGATAAAAATGACTCCACCTGTGATGGCATCACTGAGTGGGGTAGGGTAGCCAAAGAGATTGACCATGTTTCTGAGGACGATGAGAATTGCCGTACCGATCAGGATTCCAACTATTGATCCTTCACCGCCTTTGAGGCTACATCCACCCAATACGGCCGCAGCGATTGCGTAAAGCTCGAAAAAAGCTCCATGAGTAGCGGGCTGGACTGAGCCGGTGTAGATGCAGAATGGGATTGCTGCAAAGGCAGTGCAAAAGCCTGCAATGACATAAGCAAAGGCAATGACGANGCTGGTATTAATGCCGGAATATTTTGTGGCTAATTCATTTCTTCCTGCCGCAAAGATGTAGCGACCGAAAACGGACCTGTGCAACACTATGCCAAAGAAAATAGCGAAGCCGATCAGGTACACAAACGACATAGGAATGCTNTGAAGGANNCCGGANCCNTTNCCGTNNTTNANNACATCNNCNANNCTTCCCTCNCCNAGGTATCTGACGAAACTAAGATNNTGTTCAGANTNACTNAGGTTAATGGAGGTGTCATCGGCNGAGAATCTGGCAAGGCCTCTGTATGATANNAGGCCNCANAGCGTAACTATNAATGCTTGAAGNTTGAGCTTTCCTACCAAGAGCCCTTGCATCAANCCGACCAAAGTTCCCATGACAAGCGTNAATATTATNGCCATTGGCCATGCTATCTCAGGAATTATTTTAGCAAGAAAAGAATCTGGTCTCGTCTCTGGAGGNGTTACAAAGTAAAGGAATACGACGCCGAGGAGGGCCATGAGNGACCCTACNGANAGATCTATTCCTGCCGTGATGATTACGATNCCGACGCCGATNCTGAAGATTCCGTAAATGCCTATTTCTCTACTAATATTTTTAAGATTGTCCGGAGTAAGAAACTTGCTCTCAAAAAGTCCCATTACGCCGCTTTCTCTGGTTCCTAATGAGGTGATTATGACAAGAGCAATGAGAAGGCCAAACATACCTAATTCGCGCCTGTTTTTTCTGACTAAGTCTAATTTTGAATTTCCCATTAGTTGATTTTTATTCGGTTTTTCCACCAACGGCTAGGTGCATGATGGCTTCTTCTGAAAAATTCTCTCTTGTAATCTCGCCGGTAATTCTTCCTTCATGCATTACCGCAATTCGATCGCTGATTCCAAGTACTTCTTCCATGTCGCTGGATATCATCCATACGGCCACTCCTTGCTTGGCAAGGTTGCGCATTAACTTGTAGATCTCGGCTTTTGCGCCCACATCGATTCCTCTGGTAGGCTCGTCAAATATGATTGCTTTNGGNCTCATTGAGAGCCACTTTGCGAGTACGACCTTTTGCTGATTCCCTCCACTAAGGTTAATGACCGGAGTATGCGTTGAGGGGGTCTTTATATTCAAGCTCTTTACCTGCTTCTCTGCGGCTGATTCTTCCGAGCTATTATCAATGAGTCCGAGCCTATTTGAATATTTCTGAAGGGATGCGAGAGAGACGTTTTTATTGATGTCAAATTCAGTGACAAGGCCTGTCCTTTTTCTGTCCTCAGGAGCAAGATAGATTCCGGAATCAATTGAAGCTCTGGAAGATCCTCGTTTCACTTCATTGCCATTTATTTTAACTTCGCCCTCTAGTGTTGTGTCTACTCCGAATATGGCCTGAGCAAGTTCTGAGCGACCGGCACCGACCAGTCCTGCCATCCCCAAAATCTCGCCGGAAGCGACGCGGAAACTTACCTTGCAATCAGGATAAGCTGTAGTTCTCAGGTTTGAGACTTCTAAACCCTCATCTTCAGATGTTATGGGTGAATGGTCTGGAGTGTTTCTTTCCAAGGCCCTTCCGACCATTAGGCTGACCATCGAATCGTGGCTGATTTCANCCCTGGAAAGTTCACCGGCATTCGAGCCGTCCCTCAAAGCGACTACGCGGTCCGCGCATTGACTNACTTCACCTAATCGGTGCGAAATGTATATAATTGCGATTCCTTTTTCGCGGAGTTCAGTGATGACAGTTAGTAATTTGTCAGTTTCTGAAAGAGTGAGACTGGACGTTGGTTCGTCCATGATAATAATCTTGGCGTTTTTGGAGAGTGCTTTGGCTATCTCAACCATTTGTTGCTGACCAATTGAAAGTTCGGAGACTGGNGTCTCGGGTGAAATGTCGAGNCCGAGCATTTCTATGAAGGGCTTGGTCTGCTCAAAAATGCTTTTTGTGTCGATGATGCCTAAGCGACGAGGTTCTCTGCCCAGGAAAACATTGGCTCCCACATCAAGATTATCAAGGATGTTGAGTTCTTGATGGACGAANCCGATTCCGAGCTGGTCTGCATGGGAAACTGATCTTATTGAAGNGNTGACACCATTNACNTCTATGGAGCCTGAGTCTGGCTGATGAACTCCTCCGAGGATATTCATCAATGTNGATTTTCCTGCTCCGTTCTCTCCTATGAGNGCAACGACTTCGCCGNTTGATATTTCAAAGTCAACATCAATGAGTGCACGGACTCCCGGAAAGGATTTNTTAATCCCACGCATACGTAATGCAGGGATNGATTTTTCAGGNGTGACGCTCAAGGTATGGATCTTTTATGACTCTANAGGGTGATCTTTATTTGCCGCTTTTCCATTCTTGGCATTGCTTCAGATAGGCTTCGCCGCCTCCTTTTCGGATCATTTTTGTTGCAATGAATTTCTGTTTCGTGTCGGGAATTTCAAGGTCCTGAGGTGATTTACCTTCAACGATGATTGAGCGTAGTGCTTTGATTGACTGGTATCCAAATTCATATGGTTGCTGAACGACAGTNCCGTGAATCTCACCAGCATCGATGGCTTTGAGTGTTTCGACCTCTTCATCGAAGGCTACAATTTTAACTTTTCCNACAACGCCCTTGTCCCTAACCGCTTTGAGGCATGCAGGTGCATTATACGCCCATAGTCCAACCATCCCTGCGAGGTCAGGGTACTTTGTGAGNGTGTCCTCAGCGTTCCTTCTGGCTTTGCCGATGTTGGCTTCGTCCGTCCTAAGATCTAAGATTTCAATNTTTGTNCCTTCCACGGCTTCCTTNAGNCCNTGATANCGTTCNACAGCATTTGCCTGATCTCCNACNCCNACAAAGACCATNACCTTTCCTCCGTCTGGCAATGCCTCTTTTAGGAGTTCTCCTGCCTGACGTCCGGCCTCAACATTNTTTGTTCCTAAATAAAANANGCGNTCAGANTNNGGNGCATCNCTNTCAACNGTNATAATNGNAGCCTTCTTTGCCCANNCNTTGAGNNNNTNCTGNTGACCNTTNGGNTTAGGNGGGCTGATNGCGATNCCTTTNAATCCTCTGACGAGTAANGANTCACANATTTCTCNNTGNTTNGCNGCTGTNCCNTCACCCATTTTGAATTCNATTTCGATNTCATCATGCTCNGAGGCTGCCTTTTCGGCNCCNGCNTTTCCATANGACCAGAAATCGGCNGTGGCATTTGTCATAAATGCTAATTTTACTTTNGGNTTTGTGGTTTGTGATTCTGTGGATGAAGTTTCATTATATGTCTTGGACATTGACCTGATATGTTCGGGAAAAGTCCAGACTTCTTGGGAATCGGTTCCTGAGGTCTCTTTCTTAGGATCTCCTCCNCATGCTATCATNCTTATTGCAGTAGCGATTAGAGTGAATGTCTGAATTGTATTAGAGAATTTAAGTTTCATGAATTCTGGTTAGTTCGGTTATTTTGAAATTTTTATTTGTATTGTTATTAGAGTCAAAAAACTCCTCATTGAGAATCCTTTTTTTTCTGGGCCTCTTTTACTCGCTCATAATGTGCTTTAAATCCATTTTTAAGGTTGAGTATTTCCTTGCGGTTCTCCTCTCTCAGTTTGTCCAACGGGAACACATAAGCTTTTGTACCAATGAGCATTCTTATTTTATCTTCTTTNATGATTGTGGGGGGGATNAACTTTTCTTTATTGCCGGGATCGAAAGCGATTAACCTGCCTTTGATGGTTTTCCCCTCATTGTTGACCCAGGCCCTATCATCGGTAACTGCCAGATAGGTTATTTTCTTGGTTTCTTTTCTGAGTGGAGAGGCCTTAGGTGTGGTGATTGAGGCTCCGCCGAACTGGCCTGATCCGGAAATGGTTCTGTTGTTNGCTTTGATTTGCGCAAATGATTGAGTGTGGCTGAAAGTGAAACAGATGCACACTAGTAGCAGGGTCCGCNCTGGATNAATANTNTAATTGCTCTTATTCATTTTTTCTGGCCGCTCATGCTGCATTACTTCAGAGGCTTGCGNATACTGCTTGCNACAGTCTCGGCAATGATGGTTGCTCCTGCGCCGTTCGGATGAACGTGGTCAGGTATGAGTTGATGTTTTCCTTTGAATGGAGTGTTTAGGTCGATGAGTTGTGATTCAGTTTGAGCTGATATTTTTCTGAGCGTTGGTATTATCTCTTTATTGACGATTGAGTCGGTGATTCCCCACCGAGTCTTGACGACTGGAACGGGGAGGCAAATGTAAATCTTTGGTTTCGAGGTGAGTTTCGCAAAAGCTGATATCATAGATTTATAATCGGATGAGTATTCGGCTCCATGCTTCCAGTTCTGAGGCTTCGTGTCGTTAGTTCCAAGTTTTATAATCACAATGTTTGGGTTGAACTCCAGTGCCGCCTTGTATTCACGTTGTTTCCAATAAGGTTTATCACCCTTTTTCAGCATCGTAGAGCCGCTGTTTCCGAAATTTTTAACTTCATACTTTTGACCAAGTATTTTTCCGAGTTGTACTGGATAATTCATGTTTTTTCTGTCCTTGATGCCGGCACCGTATGTGATGCTGTCACCTACGCAGGCGACTTTGATGGTCTCGGAAAGTGCACTCCATGAAAATATTAAGGATAGAATTGTTATGAGTAGTGATTTCATTTTTATAATGATAAAGGTTAACCGAAAAATTTACGAAGCAGTTCAACGCTCTTTTTACACCCTGAGACGGGGTCCTCTTTGCCCTCAAACTCCAAGGACACCCAACCGCGGTAATTTGCATCCCGCATGATCTTTGCAATTTTGCCGTAATCCAGATCGAGAGTGTACCAGCGGCCGCCGCCATAATAGGTCTTTGCTTGAAGGAGGACTGTTTTGTTTGCCAGCATGGAAAGCCGTTCGTAAGGGTCTTCCAGAAAGTTTCCTGTGTCCAAAGTAACCTGAAGCCAGGGCGATTTAATCGCGTTAATTATTTTCAATACCCCTTCAGGCGTGAGGCCAAGNCCCCAGTGATTTTCCAGTCCCAGAATAACACCCGACCTTTCTGCTTCTCCTACAAGTTTTCCAATCGAATCAATGACCCATTTGTATCCTTCCTCTTCAGTGTGTCCCTCGAGGACAGGTTCGATTCCTCTGTTTTTCATGAGATGGTCAAAGTTCTTGGAAGTGTTCCATCTTCCGGTATTTATCCTNATAGTGGGGATTCCCAAGTCAGCTGCTTGCCGGATATAGAAAATGGTTTGTTCCACATTATGCCTTCTCTTATAGGCGTCAGGGTCAACAAAGTCCTGATGAGTCGATAAACCCATCAGGGCAATACCATTAAGGAAAGCATGTTTTTTTATTTTTTGTAGGTACGATGGCTTGAAGTCCTCCATTTGGACTTGCAGGATTTCGACTCCGTCAAAGCCTTGATCGGCGGCGATGTCCAGGCACTTCTCAATTGGCCTGAACTCATTGCGTCTGAAGCCCCAGTAAGAGTAAGTGGAAACACCAATAGAATTGGATTTGATGGGGNGTCGCTTNGTATTTTCAGCCGATGCGAGAGGCATTTGGGTTCCCAGCATTGATCCGGCAAGTGCACTTGCAGATTTTAAGAAATTTCTACGATTTNGNGGATTTGTCGGCATTCAATTAATATAAAACAAGAAATCAGTGCCTGTCTCGCTAAAAAGTCCTATCTGAGCACTCTTTATGTTAAGTTTTAGTTTGTTTGGCGGTTTCTATTATAGCACATTACTTTTCCAATATTTAATATGAATGAACCGCTACCTACAGACCCCATTGAGCCTGAGGATCCAGAACGAAGGCAATTCCTAGAAAAAACTGCCAGCATAGTTTTGGGAGGAGNNATGGTTTCTGTNCCTGTCGGTGCCGGAGTNGCAACTCTCTTGGCTCCATTAGGCGCTGATAAAGGGAGCGGGTTCAAGGTTCGTCTTGCCAGTATTGATGAGCTCCCCTCTGATGGTACTCCGAAGTTGTATCAGGTCGTTGCGGAAAGAAAAGACGCGTGGACCAAGTACCCTAACAAGCCAATAGGTTCAGTNTTTTTNCGCAAAATTGATGAGGGTNANGTGGTCGCTTTCAGTTCGAGCTGTCCTCATGCCGGTTGCAGTGTTGATATTAACACTGACGGTTCTGCTTTTTTCTGCCCGTGCCATGCAAGCAGTTTTGGTTTTGATGGAAGTACTCAGGGCAAAAGTGTCAGTCCCCGCCCCCTCGATGAATTGGAAGTGGATTNCGAGCTTTTGGNCAAAGGGGAAGTNTGGGTGACCTTTGTTAAATTTAAGGCCGGTGTTGCAGATAAAATTGAAGTTTAATGAAGGCGTTTTTTGGTTGGCTAGAAAATAGAACCGGAATAGGAGCCATTACTAAAGAGGCGCTCTTTGAGAGTGTTCCCGGAGGTGCCCGATGGCGATACGTATGGGGGAGTACCCTGACCTTTGCCATTATGATCCAGTTCATAACCGGGATCTTTCTTTGGATGGCCTACAGTCCGAGCGCATCGACGGCCTGGGAAAGTGTTTATTATATTCAGAACGAAATGGCTTTTGGATGGATCCTTAGAGGGATCCATCACTGGACAGCGCAAATCATGGTGGTGCTGCTGGTCCTTCACCTTGTTCAGGTCGTTATAGACAGTGCTTATCGTGCTCCTCGAGAATTCAATTTCTGGTTCGGTGTTATTTTGCTCTTTATCACCTTAGCAACATCACTGACTGGCTACCTATTNCCGTGGGATCAGAAGGGTTTCTGGGCAACAAAAGTGGCAACGAATCTGGCCGGAGTCGTTCCNCTCATTGGCGANGATTTACAGACAGTNGTCATCGGAGGAACTGATTACGGNCATCATACCCTGACCCGGTTCTTTGCATTACATGCGGGCATTTTACCTGCCTCGCTCATTGCTTTAATTGGTGTTCATATCTATTTATTTAGGCGGCATGGTATTACGGAGGCAAAACCCGCGACCCGTGCAGGGGCACTTTACTATTGGTATCTCATTGCCATAGGTTCTTCGGGCTTGGCAGTCGCTGCTTATCTTTTCAAGGATTCAAATCCACCTTGGGTGCTATGGATTCCTGTGATTCTAGCCCTGGGCGTCATTGTCCGGATAATCTTTCTCCATCTTCGCGGTAAAGATGATAATTCCGCGAGAAGGCCCAAACGAGATGGTATGTTTTGGCCGGACCAGATATTCCGTGACNCGATTGTATGTTTCGCTGTTTTAGGTGCAGTACTTTTCTTTGTCTTTTGGAAGGGCNCTGAGCTNACTTCTCCAGCTGACCCTTCTCAGCCCTATAATGCTGCTCGTCCGGACTGGTATTTTATGTCGCTGTTCTTGATGTTNAAATTTGAACCTTTCCAAGGCGAATTTGGTCTTGTTTTGGGAGCCATTATTGTTCCTGGAGTCTTGTCAACAATGCTGTTCATGATGCCTCTGATCGGTCTCAAGAAAATGGGTCATTGGGTCAATGTGGTTTTACTTTATGTTTTGATTGGTGGATTTGTTGTCTTGACCGTGANGGCTTTTAAAACAGATGCATCAGATCCNGCCTACATTGCGGATGTAAANAAAGCACATGAACAAGCTGACCGGGTCAAGGAGCTGATTGAATTTAATGATGGCATTCCNCCTGAAGGAGCCCTCTCATTACTGTATTCTGATCCGCTGACGCAGGGCCCTAGACTCTTCGCTGCTAATTGCGCGTCCTGTCATGCATATGGCTATGATGAAGANGGTAATGCTCTGGATGGGACTAACAATAAATTGACTGACAAACAATCTGCTCCTGACCTGAAAGGAGTTGGTAGCAGGGAATGGATAGCNAAGNTNCTCACAGTCGAAGATTATGAGAGTGATAAATTTTTTGGTAACACCAAGTTTAAAGATGGNAAAATGNTCGAATTTCTNGTCGATTGTGAGTTAGAGGAGGANGACGTTACTACTCTGGCAGCGGCGCTTTCATCTGAGGCTAAGCTCAAATCACAGGCAGAAGCGGATAATAAAGACGNGGAACTCATAGCGGAAGGTTTTGTNTGGATGGGCGAGGATGACCTTGCCTGCGTTGACTGTCATAAGATAAAAGGGGACGGAGGNAAGAAGGGNCCTGATCTTACGGCCTATATGTCAAGGCAGTGGTTAATAGATTTTATTGGCAATTCGAGTCATGAAAGATTTTATGGTGATGATAATGACAGGATGCCAAATTTTCTGGATGCAGTGAGTGCTGAAGGTGAAGTTAAGCCAGGCAAGCTCGATCAAAAGAGNGTCGAGTTAATTGTGGACTGGCTNCGCGGAGAGTACGCCAATAAAAAAGTTAAAGAGTAGAGGGCTCANATTATTTGTTTTAGATGTTAAAAATTAAATGTCCTAAATGTGGAACGGCTTTGAATGTCCCTGANGACCAGGTCCAGGGAAAGGGAAGGTGCACGTCTTGTGGGGTTAAGTTTTTGATACCTGCTAATGAGGAGGAAGAAATTGAAATTATAGAGGAGCTGGAGGACGGGGCTGAAAAGAATGCGGGGGAGAACAGCAGCGTCGAGGACAAAGGAAATAATGAGTCGAAAGATAAGGATGAGCCGGAAAATAAAGATGAACCAGATAATGATCAATTATCTGACGACTTTATGAGTAGATGGCTGAAGATTCTTGGGCTCATTTCTTTGGGGCTTATAATTGGTATTTTGATTGGGTTTTATTTTGGAAGGTTTACAGCGACGCCGGACGATGATTTTTATCAATCTGGGCCTTCGATCAAATCTCGGGGTGATACTATTGACCCTTTCGGCATTAATAATAATTAGAACTAATGAATTGGGAATTTCGTACTTTTTTGTAATATTATCGATCTAATGTTTCGCAAGCCTTTCAGTTTTCTTTTAATTTTTGCCGCCTTTGGTTTCATCTCATGTGACCGTAATGAAGAGTATATAGAAATAAAGGATTCTCGAGCCCCTGGCCGTTTTGCTCCGGACCCTCAACTTGGTCTGTCATTTAGGGACAGGGTAGGAATAACTTCAGCTTCGAGTACTTCNCCAGAATCATCAAAGGTTTCATTCTTTGTTAAAATGGTNGGNCCCAAAACTTTAATTGATGAGCAGAAAGGCAATTTTGAAGCTTTTTGTAAAACTCTGAAAGTAGGTGAAGGCAATCCGCCGTTCGAGTGGACAAAGCCTGAGGGATGGAATGCTATTGAGAGAACAGCAATGAGAATAGCTAATTTCAATTTTGGTCCGGACAAGAAGGGCGAATGCTATTTCACGGTCCTTCCTGGTGGAGGTCAACTATTGGCTAATCTTAACCGTTGGCGGAGCCAGATGGGTTTGTCTGATNCNACGCAGGAAGAGGCTTCNGCATTNCCTNCGAGACAATTTTTGTTTGGAGANGGNAAGTATGTTGAAATTGAAGGTTCTTATAAAGGNTTCGGAGCGAGTGAATCNAAGGAGGGATATAAAATGATTGGAATTATCATGCCTGAGCTACAAATAGAATTGCCCAAATAATACACTGATGACAGAAACAGAGACAGAGGCCGGGGAAGTGGCCGCTAAACAGAAATCATTGCTTGGCAATATATATGATTTCTTTTCGGGTTATTTGCTTGCCGTTATCTTATTAACTTTTCTCCTTGCTCTTACGTACTTTGGAACTATGGCGCAAGTCGAGATGGGTCTGTATGAAGCTTCAGACAAATATTTCGAATCGCTTTTTCTTGTCGAGAAAATTGCCGGGGTCTCTTTCGTTTTGCCTGGTGTATATTTGGTCAGCGCNTTGCTCTTTTTGAATCTTACGCTCGGAGCCATCGTCAGGGCACGCAAGAGTTGGCGACGCCCGGGAATGCTGATAGCACATGGTGGAATCCTTTACATATTAGTTGCGGGTTTCGTTGCTTTTCACTATACGAAAGAAGGTAACATGCTCCTTTATGAGCCGAACGGATCAGACGAGATGCATCAGTCTGATGAAATCTATAGCCTCATTAATTGGAGTATTGAAATTAGCAACTACGGCTCGGATGGGAAACGCAAATTCATTCATGTCATAGGTCCTGATCAATTGAGTGGATCATGGAAGGGAGGGAAAGCAAGGAGCTTCAGACATAGTGAAATTCCTTTTGCTCTTAAAGTTTCCGGCTATGAGAAGAACATAGCGAATGGCAAGGGGCAGTTAGCTGGATTGATGGGCGCGGAAAAGGCAAAAGTAAAGAACAAAGAAAACAACAAAAAGATAATCCGTGTCGTCGAAGGTTTCGGGATCGAATCAATGCCAACTAATAAGACTATGGAATTTAATCTTCCAGCCACTTACGTTGACATTTACCCAAGAGTCGGTACTGACAAATATAGTTCTAAGGAAATAACTTCTGGTCTTCTCATTGGTTCAAGTCCTCCATTTGCTCCTAAGCCTTTTACTTTCAGTATTGGTGATGAGCAATGGTCCGTTGATCTGACTCGTCATCGCTACACCTTGCCCTTTGCCATTGAATTGGAAAATTTTCAGAAGGAGGACCATCCCGGCACGATGAGGGCCCGTGAATATTCTAGTGACGTTATCAAGATTGATACTGGCAGAAAAGTTCACATCAGTATGAATAAGCCGATGAGGGACGCTGGTTATACTCTATATCAGGCCAGTTGGGGGCCGGAAGGGGCCGGGCCAGGTGACCGACTCTATACGAGTCTGGCAGTTTCTCATAACCCGGCCGATCAGTGGCCCAAGTATGGCACCTATGTCATTGCTATAGGGATGACGATTCATTTTGTTCAGAAGCTATTTTCCTATCTCAAGCGCACTAACAGGACACGAAGAAGGGAGGAAGGATCGTAATGAATTGCTTAACATCATCATTGAGAGTTGTTTTATATTGTTTCTTTACGGTTTCTCTGACTGTCGGAGCCGCAGGAATTGATTCCTATGAGAAATGGGATCCTGAAATTGTGAAGATATTTGAGGCGATGCCTGTTCAGGAAGAGGGGCGTCTTAAGCCCATGCAGACAGTGGCCCGGTACAAGCTGATGCGGATTAATAATTCGAAACGGCTCCGTTTTCAGATCGGAGATGAAAAGTTCAAGGTATCAGCTTCGGAGTGGCTGATGGATTGTCTTTTTCGTCCGGAGTTGGCAAAACAAATGCCAATATTTAAGGTTAACAATCCTGCCGTGATTGAGGCGATCGGTGTGAATCCGCACAAGTCGCCCCGGCAAAGGTACAGCTATGAGGAGCTCAGTGACCTTGATGAAAATGGGTTGTCAGAGCCTATGCGACTCCTTTCTGAGAGGACCGGTGAGTTGGGTAAAATCATGGAGGACCCTGACAAGGAAGAGGAGAGTAAGCAGAAGCGAAGAGACCCGGTCAATGCGGGTCTCCTTTCGCTCAAGTCCGCGGTCAATGAATTTGAATGGGCTATTAATGCGTTTAACTTTGCAAGGCAAGGGATTACCGTTGATTTGGGAGTAGTCTCTGATGAATTCAAAAAAGCGGAGGGCGGCAGGTCGAAGGTCAGTTATTTCCTTTCTGAGTTTGATAAGATTATAGAAATCGCGAGGAGGCCCGATGGGCAGGACTTTGTGGCAAAGATATCGGAGGCATTCAATTTACTTCAGAGGGACATGGCAACGGCCGGAGTCAAGGACAATGTCAGCATGATTAGTTTGGCTATGTTTCCTCCCATGTCAGACAAAGATGAGGAGTGGATAAAGCCGGGTTATTTGATCGAGCAATTATCATTTCGCAAGAATGAGCTGACAGTTGATGACCAGAAGAAATTTGCACAATGGGCCTTGCCGAAAATCGAAGCGCTTGAGAATCTGACCAGAAATGTAGGGTCTCCTGATTTTATTGGTCACCTGAAGTCACTGAGTGACGGAATCGTCAGTAAGGCAAAGAAGAGGGGAGAGTACAAGAACATAGAGCTGGAGCTATTGAATAACCGGTTAGGCCTTTTTCACTGGGCATTGCCATTTTATATTATGGCTTTCATTCTATTGGCTGTGACCTGGTTAGGGCCAGGAAGCAGGGTCTCGAGATTTCTAACGCACGGAGTNCTTGGAATGACGTGTTTTGCAACGGTGGCTCTGATTGCGGGGATCTGCTTGAGGAGTGTCCTCCTTGGCAGGCCTCCGATATCTACTCTTTACGAGACGATACCTTTCATCACTGCAGCGGCAGTGATTCTGTGTTTGATTATTGAGTTTTTCGATCGAAAAGGCATTGCCTTGGCCTGTTCAATAATGATTGGGATCATTGGTATTTTCCTGGCCATGAGGTTTGAGATCAAGGAGGCGAGAGACACGCTGAAGGTACTTGAAGCAGTCCTAAGGTCCAATTTCTGGCTGGCTACTCATGTTATAGCAATTAACATCGGGTACGCAGCTGCAATTCTTGGAGGAGTAATTGCCCATTTGTATATTTTCTCACGTTTCTTTGATGTTGGATCTAAAGATTTCAGAAAATCAGTCACGCGTATGGTTTATGGGGTGACCTGTTTTGGCCTTTTATTTGCCCTTGTAGGGACTGTCCTTGGCGGTGTCTGGGCCAACGATAGCTGGGGCCGTTTCTGGGGCTGGGACCCAAAAGAAAATGGTGCCCTTATGATTTGCATTGGTGCTCTGATTCTTTTGCATGCGAGGATGGGCGGTTACATCAAGCAGCTCGGCATTAATGTTCTGGCAGTGCTCATTCTGATGATTACAGTTTTTTCTTGGTGGCACGTGAATCAACTTGAAACGGGTCTTCATAGCTATGGATTCACGAGTGGCATTATGTTTTGGCTTTTTATTGTTTATGCAATCGAGTCTGCTGTGATGACAATTGGGCTCAGTTGCAGCTTTTTGAGGGTTCCTGAGAGGATGGCGCGACTAGCAAGATATCGGTTTAAGTTCGCTGATGTATTCCCTGTGTCTTTTTTCCTTTTAGCCTTCATTTTTACAATTGTTTTTGTAAAGTTGGCTCTAATGAATAAAGGCTAAAATACATAAATATAAATTTTACTCTAAAAGTATGAAAACGAATATAACTATAAGAGCATTAATATCTGCAGTCTTTTTGATCTCAGGAGCATTGGCATTTGCTGAGACAAAGAAAAAGATCGTCTTTGTTGCAGGAAATCGTAGCCATGGATGGGGAGCGCATGAATTTAATGCCGGGTCTTTGTTAATGGAGGCACATATCAAGGAGGCACTTGGAGGTAAGGTTGAGACAGTCGTGCATAAGAATGGGTGGCCGAAACAGGCCAATCCCTTTGAGGGAGCGGATGCGATCATTCTTTTCATGGACGGTGGAGGAGGACACCCCATTAACAGGAACCTAGAACAGGTCAAAAAAGAGATTGACCGTGGCTGTGGTCTGATGTGCATGCATTATGCCGTTGAGGTTCCGGCAGGAAGATCAGGTAAGGCGCTTCAACACTGGATCGGAGGCTACTACGAGACGGGATGGTCAATAAATCCTCATTGGGTAGCAGCTTCGAAGCTCAATCGGAACCATCCAGTCACTAGAGGNGTTGAGGACTTTAAGGTCAAAGATGAGTGGTACTTTAATATGAGGTTTAGAGAGGGAAAGAAAGACGTCACCAGCATCCTTGATGCAGTGCCCGATGATGTTGCGAGGTCCGGTAGGTCGTCTTGGCCTAGGGGGCCTAAAAAACATATCGTAGAAGCTTCTGGTCGGGCAGAGACACTGTGCTGGTCCGTTCAGAGAGAAGACGGTGGTCGTGGGGTCGGATTCACGGGTGCGCATTTCCATGCAAATTTCGGAGATGACGGGTTCCGTAAGCTTGTCCTCAATGCGGTTGCATGGACGGCAGGAATTAACATTCCTGAGAAGGGTCTAGTGACTCACAGACCCGATGAGGCGGAGTTGGATGCTAATCAGGACTTCAAAAAACCTGGTAGCCAAAAGAAAAAAGTNGTAACTAAGCCAAAGTCCAGCAAAGCGAAAGCAAAATTCACCAGTAAGACGATATCAAAATCAACTCCTGGTCATGCTGTGAATGTGGACGTTGATATTAGCGGGGCCAACAAACTCTATCTTGTAGTAGATGATGCTGGGGACGGGTACGCTGCTGATTGGGCGGATTGGGCCGAGCCCCGTATCATTGTTAAAGGCAAAGAGACCAAGCTNACTGACCTTAAATGGAAATCTGCCAGGGTNGATTGGGGTCAGGCTCGTGTCGGGAAAAATGCGGGTGGCGGCACTATGAAAATTAACGGTAAGAATATCAGTTACGGAATTGGCGTCCATGCAAACTCTATACTTGAGTATGATCTTCCGAAAGGAGTGGAGCGTTTTAAAACGACTTGCGGCCTTGATAATGGGGGCACTGATCAGAGCGGATTGAGTCCGAGCGTCCGATTCCAGGTCTTTACCGAAAAGCCTAAAATTGCTGCTAGAAAAGCGGGAGGCGGGGGTGGNCTTGATCCGGCCGAATCACTCGATTTGTTGGAGGTTGCTGACGGAATGACTGCTGAGTTGTTTGCCTCTGAGCCGATGATATTAAGTCCTTCAAGCATTGACATAGACCACAAGGGACGGGTCTGGGTCGCTGAAATTGTTAATTATAGAGGTCACAATGGTAAGAGGGCAGAGGGTGACCGGATATTAATTCTGGAAGACACTAATGGGGACGGTTTGGCAGATACTGTTAAGACTTTNTATCAGGGAAGAGACATTGATTCTCCGCACGGAGTATGTGTCTTGGGGGACAAAGTAATTGTTTCCGCAGGTGAGCAGGTTCTNCTTTTTACTGATACTAATGGTGATGATAAACCTGATGATAAGAAGGTCCTTTTCAATGTCGTGGGTGGCAAGCAACATGACCATGGCATTCATGCGTTTTGCTTTGGGCCTGATGGTAAATTGTATTTCAATTTTGGCAATGCATCGAGGGGCTTGAAGACGCCGGACGGCAAAGTGATTGTNGATAAGATGGGTAACGAGGTAATGGCTAACAGAAAGCCTTATCAACAGGGCATGGTCTTCAGATGTGATTTGGATGGTTCAAATGTTGAGACGTTAGGATGGAANTTNAGAAATAACTGGGAAGCTACTGTCGATTCGTTTGGTTCAATTTGGCAGTCCGATAATGATGATGACGGTAACCGGGGCGTTCGTATTAATTATGTAATGGAATTTGGCAATTACGGTTACCGTGATGAATTTACAGGNAAGGGATGGAGAGATAAGCGAACAAACATCGAAAAAGAAATACCTCTGAGGCACTGGCACCTCAATGATCCCGGAGTCGTTCCGAACCTCATTCAAACAGGAGCCGGTTCTCCTACGGGGATCGTTGCTTATGAAGGTAAAATGTTCCCTTCATTGCGGCACCANGTCATTCACTGCGATGCAGGTCCCAATGTGTGCAGAGCATACCCTCGCAAAAATAGTGGCGCCGGATACACTGCTGAGATGCTTCCTTTATTGAGCGGTGGAGGGGACAGATGGTACAGGCCAAGTGATGTTGCGGTTGCTCCTGACGGTTCATTACTGGTAGCGGATTGGTACGACCCGGGCGTCGGAGGTCATGGCATGAGAGACTTGGATAGGGGAAGGATTTTCCGCCTCATTCCCGAAGGGCATGATGGATATAAAATACCAAAGATAAATATTAAGACCTTAGATGGCGCCATTGAAGGATTGAAGAGCCCTAACTTTGAAATGCGCTATCTTGCATGGAGTTCACTCCATTCGATGGGCAAGGAGAAGACTCAAGACGCTTTGNCGAAGATGATGGGGTCGGATGACAAGGTCTATGCAGCCAGAGCGGCCTGGTGCTTAGGCAAGATGTCNGGTGCCGGCAAGANGGTCATTGAAAAATTGAAGAGCCACAAAGATTCCGATTTAAGGATCGTGGCAATTAGGCTATCCAGGCAGTTGCAACACGATGTGCTTGGTCTTGTGAAGGTNCTCTCTAAAGACAAGAATCCACAGGTGAGACGAGAATGCGCAATAGCTTTGCGTGAATTAGATGCAAAGAGCGCGGCTAGTGTTTGGGCCGATCTTGCGATGCAGCACGATGGCTCAGACAGATGGTATCTTGAGGCACTGGGAATTGCGGCTGAAGGTAAGTGGAACGAGTGCTTTGATGCTTGGGTCAAGGCCGGCGGGAAATGGTCAAGTCCTGGAGGACGTGACATTGTTTGGAGATCTCGGAGTAAATATACACCTGAATTGCTGGCAAAAATCGTTAAGGACCCTTCAACTAAAGAAGAAGAAAAGCCCAGATATATGAGGGCTTTCGATTTTCATGTAGGTCCAGAAAAAGACGCTGCCTTGCAGAGCATACTGCTTGATTAAGTGTTCAGGATTAGTTTCAGTATTTGCGTTATCACTTTAAGTGTAATTTTATGCCTTGATTCAGCAAAGGCTGATGAAGCAAAAGATGCTCTTATTGTTCAAACGATATTAAAGATCGACTCCTTTGATTACAGCAAAAGCTCCGACAAGGTCAAGNNGGCTGTNTCTAGGTACCTTCAGAAAAATGTGGGCACGGATGAATATTATACTCTGGTAGAAAAATTTTTAATTGAAGGAGAATTAAAAAATCTGCAAAGGCTATGTTCCCAAAAGGATTCCAATTCCCGGGCCGCAAATCTCTTGTATAAGATTGGAGGAGAGGATGCGATTGCGAGTATCCTGAAGAACATCAAAGAGGNCAGGAATTATTTCATTAATTCTCTTGGAAATGTCAATACTCTAGGCGCTGTGTCAGCATTGTCCGGTCTGCTTGTGGGTGATGATTATAATNAAATGAGACCCGTTGTCAGGGCCATGTCTAAGAGTCCAGCTGGTCAGGAAAAGTTGCTTGAGTTGTGTGAATTAAAAAAAATTCCTTCTCAGCTGGAGCAGGACATNGCAGTCGTACTGTCAGGATCAGTTGATCCTGATGTTCGTTCCCGTGCAGCTAAGATAGTCCCGTTGCCGGCTGCGCTGGGTGGTGGAAAGTTGCCGGCANTCAANGACTTAGTTTCATTGCGGGGNAANGTTAAGAAAGGTGAGCTTGTCTATTTGAGAGCATGTTTTACCTGTCATAAGGTTGGAGAGAAGGGCATTGATTTTGGTCCNGCACTGACAGAGATCGGAGATAANCTTGCAAGAGAGGCTATGTATGTTTCTATAATTTCCCCTAGTCAGGCCATCAGTTTCGGNTATGAGGGATTCACAGTGAAGACTANGGCAGGNGCTACTCTCATTGGGTACATTGTGAGTGATGCTGATAATGAGCTGACAATGAAAGTTCCTGGTGGTGCGGCAGTTTCAACTAAAAAGAGCGAGATAGAATCTAGGGTTCCTCTGGACGTTTCACTTATGCCGTCGGGTCTGGTGGCAACTATGACGAAAGATGAATTGGTCGATTTGATTGAGTATCTAATGAGTTTAAAAAAGTAGTCAGAATAGAATAGTCTTGCAGAGAAATTAATAGTAGAATCAGTGCACCGTGTCAGAGAAAAAAAATAACCTTGTTGAATTGGGATTCATGGATGCCCGGATCAAGTTAATTGATATTGCGGCTTTCCTTGATCGTATTGATAGGCATGAGCAATCAGATGATTACAGAGTGTCCGCCCTTAAGGAGGCGTTGCCGGAACTGCTCAGTAATGAGCAGGGCAGGGCTGCTAGGGTCCTTAACATGTTGAGTGATCAGTCCACGGAGCCTGTGAGTGAATCAAAAATACAAGGTGCATTTGGAGCCCCTTCTCCGGAACAATAAATGGTTATTTAGAGATGCGATACATTGAACCTCATGCTCACATGGTCAGTAGGACCACTGATGATTATATGGCACTTGCCTGTGCAGGCTGTAAGGCAGTCAACGAGCCTGCTTTTTGGGCAGGTTTCGACAGGGCNTCAGCGCAGGGCTTTTATGATTATTTNAGNCAGATAACTGAATNTGAGCCGAAACGTGCAGCGAAATTCTGCATAGATCACTATTGCTGGCTCTGCATTAATCCCAAAGAGGCTGAGGACGTTGGTCTTGCGCGTGAAGTGATATCTATAATTCCTGATTTTATTGATTGTGATAATGTTCTCGGAATCGGAGAAATTGGTTTAAANAAAAATACCCGGAATGAACTTCAGATCCTTGAAGAGCANATTCAGTTAGCCGTGGATCATGATCAGATGATTCTTGTGCACACTCCTCACCTTGAGGACAAATTAAAGGGTACGAAACTCATCCTTGATGCGCTCTCTAATCATTCTGGAATCGANCCATCGAAAGTCATTATTGATCATGTAGAAGAGCACACTGCNCCGCTCGTAATTGATAAAGGATTCTGGGCGGGAATGACTCTTTATCCTGAATCTAAGGTCACGCCGAACCGGGCAGTGGACATGCTTGAAATGTATGGGCATGAGAAGGTCTGGATGAACAGTGCTTGTGACTGGGGCATCAGTGATCCTCTCTCAGTTCCCAAGGCCGTTCTTGAGATGAGGAGGAGAGGGTATGATGATTCGTTCATTGATAAAGTTGTCTATCTTAATCCTGCTCAGTTTATGGGTCAGAGCCCCAAGTTTAAGTTGTCCTGAGCAGCAATGGGGTTGAACTTTATTNCAAACTGATATTTCAAATGGAACTCAATGAAGGTATTCATCTTGCGTATTGCACTAACATTCATCGGGGAGAGGGATGGGCTGAAACTTTTCAGACTCTGAAGGACTACACCTTAAGNGTTCGTGATAAAGTTTGTTCTGACCGNCCTTACGCAATTGGACTGAGGCTGGGNCATTTGGCCGCACTTGAGCTTAATGANTCAAGATCTGATAATCTTAAGATTTTCAGAGAATGGTTGGATAAGAATAATTGTTATNTCTTTACTGTTAATGGGTTTCCGTATGGCCAGTTCCATGGTGCGCGTGTAAAGGAGCAAGTCTATCGTCCTGATTGGACTGATCAGAGTAGAGTCGACTATACCAATTTGCTCTTTGATATACTGGTAAAATTACTGCCTCCTGGCATTGCGGGTAGCGTGAGTACATTGCCCGGNTCATTTAAGGAGTTCATTAGTGATGATGGGGCCCAGGGCGATACAATTATTGAGAACGTTTCGAAGAGCGCGGATCACATTGTGAAATTAATTGAGAAGACAGGTTCTGACTTGCATCTTGGTCTTGAGCCGGAACCCTTGGGTTGGTTTGAGAATACGGCTGAGACGATTGATTTTTTTGACAGGTTCCGGGCCAGCAAAGGGAATGCATATGATAACGTTCTCGGAGTCAATTACGATACTTGTCACCTAGCTGTTGAATTTGAATCAGCGAAAGATGCGCTCACGGCTCTTCAGAATAAGAATATAAGAATAAGTAANATCCATCTCAGTTCGGCACTGAGACTTTNTCCGGATCATCATAGCCTCAAGGCACTAAAAGAATTTGAAGATGATGTTTATCTGCATCAGGTAATTGCCAAGTCCAATGACGGATCCTTGCGAAGGTACCGAGACTTGCCTGATGCGCTGGACGCTAGGGCCGAATGCGGTGAAATTGAGGATCAAGAATGGAGGGTTCATTTTCATATACCTCTCCATAGTGTTCCTGGTAACCATTTTAATGATACGAGGGATCACATTGAGGACACTCTTGCCCTATTAAGTTCTGATCCCTCGATCTGCAAGCACCTTGAAATGGAAACCTATACGTGGGAAGTGTTGCCTTCTGATATGCAGTCAGGAGATGTTGTAGAGCAATTGGTCAAGGAATATGAATGGACCCTTGAGAGAATGAAGGGGATTGGTCTGGTTTGAGGGTATATGCATAAAAAAGTTAAAGGAATTCTGGACCTGTGCCGTGTATCCAATTTGCCTACCGTTATTTCCAACTGCTTAGCATCTTGGTTAGTGGCGGGTGGCTCTTTTGATGAACTGGATTTAGCGGCTCTCGTTTCAGGTGCGGTTTTATTATATTCAGGAGGGATGATTATGAATGATTTTTTTGATCTTTCTTTTGATGGTCAATTCCGCCCGAGCCGCCCGATACCGGCGGGAATAATATCTAAAAGTGCGGCCGGTATTTATACTTTATTTTTTATGGTCGCAGGAGCTGCTTTGATGGTCATTGGTAATGCGAAGTTCCCATTGGTACTGTCACTGGTCTCTGTAATTGTTGCTTATAATGTTTTCCATAAAAAGTGGATCCATTCGGTTTACATCATGGGGGCATGTCGGTCAGTTCTTTATCTTGCATGCGCTTCGGCCGTTACGGGGCAACTTAGCCATGTGGTCATTGCCTGGTGCATTTGTCTTGGCCTTTATACTGCCGGGATCACAGTAGTCGCTCGAGGAGAGTCGACTGACAATGCTGTTAAATTGTATGGGCTTGTTCTTTTGTTTTCGCCGGCCCTTGTTCCTCTTTTTCTGGGATCGGGCGAGTTTCATCTTTTCGGACTTTTAGTGGTGGGGTCCTTGTGGCTTGCCTGGACGATCTATTGCCTTTTTATCATTAGAGGGGCTGGTGAGGATAGGGTCGGAAGAGCAGTGTCTTATTTAATAGGAGGGATGGTCCTAATTGATGGTTTGGCTGTTTCCTACCAATTCGGCCTGTGTGGACTTTTCTTTGTGCCTCTACTTCCATTGGTTCTTTGGTTTCAGACTAAGGTGGCCGGTACTTGAGTAATGTTGATAATATTTAATTATTAATAGTGACGGTGCCACTGGATTAATTTGCTTTAAGCGGTTAGATTGGCGTCCCTGAAAATTCACTTTAATTCATGATTGAACGGCCGATACATCTTGATCTTGCTCACAGGATAGAGTTCACAAGGGATCTTTTTTCTTCTGAGAATTCTGTCCTGGCTGATGTGATTGCGAAGTCCGACAATGGGTCTTGTCACCGTGTCATTGCGTTTGTGGACGGGGGCGTTGTAGGAGGCAATCAGAATCTCTTGCGTGATATTAGTTCCTGGTTCAGTGCAAGGGACGGTGAGTTGGAGTTAGTTGAGTCTCCGATCGTGTTGCCGGGAGGTGAGCCGTGCAAGAATGATTGGTCATTGGTTCCTGAGATATGGAGAGACATTAATCAAAATTCCATCGATCGGCATTCATTTGTTATGGCTGTTGGAGGAGGCGCTTTTCTGGACCTTGTTGGTTTTGCTGCGTCTACCGCTCATCGGGGAGTACGAATGATTCGTATTCCGACTACCAGCTTAAGTCAGGGAGACGGTGGGGTTGGAGTAAAGAACGGAGTTAATTTTTTTGGAAAGAAAAATTGGGTCGGAACATTTGCTGTTCCTTATGCTGTCATAAATGATTTTTCCTTTTTACAGACCCTTGATGAAAGGTCCAGGCGGGCCGGGATCATTGAAGCAATTAAAGTTGCAATGATTAGGAGCCGGGACTTCTATGAAAAAATTGAGCAATGCTCCTCACGACTAAAAGGCTTGGATGATGATGTACTTGAAATGGTCATAAAGAGGAGCGCAGAAGAGCACGTGGACCACATAGCAACTTCCGGGGATCCTTATGAATTGGGGTCAGCTAGGCCCCTCGATTATGGTCACTGGGTAGCTCACAAGTTAGAGCAAATAAGCGCTTTCCGCATTGGACACGGTGAGGCTGTGGCGATCGGAATGGCAGTTGATTTGATTTACTCTAAAAGAATAGGTTTGATGTCCGCTGAAGATTGTGAGAGGGCCCTCTCACTCATAGAATCTGTGGGATTTAGTATATATGATTCTGAACTTCACAGAACAGAAAGCGGTCGGTCTATTATTTTGCGTGGGCTCGAGGAATTCAGAGAGCATCTTGGCGGTCAACTCACTATCACATTGGTCCCTGAGATTGGCCGCAAGGTAGAACTCAATGAAATGGATGAGGAAGAAATCCTCGCTTCCATTGATGAATTGAAGGTCAGGGTAGGGGCGGCTGTGAGCTAATTCATATTATTCCGACACTTCGATCCGTATCAACAGTCTGCGGGAAGTGGCTTCAATGTCCGTGTAGGTCGTGGTGTCACCTTCAGACTCAAAAGCATCGTCCACGTCCGCCCATTCTTCACCGTCCTCTGAGACCCATATAATGTAATTGACACCGGGCTTTGAATTCCATGTCACGTCAGCGGTCTGAGAGTCGGGATAATAGCTGATGTCTGTAATTTCAAACGGTATTTGGCCAGGAGCATTGTCCGGTCCCTGTGCATTGCTGAATTTTACGGCAATGGGGTCCATGGCCCCATCGTAGATTCTGAAATCTTCCCAAGACGCGTTAGCAGTGCTGTCGTTCCATTGAGATCGGCCAAGAAAGAAATCAGTGTCATTTAGGCCTGACAGGTCATTTGAAGTATTTCCTGTTCTGACCTCGTCACCGTTCTTATAGATGATGACTTGAGTTTCCCCGCCAGGGCCTCCGGTGTCATTTATTGTGACTGCCCAGTGCACAGTTTCATTGAGGGGGTTAGGTGGAGCCCCGCCGAAGTCTTGCAGCGTCATGTTTGTCTGTGCGTTCCAGCGCAGTTCGTTCTGATTGATGTTGGTGCCTCTTGAGAATGACATGTGCATGACATTGCTCGATGATGATCCGACGCTGAATACTCGGGANCAGTTCTGTGCGGAGTAATGGGTGGNCCATGTTTCAATGGTGGCGTTTTGAAGAGAGCTNACTAANTTTGCGGGCAATCTCACAAAATCTGTGTTGGACTTTCCTCCGCCGTTGAGAGTCACTCTGCCATCGGCGACTGATCCGTCATTAGTTCCTGCCTCCTCAATGATTCCGTGAGCTCCTCCGACCGAATCTATAAGAACGGTTCCTGAGCCCCCGTTTTCATCGAAAGACCACCTATGAATGAGTTCGGGCAGTTTTGGCTTAGGCAGGCTGTTCGGATCCAGTGGGTCTGAATTATTTTCAACCTCAATTCCATCTGAGATTTTGTCCCCATCAGTGTCGGGGTCCAGTGGGTCAGTGCCGGCGATGAGTTCGTCGCCGTCATTGAGTTGATCGTTGTCAGTGTCTGCTTCGATCGGTGAAGTTTTTGCTGCTACCTCTTCACCGTCAAGGATACCGTCATTATCCGTGTCCTGCTCCTCAGGATCACTTCCCAGATTAATTTCATCGAGATTGCTTAGCCCGTCATCGTCCTGATCCAGTGCAGCGTCATTTGGATCCTCAGCATCGAGGAAGTCGTACCGGTCCTCAATCGAGTCCGCGATACCGTCCTCGTCAGAGTCGATCGGAAGGCTGGGACCTGATTCTGTGTTGCTTTGGATCTGGTCACCTGTGAGAAGTCCGTCATAGATCCGGAATTCATCCCATGATGCATTAGCTGTGTTGTCGCCCCATTGGGAGCGACCAAGGAAGAAATCTACATCATTGAGTCCTGAAAGATCATTGATTGTGTCTCCTTTGCGGACCTCTTCGCCGTTCCTAAATACGGTGACTTGTGTTTCTCCATTAGCTCCACCCACGTCATTGACCGTGACTACCCAATGGACTTGTTCATCGATAGGGTTAGGGGGTGCTCCTCCGAAATCCTGTAACGTGATATTAGCACCTGCGTTCCAGCGCAATTCATT
>PAPL01000019.1 GCA_002708885.1 Verrucomicrobiales bacterium | reverse complement strand
TTAATTACAAAACCCCGTGGTCTATTCTTCCATTCCTTCATGGAGCCACAATCGTTGCAGGAATTGGCTTTAATGCGCTTTGGAAAATTGAAAATAAATCAAAAATTGTCAATTTCTCCATAAAGGGATCACTTTTGTTATTATTCATATATTCTTCCTTCTTGCTCTATAAGCAGAATCGTATTGCCAACTTTAAATTTCCTGCAAATGCGGATCGAAACCCTTACGTCTATTCCCATACATCCCCAAGCTTAGTCAACAAGCTAGTCAAAACAGTAAATGAACTGCAGGGAATTAAGGGTGATTTATCTGTCTCTGTCTACCATCCCGAATTTGGCTGGCCCCTGCCTTATTACTTCAGAAAAATCTCCAAGAGCGGGTATCACCAGAACGTAACTAAAGAAACAAGATCAGATGTCATTATCTCAGATTCAACTTATGATGATCAGGTCACAAGCATTATAGGCGATCGTTACATCGGGCCCGATCTGATGAATCTACGAGACAACGTAATGCTCCATATTTATATAGAAAAAGAACTATTTTTTGAAATGGTCAATCGACGGTCCAAGTAAAACTTATGCTTGAAGGTGTACACAGAATCGGATCTCACGCAATGGCAACTGAGTTCCAAATATATGTGACTGGAACCAATGAAGCTAAAGCCATGGCGTCCGCGTCAGCAGCGCTTAGAGACCTCGAACCTCTTGAAGCGGAACTTAGCCGATTCAGAAGAAATAGTGACATATCAAGATTAAATCATTTACAAAAAGGAGAAAGCACGCCCATAGGAATTGCTACTCTAGATTGCATACAACTAGCAAAGGATATTCATACTGCCACTGACGGAGCTTTTGATATCACTATCGGCCCATTAATTGCCGTCCTAACCAACCCTGATCACAGTGCACGAAACCCATCCAAGAAAGAGCTAACAAAAGCAATTGAGGCCATCGGAATTGACAAAATAAAACTCGACCATGAATCCTTAACAGCCACCGTATTATGTGATGATCTCTGGCTGGATCTAGGAGGAATAGGCAAGGGGTATGCATTAGATCAAATGGCTTTAATTTTAAAAGAAAGCGGGATCGATAACGCATTGCTAGATGCAGGCGGAAGCACTTTACTAGCGTTCGGAGATGGCCCAGATGGTAATGGATGGTTTGGCGGGCTAGGCGAACCAAATTCCCCTGAAATTATATTAAATAACAATTCACTGAGCGGATCAGGCTTTAGCGAAAGAGGCGAACATATCATTGATCCGAGAAAACATTGTCGAGTACCTATGAAAAAATGCAACGCTTGGGCTTTAGCTCCTTACGCTGCACTGGCAGATGCCCTTTCAACCGCGTTCCTTGTTATGACACCAAAAGAAATTCAGAATTTATGCGCGAAACATGAAGAAATAGAGGCCATCTTACCTTCCATTTAATACCAAAGTTTAATGAAACAATAGCTGATCTATAACAAAGCATCCTGATGTCCTATTCATTTCATCGCTAAGTTCATGCACATAAACTCACAGAAAGATTATATTAAAATCATCATTCCATTAGCAATCACTTCAATTGTTTGCTTGGTCATGTTCTGGCTTTGGCTGAGGTTCGAAATTGCAGAAAATGGATCCCCTCTGCTTCAATCCTCAAGCGTTGATCAATCAGGAAAAAATACGCTAATCAGACAAATCCTAACGGGTTCATTAATTTTAAGCCCCTCTCTCTTGGTGCTAATTTATTCCCGCTCCAAGCTCTTCACAAAATATATTATTCGACAAATTATTACCCCATTCAGCTACAGTCTGGGAGGATTTATAGCTATATGGCTGATAATCGATTTAAGTGACAATGGACCAGACCTTGCCAAAGCTGGCGCCTCATTACTCGGCATAACAAAATTCTATCTTGTTCAAATGCCGCAAATCATTGTGACAATCCTACCCATAACACTTCTCTTATCAACTATATACTCCTTAGGAAAACTATCTAAAAATAATGAAATTGTCTCGATGATCAGTTCTGGTCTCAGTCTTAATAAAATACTTACTCCAATTTTTTTTATAGGTCTTTACTGTTCTTTAGTCTCATTAGCACTGAATTACGAATGGGCTCCAGAATCAGAAGCCCACAAAGAAAACGTTTTAATGTCATTTGATGGAGTCACCGCCTCTGCTCAAAACAAACAATATAAACTCAATTCACGACTTTACAGGAACGGAGAGAACCATCGCACTTGGTTCATTGGTTCAATGCCTCCTAACCTTGCCTCTTCAAAACTTAGAAATGTTGAAATATACCAATCAGATAAAAATGGAAAACTAATTAAATCGCATTATGCAGCACAAGCACAGTGGAACCATACAGACGGTTCATGGCAATTAATGGATGGTGCAATTATCAAATTTAATAAAAACAGTGAGAATATTACTCAACAAAAATTTCAAGACCTCATCATTCGTGACTGGAATGAAACTCCATGGGAAATTTACAGTGGGAATCTGAGCCCCGAAGCACTAGGCATTCCAGGTCTTACATTCCATTTAAAAAACGATTCAGAAAAATCCGCTAAGAATTTAGCTGCTTTTAAAACTCACTGGCACTATAGATGGGCTCTGCCCTTAAGCTGTTTAGTTATAACGCTAATTGCATCGCCACTCGGGATAGTTGGTTCTAGGCAAAACCTAACAAGTAGCGCTACCGCGGCAATGATAATCTTCTTCCTAATGCTACTCTTAACTAATCTTTTTCTAGCCCTTGCTCAGGGAATGAAATTACCACCCCTGATTGGGGCCTGGTCAACAAACGTAATAATTGGTTTCATTGGAATAATTTTATTAATGTCGCGGCAAAATAACAACCAACTTTCAATACTCTCCATTACAAATCATTTGAAAAAAATCTATGGGCGATTATTAAATCGCCGACAAAAACGAACAACAGGCCGAGCCACATCCTAAGACCAAAACACAACATTAAAAACACGTTATGGCATTTAACGAATCATGGAATATTCGCCCTCGCTCAAATGAGTGTAGTAAGACAAAAGAATCATTCAAAGATGGTCAAACTTTCTATACGGCAATTTTCAAAGATGATGAAAGCGAAGATTACTCAAGACTAGATTTCAGCATAAAAGCCTGGGATGAACTTCTCACAGAAGCGGATAAGAAGGGCCTATTTTCATTTTGGCGTACAAAATTCGAAGAAGAGGCTCCGGTCCAGACAAAAGAAATTGTTGAGAAAGAGGGAGCAGAAACAATGCTACGGAGGCTGATTGATGAAAATGAAGAAAAAAGCGAGAATGCCAGATATATACTGGCAGCAATGCTCGAACGAAAAAGAATATTAAAACCGGTAGATATAAAAGAAGACGCCAATTCGAAAATGCTTTTTTACGAACACTATAAAAGCGGCGAAGTCTTCATTGTACGAGATCCACTTCTAAACCTCAGAGAACTTGACGAAATACAAGAAGAAGTTTCAGGATGGCTTGGAAACAACGAAAACCCACCCTCGGAAAAAGATCCTTCCTCAGAAGAGAATGCTAATTAATAACCCAATAGCACCATTATTTTTCTAAGCCCACTAATCCGATAGCGCTTTTCAAAAACTTTATATCCTCCTTTTCTGATTTTCTTAAGAATTAGATAGTAAATCCTACCCATACACCGGGCAGCTTTTAGTGAGACATAATCTTCCTCACATATATTCATTTCTGCCTCTTTAAAATGATACTCGGCTCTGTCTGCCAGTAATTTCATCAGATTAATAAAATCACAGCTATTCGCGGAACTAATTAAATCCTCTTTGGATAAATCATGGCTCTCAAGATCTTCACTAGGAATATAAACTCTTCCGTTTTTGTAGTCCTCACCAACATCTCGGATTATGTTGGTGAGTTGCAACGCGTAACCGAGATTGACAGCATAATTCTTGCTCTTAGGGTCATTAGCATCAAAAATCTTCAAACAGATTAAACCCACCACAGAAGCCACTCGATAGCAGTAACCCTTAAGGTCATCAAAAGTCTCATACTCAGTCCCGCAAACATCCATCTCCATTCCCTTAATTATTTCTATAAAGAGTTCTGGCAAGATATTGTATTTCTCCTTCAAATTAACGATCTCATTTTGAAGCAAGTTTGGTTCATAAAATCCATTAACTAAACCTTCTTTCCATTCACCGAGCATATCCATGCGTTGATCAAAAGTAAACCCGGGCTCATCTGCAATATCATCAACAACTCGGCAAAAGGCATAGAAAGACTCCATGTCTTTTCTCCTCCCCTTAGGAAGACACAACCGCGTGAAAGCCAAATTCGATCTTGCGTTCACAGTAATAGCTCTGGCGTCCGCTTCTTTCACTTTAATTTAATTAAACTAATTTCAATTTCTGATTAAATAATCAGATTAACGTTAATCGTTCTAATTATTCTTTGCGGAAAATTGACTACCGGATCCTTCCCCAGTGCTCAAATGGCCAATAAACCATCAATCCAGGACCTAATAAATTCTGCTCTGGTACAGTTCCCCACATTCGGCTATCTGCACTGTCATCACTGTTATCACCTAAAGCAAAATACTGACGTTCTTTTAGAGAAATCTTATTGAGACCCATGCGATCTGCAGAACCCGGCATGCGTCTTGTTAGCGTATATCCATCATACTCCTCTGAGACCCTCACAATGCCAGGCTCAGAAGCAGGCCTACCCCCCACATAGAGAGGCCCTCCATTTTGGCGGATTTCTAATTCATCTCCAGGAACACCGCACAATCTTTTTATGTAGTGTTGAGACTTCATCCCTCCTCCAATACCCATAATGCCTTTAGTGTTGAAAACAAACACCTCCCCCCTGTTCGGTCGGCGAAAGTGATAAGACATTTTATTCACAAGAACTTGATCTCCGGTATCACAATAACCCCGCAATACAAAATCCTTTTCTATTGGCAAATGATTTCCGTCAACCCAATGCGAACCCATTTCTCCGCCACTGAAATTTATCGAACGTCCAATATTTAGTGCAGATCTGAGCCCAAGCCCTCCTCTATTCTTCTCTTGGAAAAGATTTTTCAAAGGAACCCCAACTTTGATCGGCTCTGTATTTTTATCCTTAAAATGTATCCAAGTCGAAGTAAAGAATTTGAATTTAGTTACTTCCTGGAATTTTTCAATTTCAGAACCTTTAGGGATCGTAAAATCAACGTATGTTCTACCTTGAGAAAATTTATCCCAAACAGTTCTAATTATACTCGGCTTGGAATACTTAGCATCTCTGTCAGAGTCATGTACATTACAAATGATCCCATTTAATGTCGGTTGCATGGATCCTGTAGGAATCCTGAACGGTTGCACGCAATATGACCGAATCCCTAGAGCTATAATTATAGCCACAAATATGACTTCAAGATTCTCACGTATGGCAGGATTTCTTGGCGGTTTTATTGTTTTTTCACAAATTGAGGTCAACTCTTTCGCCCGTTCCTTTATACGTTCCTTATCCTTCTCAGAAATGGCCTTCTCGAAATCTTCAAGTTTTTTTTCGATCTCTTCATTGTCTTGCGGAGAAAGAAGATCTTTTTTATAGGAAAGAAATTTTCTAACTCCTTTCCTTAATAATTTAGCTCTCTTTAAATATTTTGGACGTAGCATGAACCTAATTAGAAGATGATTTTAAAACTTTAATAAAGGCCTCCTGAGGAATATTAACTTTTCCAATCGCCTTCATCTTCTTCTTTCCTTCTTTTTGTTTCTCAAGCAATTTTCTTTTTCTGGTAATGTCACCCCCGTAACATTTGGCTGTAACATTCTTTCTCATAGCACTAATTGTCTCACGGGCAATAATATTTCCACCGACAGCCGCCTGTATGGGAACTTTAAATAATTGTTGTGGGATCACCTCTTTTAATTTCTCACAAAGTTTCCTACCGTAACTCTGTGCTTTGTTCGCATGAACGATAGAACTAAATGCGTCTACAGGCTCTTCGTTAATCCGTATATCCATTTTAACCAATTTTGCTACCTGATATTCAGAGTGCTCATAATCCATTGAACCATAGCCACGAGTCATACTCTTCATCCTGTCATTGAAATCTACAAGAATTTCATTCAAAGGGAGCACAGAAGTTAACATCACTCTTGTGGAATCTAGAGTCTCGGTATGTTCAACTGATCCTCGCTTTTCCATGATCAGTTGAATTAAATCTCCGATAAATTCATTAGGTGTAATAATAAAAGCTTTGACTGTAGGCTCCCTAATCTCATCTATTTCCGCCGGATCAGGCAAAAAAGTCGGGTTATCAACGGACAGTTCTTCTCCGTTAGTTTTTCTTACTTCATAAATAACGCTCGGATATGTGGAAATAACATCCATATCAAACTCTCTCCTCAGGCGTTCTTGTATGATTTCCATATGGAGAAGCCCTAAAAACCCGCACCTGAAACCAAAACCCAGTGCCGCAGAACTTTCTGCTGAGAATTGAAAAGCCGCGTCATTAATCTGCAACTTTCCCATTGCTAATTTCAATTGCTCAAAATCATCCGTAGTCACAGGATAAATTCCCGAAAAAACCATAGGCTGAATCTCCTTAAATCCAGGCAATGGCTCAGACACCGGCCTGTTAACCTCAGTGACGGTATCCCCAATCTTAACTTCGGAAGAAGACTTCATATTAGCAATTAGATACCCTACATCTCCTGGGCCTAAGCTTTCTCTCTTCTCCATTTTTGGAGTAAACACCCCGACCTCCTTCACCTCGTAATTCTTGCCAGTGCTCATCATCCGTATAGCGGTTCCCCTGCACAATTCTCCAGAGACCACACGCACATATGAAACAACACCTCTAAATGAATCAAACACTGAATCAAACACTGAAGCTCTCAGCAACTCATCACTAGGATCCGATGGAGGGGGAACTCTTTCAACTATTGCCTCTAATATATCCTCGATCCCAGTCCCGTTTTTTGCACTTGCTGGTATCGCTTCCTCGGCAGGCATCGCTAAAATATCTTCGAGCTGTTGGTGCGCCATATCCAGGTCAGCACTCGGCAAATCTATTTTATTGATTACAGGAACGATGGTTAAATCTTGCTCAGTCGCCAAATGCAAATTCGCAACAGTTTGAGCTTCTACCCCTTGAGCTGCATCTACTATCAATATAGCACCTTCACATGCTGCCAGACTCCTAGAAACTTCATAAGAAAAGTCAACATGGCCAGGGGTATCCAAAAGATTCAATTTATATGTCTTCCCATTAACAGCCGTATATTCCATCGTCACTGGATGTGACTTGATTGTAATGCCTCGCTCCCTTTCCAAGTCCATAGAGTCCAACAGTTGATCCTGCCTTTCCCTTTCTGAAATAGTCTGAGTGAACTCTAACAATCGATCCGAAAGGGTAGTTTTCCCATGATCAATATGGGCTATGATTGAAAAATTTCTTGTTTGCTGTGTATCCATACTTAATAGCTCAATCAATAAGAACCCTTACAATGGGGCTGGACTTTAAAACGCAAACCATCCCTTGTAAAGCCCCTCAACCACCCTGCATCGGCGGCATTAGAGCCACCACATGGCCATCTTTCAATTTGAACCCCCTATCAACATAGTCATGATTCACAGCAACTCTCATAACTGAGTCCCATTTGCTAAGTTCTTTCCATTTATCGTATAAAAAATGAAGGAGCTCATCTATATTACAGTCGTCTGCAGGAATTTCTATTTCTATATCCTTTTCTCCTACTACATCCCGCAAAACTGAAAACAAAATAATTTTTAAGATCATAATTATGTACTTGGATTTGCGATAACTTCTTTCTTTAAATTTCCTATCACAGAAAGGTTTCGATACCTGCCCTGATAATCAAGGCCATATCCAACCAAAAAAGAATCTTCAACTTCAAACCCTACAAAATCCGGAGCTATATTCACCTGTCTTTGTTTTTTCTTCTTTAACAAAGTAAAACAACTAACTTCGAGAGGGTTGCATTCACTATTTATTCTCTTAATAACTTCTTTCAGGGTTTTTCCTGTATCAAATATGTCATCAACTATAAGAACACTCCTCCCTGAAAGATCCGGCATTTTTTTGCTGTTAATAAAAACATCACCCTTACTCTTTGTTTCGCCATAGTAACTCTCCACATTTAAGCACCTCAGATCAAAAGCGATTCTTAATCGCGAAATCAATCCCGCAGTAAGCATCAGACTTCCGTTCATTATAGACACAATTGTTAATTTGGATTTACCATACTGCTTTGAAATACATTCACTCAATTCATCTAATCTGGAATTAATTTCATCTTCATTAAAAAGAACACTTTCCAAATCATTAATATTATCATTTGTAGACATCTAGAAACTCTGACCCTACATGGTTATCAGTTGCAAAATAAAGTATGAATCCAAATAACATATCAGATTTAAGAATTTCTTACACAAAAGCTACACTCAACATTGAGGTCACCGACCCTTGCCCCTTCAATCAATTCGAACAATGGCTCAATGAAGCAATCGAGGCAAAAACTACTGAAGCAACCGCAATGTCTCTCGCAACAGTTAATGAAAAGGGTCACCCCTCAGTTAGGACGGTTTTACTGAAGGGATTCAGTCGCAAAGGATTCGTATTTTACACTAATTACGAAAGCCGAAAAGCAACTGAAATTGAGTGCAACCCAAATGTGGGTATCTGTTTTTTATGGAAAGAACTCGAACGACAAGTGACTATTAAAGGGTCAGCTAAGAGGCTCTCAAAGGACAAATCGGAGAAATATTTCAAGAGCCGCCCCACTGGACATCAGATAAGCGCTTGGGCTTCAACACAAAGCAGCAAAGTGCCTAACAGGAAATGGATGCTTGAACGTGAAGAAGAACTCCGAACCAAATTTTCAGACAGAGAAATTCCATACCCGGATTTCTGGGGAGGCTTCCAAGTTTCGCCTATAGAAATAGAATTCTGGCAAGGCAGAGAAAATCGTTTTCATGACAGAATAGTTTATAGATATGAAAAATCTAAATGGACACGTTCACGGCTGAGCCCATAAGTATAATTGTTTATTTCCCTATCGAACTGATGGCAGTCCAAACCGCAGTTCCAAACTCAATCCTAATTTTTTCGACCAAGCTACAAGCTTTATCATAATCATCACACAAGGCATATAGCGTAGACCCTGATCCTGACATTAACGCTACTTCTGATTCACTCTGATCAAGCAACCACATTTTCATATTCGCCAAACTTATATATTTCTGAAAAACTGGGAGTTCCAAATCATTATAGAATGTCCCCCATGTAATGGATTGAGGAACATGATTGACCTCCGGCAAAGGTTCTGCTTTCTCCCACTTGGAATATGCCCATGCACTTGAAACCCCGAACTCAGGTTTAACTAACACTACTGAATGATCTGGCACGGGATCCTCTAATGTTTGTATTTTTTCACCGCGACCAGAACAGATTGCAGAACGCCCCTCTAGAAAAAATGGGACATCTGAACCAATGCGCGATGCGATTGAATGTAACAGATTCGTAGAAAAAGGATTTCCTAGCATTCCATTAACCGCTCTCAGCGTTGCGGCCGCATCACTACTTCCACCCCCCAATCCAGCTCCTAGCGGTATTTTTTTGTCCAACTTTATTTTCCCGCAAAATTTTTTTCCACTCTCACTTTCCAAAGCATTCAGCGCTCGAAGAACCAAGTTCTGATGATCCGTTTCTAAATTCACATCATTACACTCAAAAATCAGCTCTCCGTCCCCCAACTCTATATCAAAGGAAAGTTCATCCTTAACAGTCGCTATTGGAACCATTAGAGTCTCAATCTCATGAAACCCATCCTCGCGCTTTCCATGAACCCTTAACCAGAGATTGAGCTTGGCGGGAGCAAATTCAAGGTGTCTCATATAAAATAAATCAATGCTAATTTAACCCAATATAACTAACACCCAAACCGCAATGACACATAACGTATTTTTTTGGCTAAAAGAAAACACAATAAATAGTAAATTTGAAGCAGAAGCAAAGAAACTGATCGAAATCGATATTGTAGAAAGTGGATCTTTACGAAAACTGGCAGAAACTCCGGAAAGGCCAGTTACGGATAAAACATTCACATACCATTTATGCCTAGAATTTGAATCGATCGAAAATCACAACACTTACCAAGGTCACGAAACACATCATTCTTTTGTCAACGAATGTAAAGAAATGTGGGACAGAGTTATCGTCTATGACTCTAAAGTCATCTGACCAGCAACCATCTTTATTTAATCCCAACCAGGGCAAGCATTCTTCCCGTTTTACCTCGTTCACTTCTGTATGAATAATAGTCTTTTANATTTGTTGAAGTGCAATCCCCATCATCATAAATGGAGTCAGCCCGAACCCCGAATTCAAGNCAATCCTTCCTTATAAATGCNGCAAAATCGACTTCGTAAGTAGGAGGCCTAATGCACGGACTCAGCTGAACAATCAAGTCTTGAGGCTCAATCCCTTTGGCTCGCATCAGCGACAATGCTTTTTTGACTATCCCCAATTGGCTACCCTTCATACCTGAATGAATAAGAGCAACCGCTCGAGAATACTTATCTACTATATAAACNGCACAACAATCGGCAACATAAATGCCCAGCAATATCTCTTTGCGACAAGTCATTAATCCATCAGCACCAGGTACCGGGCAATCCATTCCTTTTGACTCACTTACAACAACAACAGTGTCACCATGTATCTGCTCTGCAGTAGTGACGTGTTCGGGTGAACTTCCTAAAATTTTGACTCCCTGCTCATGATATGGCCTAAGAATCTTCAATCCTTCATCCTTTGACGAAAGTGCAACGTTCAGTTTAGGGCTTCTAAGTATAAAGGTATGTTTTATATCAGAAATAGCTGTGAGAGAATTGAACTTAATTTGATTGATTTTCAAAATTATTGCGGGGAGCTAATATTTATTTCGTTATTACTAATAAAATTAAATCATATGTTTTGGTAAAATAAAAAAAACCCCGATTCGTATGAATCGGGGTTTTTAATAATTTAATTTCGAATGTATTAATTATTCATTAATCAACTCAGAGGCCTCCATGACAGCTGAAGTTACGCCAGANTCCATTTCAGCCATAACTTCGACTAGATTTTCGATAATATCTTCTCTCATTTTATCAACTAAATCGATACCTTTGCGTGTAATTTGCACCATCACCTTGCGACGATCATCTGATGCATGCAATCTCTGCACATAGCCAAGTTTCTCCAAACGGTCAACTAACCCTGTAGCTGCAGCAGTGGAATGACCCATTTTCTTTGAGATATGAGTCATTGTTAAGTAATCCTCCTTTGCTAAGTACCCTAGAAGGAAAAACTGCGCGTAAGACACGTTGCCCTTGTTAAGCTCCTTAGATAAATTCAATAGAAATGAACGTTGCGTAAACATTATGAAATCAGCCAATCGCCCAGCATCCTTCCTTACAGTTTGGTTATTATCGGTTACCACTTGCATAATTCTTTGTTGTTAAGACTTAATTTATTATAATTAACAATAATATTATAATATATAAAATATTTATGTCTATTATAATTTCTATATTTTTTATATTTCCNTAAATTACTTAGTTTTCGTTGATTTATATAATANCCAAATAATGAATAATATCAAATATGTTTTGCAATTATTTTAAATATTCTCATTAGTGAGAAGTAAACTAAGGCGAAATTTTAAAATTTTTAGAACTAAATGACCTTATTTCTTATGAATTACTCAAATTAAAAATAAATATTAATAAGGTAAATAATAGCAATTCACAGACTCCCCGCTTTGNAAATGAGAAAAAGAGTCAAGGCGAAGTAATGAATTCGATTGGGAAAGAGCAAGTATGTTATTGGACCTTTGATTTCCAATTGGATTGAATATTCCATCCGATAGTTTACCGCAAATATAGTGTACACGATCCGTATTATTAGTAATAGATTCAGCACAGGATGCTGAACGTTTTTCTAGAAACAAATCATCTTTTAACGCCCCGCTCCTTAATCGGATTGCTGGGCGAACGAATAATTGCAAACAGACAAACGCCGATACTGTATTTCCCGGCAACCCAAAAACTTGGCCCTCATTGTCATAAGTTCCATAATACAATGGTTTCTCCGGCTTCATTCTGACACGCCAAAAGATTTCATTCACTCCACAATTTTGTAGGGACTTTTTGACAAAATCACGATCACCAACACTAATACCACCCACAATTAAAATAATATCAGCCCATTTCTTCATTTTTAAAAANACAGTNGAGATTTCAGCCAAATCATCCCCAGNTCTTTTTANTTCAATCTTTTCTGCACCAAGTTTCGANACTGNGTTTTGCAACACGATTCCATTGGTTTCATATATTTGATGGCTAGCTATCTCATTTTCATCCGGATCAACTAATTCGTCACCAGTCACTATAATTCCGACACTTGGAAAAGTACCCACATTTATATTAAAAACACCGCCTGCNACTAACGCGCCCAATGTCGTAGTTTTTATACAGCTTCCTGCTGCTGAAATTTTCTGNCCTTCGGCTAAAACTTCCCCTACTCGCCTCACATTATCGTCGACGGAAACTAATTNATTAATAGNAATAAATTCATTTGNTAATTTCGTAATATCTTCCTGCATAACTACAGCATCAGACCCTTCTGGAATCTGAGAACCNGTAAATACTCTGTACACTTCCCCTGATTTTAAAGATGCAAGGCATGGNGAGCCAGCNACACTCTGGCCAGCAATTTTCAGCTCTTTCAATTTATCTATACAATCTGACGNCTTCACAGCATANCCATCCACACCAGATTGCNGAACTCCTGGTAAATTAATTGTGGAACGAACATCATCTGCCAAGAAACAGCCTAATGATTGGGAAACTGGTATGCTTCTTACAACCGTTTGAGGCGTTGACTCAATAATTTTTTCTAATGCTTCAGATTCCTCAATCATTTAATAATTTACTACTTTCATGATTCTCTGGACTAGAATCATTGCGCAAGCCATTCAATCGGTTCGGAATGGGGTGATCTGATGAATTTTGGATATCTGTTTCACTGTGAGGTGACTCCAAATTATAAAACACCCAATCCCCCAGGGCCGGTTGACCTTCTATAATATCAGCAACTATAAATCCCGGTCTTCTTTCCGGACTCAAGCTTAATTTTGCCTTTGAGGTAATTTCACCTTTTCCGATCGCATGAAGAATTACNCCTTTTCCCGGCGTCACCTTAGAGGATTTTATCAATACAAATCCCAATGAGTTCTGAATAAGACATATTTCACCAATAAAATATTTAGCNTCTCTATTCTCACTAGCTTTCTTTTCTTCTTCTTTAATTAGATCTGATGTTTTTTCTTCTTTCCTCCCAAAATCATCATTGAAAACACAACTTTGCAAAACAGTGAAAATCAATGCCNCACAAAGAATCATCTGAAGTTTATGCCAGTTCATTAAGCGTTTTTGTATTTTGTAAGATGAAGAAATCATTATATCAAAAGATTGACTCAACGGTGAAGCTTTGTTTTAGTCAACGCATTCAATCGCTTTGCAATTAAAAANATCAATTTCAGGTGAGATGGCTGAGTGGTCGAAAGCGCTTCTTTGCTAAAGAAGTGAACCTCAAAAGGGTTCCGTGGGTTCGAATCCCACTCTCACCGCCAGCTTCTGGATTATGTCAAAAGCAATTATTAATCATCATCAATTTAGCATTAAGTAAANACANGCTCGGAAGCTGGNATNAACCTCTAAACANAATCATTGTAATANGTTTNCCTTATTNCCTCTNCAGCCTTCTCATTATTAATGCTTTCTAATTAAGTATAAGCTANTTCACTGATCACTGTTATAGTACAGACATCTAACAATATTAATGACTTTAATCGAATCTATCATTTTGGGAATTGTACAGGGGCTTACTGAATTTCTTCCTATTTCCTCATCAGGTCACCTTGCTTTATCTCATCAATTATTAGAATTTGATGAAGAATCTGCCGGCATTGAATTCGACATATTGCTTCATTTTGCAACACTCCTTGCTGTACTGATTTATTTTAGGAAAAACCTTTTCTCGATATTAATATCCCTTCTAAAAAAAGGATCAAATGAAGACAAACGCATGATCTGGTTTTTGTTCATAGGAACATTGCCAGTTGTTATCATAGGGCTACTAATTAAAGATAAGGTTGAGACTATAAGTGATAATCCAATTCTCGTATCAATTTTATTGTGTCTTACTGGTATAATTTTGTTCCTACCGATTTGGATAAAAAATAATAAAGTAAACAATCTCGGAAGTCGCTCTTCCCTAATCATTGGTTTCTTTCAAGCATTGGCCCTACTCCCTGGAATAAGCAGGTCAGGAGTTACTATAACAGCTGGAATGCTCCTTGGCGTGTCTCCAAAAAAAGCAGCTGAATTCTCATTCCTTTTAGCCATTCCCGCAATACTGGGAGGTACTATCCTAAAAATGAACGAGATTTCATCTATTCCAACAAATCAATTTGAAATCTATTTGGCTGGAATGTTAGCCGCTTTTATCACTGGTTTAATAGCAATTTTCTGTGTTTTAAAATTAATCAGTAGAGGAAAATTCGTACACTTCGGATTTTATTGTCTGTTCGTCGGAACTACAGGGTTGATCTATTTCGCAACGCGTTAACAATACAGTCTATTCTTGAACATGAAGTCATAATAGACGCGCAGTGGATTATTTTAACCAAACTTTTTCAACGATATGTTTTCTGATCTTCTTTGCATTGACAGGCAAAACATTATCGGTTTCTGACTACGCTGAATTAGCTCCGGCAACAGGATTCGATTTTCCAGTTGGCGCACCAAATGCTGAAGGTTATTATAAGGCCAGAGGTTTCTGGCCCAACGGGCATGTGGGAGAAGATTGGAATGGAAAAGGCGGTGGAAATTCAGACCTAGGGGATCCTGTCTATGCGATAGGTGAAGGGATCGTGGTACAGTCTCGCGATGTCCGTCGCGGATGGGGAAACGTGATCATTATACGTCATGTATTTATCGATAAGAATGGAAATGTAAAACTTCTTGATTCTCTATATGCACACCTTGACTCAAGAAACGTAGTGCTTAACCAAATTGTTAAGCGAGGACAAAAAATTGGGACCATAGGAAATAATAGAGGCATGTACTTAGCTCATTTGCATTTTGAAACTCGCAAAAACTTAGCTATAGGAATGCACAGAAGCAGTTTTTCTAAAACATACTCAAATTACTACAGTCCTACTTCATTTATCCGATCTCACAGAAGATGCCCCGATTCAAAAAAAACCTTCAGAGTACCTATTAATACATTTGCACCTTATCCTGGAAACTATCCAAAAGACAAAAACAAACCAGCCCCAACAATCATCACAAAAATCAAATCAAGTAATAAAATTAATCCCAAAAAAAGTATTTTAAGCAAACCGCAGCAAAACAAATCACCTTCTCCTATAGTATCGAAGAAGACAGATGNGCCTAAGACAGACACAAAAATCAAAAGATCAATCNCTCAANTCAANGATCAAAAACCTCAACCCAAATTGGACCAGCCTAANAAACAGCTTGGTCTACTTGCACGCCTAAGAGCNCGGTACCCAACNAATAAAGGCGNAACAGGAAGAGTTAAAAGGAACAGATTTTCTCCTCGTAAGAACCGCTGATTTTATCTGATAATACTATTCCTTCAGTGAGCGAAGCAGATAAAATTCAAAACTATCAACAAGGGCCTTCCAACTCGCCACAATTATATTTTCTGATACCCCAACGGTTCCCCAAGTTTCATCTCCATCAGTTGAAACTATAAGTACACGGGTCTTGGCTGCGGTTCCAGTATGACTGTCTATTATTCTAACTTTATAATCTCTCAATTGTATATTTTTGATAGATGGATAAAAAGGTTCCAACGCTTTCCGCAATGCGCCATCCAATGCATTTACCGGNCCATCTCCCTCTGCCACCTTATAAGTACTCTCACCATTTACCTCCAGTTTAACTGTTGCCTCACAAGTCTCAAAATGGGTTTCAGGATGGCGCCGAGTTGAGCAATGATATTCCTGTAACTTAAAGAGTGGAGTATAATCATCAATTGCTTTACGCACCAGTAATTCAAATGATCCCTCAGCCGCCTCAAATTCATACCCATCTTTTTCGAGCTGCTTAAGTTGATTTAAAATCTTTATTGCTGTTTCACTTCCCTTTTCCAAATCGTGACCAAGTTCCTTTGCTTTCATCAACACATTACTNTGTCCGGAAAGCTCGGAAATAAGAATGATCTGAGAATTTCCGACAGTCTCTGGCTCTATATGCTCATAACTCCGCGATAACTTTTGTACAGCATTAACGTGCATTCCTCCTTTATGAGAAAAAGCAGTTCTACCAACATAAGGGGCCCTATCATTGTGAGCATTATTACCAAGGTCATCTACAAAGTGTGATATTTTAGTTAACTTTGCTACATCGGCCCTCAATTTAACCCCCATCTTCAATTCCAGATTAGGTATTGCCGAAGTAAGATTACAATTGCCGGTCCGCTCTCCGTAACCATTAATCGTTCCCTGAATGTGTGATACTCCGNCCGTAACTGCCGCAAGTGCGTTAGCAACACCAACTCCAGTATCATCATGCGTATGGATCCCAATAGGAACACTTAACCTTTTAAAAACATCAGCAGTAATATTTTGTATTTCATGCGGCATAGTACCCCCATTNGTGTCACATAAAACAATTACATCCGCCCCTCCTTCTTCAGCCGCAATTATAGTATCTATCGCATGCTGAGNATCATCCTTATAACCATCGAAAAAATGTTCGGCATCATATATAACTTCTCTGCCCTCTTCTTTTAAATAATTAGCAGTATCCCTAATCATCGACTGGTTTTCCTCTGGAGTTGTCCTCAAAACTTCCGTGACATGCAATTTCCAAGTCTTTCCAAAGAAAGTAATCACTGGAGTCTCAGCTTCTAACAATGTTTTAATCTGAGGATCAGTTTCAACACTTCTATCAGCCCTTCTCGTNCTACCAAACGCAGCAATTTTCGCATTCCTCCATGTCCTTTTGCGTGCCTCAGAAAAGAAGTCTACGTCTTTTGGGTTAGATCCCGGCCACCCTCCTTCAATATAGTCAACGCCAAACTCATCGAGTTTTTCCGCAACCCGAAGTTTATCCAAAGAACTGAATGAAAGACCAAGGCCCTGAGTACCATCCCTCAGAGTAGTATCATATATAACAATTGATTCAGGAATAGACATATTTAAAATTATGGTTTGGAAGATCTAATGTTCCAGATCGGCGCTTTTGAAGAAATTATAAACGATACAGAACAAATTCATCAGCGCCTAAGCGATGAAAATGATTATAAGAGGAATTCGTATAGATAGCTGCATCTTTATAAATAATAACTCACACTTCTCTTCTGACAAGTGGAAACAAGAAAATAGCACTTTGAGAAAATAATATTTATATATGTACTCTTTATTTAATAGCAAAAATATCTCTATTAGTCGGCCTGACAGGCTACCCCTTCTCTATAATAGCACGTGCATTATGATGATGAATTGATTCAAAATTTTCAGCCTCTATCCGATACCAGGACACATTTTCAAGCCCGTTAGACTTTACAGCAATGTTTCGAACAAGGTCCTCAACAAAGACAGGATTATCATATGCCTCTTCTGTAACATGCTTTTCATCAGTTCTTTTCAAAATACTATATAACTGAGAACTTGCACAAGATTCGACCAGTGATATTAAATCATCCAACCAGATCACATCATCAAACCTTACTGAATAAGTTACTGTGCCGCGTTGATTATGAGCACCTCGCTCACTGATAGCTTTAGAGCAAGGACAGACTGTTGTGACAGGGATTTTTATTACAATTTTTGAATCAACCTCATCTGCATCAGCAACAGTTACAAAATTNACTTCATAATTCATCAAACCAACCGCACCGCTTTGAGGTGATGTTTTTTCATTAAAGTAAGGAAACTTAATGGAAACTTTCGAGCGTTTAGCATTTAGACGNTCTAACAATTGTTGTGGAATTAAATTCAATTGATCAATACTTATAATAATTGGATTTTCATTCAGCNCTTCAATAAACCTGCTCATGTGAGTCCCCCTTAGTTCATGAGACAAATCGACTGCCAACGAAAATTCAGCAACTGTATTTTGTTTTTNCCCAGACTTGTCAAATATCTGTATGGGATGGTAATAAGAAGAGATCCCTACCCAATCAATTTTTATTCCTCTATGATCAGTCTCTGATTGCGTGTCTATTAAATCCTCCATGAAACTAAATCCCCCTATTATATAATTGCAGATTTATCCATATGAAATCTGCCTAAATTGAGCAATTTAAATATTGTTGGGATCCTTATATAGAATCTCTATCCTGATGAGCAAAACACTAAATATTGGTAAGACTATTTAAGTAAATTTAAAGCACGTGAGCGTTTAATTTCTCTAGTAATCTTCCTATGAATTTTTGCTGAAACCCCCGTGACCCTACGAGGTAAAATTTTACCCGTATCAGTCGTAAATAGCGTTAAGACATCAGGATTTTTATAATCAATCTTCTCTAGTGGGATATCTAGACGCCTTCTTGGCATCTTACGATTTGCTTTGCGAAGATTATAGGCGCGTTGCTCTGTTTTAGGTTCCATGTATTGATAAGTAAAATGAAATGAATTATCGCAACTCGCGGTGCAATGTTCTGCGCTTAAGGAAAGGGTTGTATTTAACTTTCTCTAATCTACCCGGCGTTCTTAGGCTTTTCTTATTCCTGGTAGTCACATATCTTGATGGAGGCATACCGTTTTCACGGGCCTCAGTACATTCCAAAATGATTGTGTCGCGTGCCATTATTTTCTGATTAGATTAAGTTTGGGGTTGAGAGCTTATACACTTTTCAAGAGTTTTCAACCCCAGATGCGTCNTCCATAAATCCTGAAATACCCCTATCAGGAAGCCTTCTGCCACCTCGAAAGCCACTTTGTCGCTCTATTTGAGCTTGGCATTCTACTGTATAGCGAGCAAATGGAATAGCCTCAAGACGAGCATTAATTATCTTTTTCTTGGACATTTCACAAATTCCGTACGTTCCGTAGTCAATACGCTTTAATGCTTCTTCAATTTCATGAAGCGCGTCTTGCTCTTGTGATAATAAATTTAATGCAAAATCACGGTCATATGCATCGCTCCCAGCATCGGCCTGATGCATTCCAAATGCAGAAGCATCACCTCCATCAGCATCTAGCCTAAGGTTATCTTTAGCNACCCCAGCCATTGCATCCAATAGCGAATCNCGAAGATCTAGAAGTTTTTGTTGCTGCTTCTTTTCAAAATTAGTTAAAACNGAAGATTTTCTGATCTCCTGTCTCACCGGGATCGGAGGCAATTTAGCCTCTTCTTCCTTCTTCTTTGCCTCCGCTTCGGCTTTTTTTCTTGCCGCTTCAGCTTTTTTCCTTACTGCTTCGGCTTTCTTTCTTAATGCTTCGATTCTCTTCTTTTCTGCTGCTTCTTTCTTCTTTTCTGCTGCGATCTTCTTCTTTTCTGCTGCGATCTTCTTCTTTTCTGCCGCAATCTTCTTCTTCTCCGCCGCTTTCTTCTTCTTCTCAGCCGCCGCTTTCTTTTTTGCTATAGCAATCGCTTTTTTCTTCGCTGCCGCAGCCTTCTTCTTTTCAGCTATGGCCTTCTTTTTTGCTATAGCTATCGCTTTTTTCTTCGCTAGCNCAGCTTTCTTCTTTTCAGCTATGGCTATCTTTTTCGCTGCCGCAACCTTTGCTTTCTTCTTTGCTGCCGCAACTTTCTTCTTTGCTGCCGCAACTTTCTTCTTTGCTGCCGCAGCTTTCTTCTTTGCTGCCGCAGCTTTCTTCTTTGCTGCCGCAGCTTTCTTCTTTGCTGCCGCAGCTTTCTTCTTTGC
>PAPL01000018.1 GCA_002708885.1 Verrucomicrobiales bacterium | reverse complement strand
CCCTGATCCAATCCCTGATCCAATCCCTGATCCAATCCCTGATCCAATCCCTGATCCAATCCCTGACCCGCCTCCATTTCCAAAAAATAAGAATTCAGCGATGGCACTTTGGGTCATCGGAAAACCTGCCAAAGATCCACAAAATATTCCTGAATTCATCGCGTGGCCGCCAAAAGGATTCGTACGACGACAAGTCGCCTATGAGAGGTGGTCCTTCGCTATTCCAACCAAAAAAAATAATTTTACTGATTTTTCAAAATCAACGGTATCTGTAAACCTCAACGGAGCTGAATTGCCTAATAAAATTATTTATAGAGGAAATAGCCAGGAAGGAACTGATCCTACATTAGTATTTGAGATAGAGAATTTCACTACCTCAGGAAGCACTTTTAAAGATCAGAATTACTCAGTCACTATTTCTGAGATTAAGGGCGCACCCAAAAGCAGTTATCACTACGTAGTTAAGATTATTGATCCGTACAGGTTAGATCCCATCACGATTAATGGTTCGTCAAAACTATATGAAGACTCAGATCGAAATTATACATTCACCCCCATTAAAGCTGCTGAGAAATATGAACTGCTAATAGGAAAACCGCATAAAAGTTCATGGATAGAAGGGGCAGAAGGACTTAACATCTCAACGATCATTGATAATACAAAAAAAACATATCCACTGATAACCGCTAGCATTGCAAAGTCAGGAACATCTTCATTCCACTTATCAAGTCATGACGAATCTTTTGAAATTAACCGAGAAATTATACCTTCTGAAAACAGCAACATAGAATTCGACCAACTCTTTAGGTACATGGGTAATGGAACATTCCTGAGCCTAGAGATTCGCAATGACACTGGTCCATGGACTCAACTTTGGAAACGTTACGGGAAGCACGGATACCAAGTTTTTGTTGGAGACTGGGACAATTTCTGGTCCTTCACTTCGGTCCCATTAAGAGAGTTCGCTGGCGAAAGAATTCGCGTACGTTTTAGATACGAATATGAATCAGGAGCGAATTGGTCTCCAGTTGATGGAGACGATCCTAATGAAATGGGAGCATTCATAGATAATGTTCGTGTAACAAATAGCCAGGAACTGCAACGATTATCGTCAATCACCCTTGGTGCCGACCAAACCACTTTTGAACTCGACTCATTACCGAATGATGAATATTGGCTACAAATCAAAGCCAAAATCAGTGACAGGTGGTTCGGTTATGGGAAAAGGAAAATAGTCGAAAATTATAAAGGCATTAGACCAGAACTGAGAATAGACAAGATTAATAAAGTCGCTGAAGAATTATTGGAAATCCATGTCAAATCCAAAGGCATCAAAAAACTCATACTTCAGTCCTCCATTAATGGTGGGAAAATATGGAATAATGAGCAAATGGTCAGACCCAAATCCACAAAAGAAGAGGAACTTCTCTTCCAAATTAAACAGATATCCTCTTCTATAATTTATCGCGTCATTGGATCAAATTAATTGGATTTTCTAAGATCAATTATAAAATCTCAGCTTTCTTGACATGAGCAATAGCTGAATGCAAAATTTAGGTCTACGTTAGAACACAATAAAAATACAAACTTTTAATTACTCATGTCATTTGTGAAAAAAATCTATCCTCTTGCTTTGCTCTTTGCTCTGACCATCACTTGCCAATCTGAATGGGCCAATTGGAGGGGGCCAAACATGGATGGGTCAAGCAACGCTAAGGACGTGCCCATTTCATTCAGCCAGGAAAAAAATGTTCGGTGGTCAATTCCAATGCCGGGAAGCGCTGCTTCAACACCAATCATTTCCAACGGTAAAGTATTCGTTACATCGACTGATCCAAAAAAGGAAGAACTCCTCGCACTCGCTTATGATCTTAAATCTGGGAAAGAGCTGTGGAGTCATGTCGTTGGATCAGGGCTGAAGCAAGATGATCGCTCCAATTATGCTGGCGCTTCTCCCGTCAGTGACGGGAAGCATGTACTGTTCTTTTATGGAACAGGTGACATGGCCGTCTACAATCATGAAGGAAAACTACAATGGAAGAAAAATATTCAGGACGAATATGGTAAATTTTATTTCTTATGGACCTTTTCAACCAGCCCAATCCTTCACGACGGCAAGGTGATATTACAAGTTTTACAAAGGGACACACCAGTTCACCAAGCACAGCGGGGAGGAGGCAAGCATGACTCTTATATACTTGCCCTCTCATTATCCGACGGCAAAGAAATATACAAAACATCCCGTGCAGATGAAGCAAGATCAGAATCCAAAGAAGCCTTCAGCACTCCGGTCCTGTACAATTTTGAAGGAAAAACACAATTGTTAGTCACGGGTGGTGATTGCATAACGGGTCATGACCCTGACACAGGAAAAGAGCTGTGGCGATGGGGAACCTGGAATCCAACGAAAATAGGACATTGGCGATTGGTACCATCTCCCGTAGCAGGAAAAGGGATTGCGCTAGCATGCGCCCCCAAAGGCGCACCGGTATATGCGGTGAAGTTGGGTGAATCAGGTAAACTAGATGACTCTTCAATTTCCTGGAAAAGTGAAAACGGAAGTAACGTTTCGAGTGATGTCCCTACTCCACTCTTTTATGAGGGCCTTTTCTATGTTGCTCACAATGGGAAAAAACGCACCCACACCTTGAGTTGCGTTGAGCCGATATCAGGAAAAGTTCTCTGGAGTAAGGACCTAGGAGTGGATGGAAAAATCGAAGCATCACCTACCGCTGCTGATGGAAAAATATATATTGTCACACATCATGGGGAGGTCGTCGTCGTCGCAGCCGGCAAAGAATTCAAGAAGATCCACCAAACCAATATGGGACCGGGCAGAAATGGCCGAGTCCGTAGTTCAATTGCTCTTACTGATGGAACCGCTTTAATCAGGACAGACAATAAGTTATTCTGCCTTGGAAAATAAACTGATCTCCATTAAAGGTAAAAGCTGAACTGTTTTCTGAAAAGATTCCAGAATCAGTATCCTCAAAAGCAGCATGACAGCCCGAACAGTGATTTCCAGTTCAGCAATAGCTGCACTGGCAGGTGTAATATTAATAGCCGGAGAGTCTGAATTAAAAAAATCAGATGAGTCTGAATTTTTAAGTTCAACCAGACAGCTCACCTTTGCCGGCAAGAGGTCAGGAGAGGGATACTTCAGCTCGGACGGGAGTAAGATGATCTTTCAAAGTGAGCGTGAAGCGGGGAATCCTTTCTATCAAATATACCTGATGGATCTAGAGACTGGCGACACGAACCGTGTTTCCCCAGGATTTGGAAAAACTACCTGCGCCTGGATTCATCCGGGAGGAGAACGTGTCCTTTTTGCCTCCTCACACTCCGATCCAAAAGCGAAAGAAAAGCAGTCACTTGAAATCGAAGAAAGGAAGACTCGACGCATTCGAAAATATTCATGGGATTACGATGAGAATTATGAAATTTGGCAGACTTCATTAGATGGATCTAAGCCAATAAATCTCACTAATTCCCTAGGATATGATGCTGAAGGATCTTATTCACCTGACGGAAAATGGATCGCATTTGCATCGAACCGCCAAGCCTATAATGAACCACTCAATGAAGAGCAAAAAGAAAGACTGAAAATAGATAAGTCATACTTCATGGAAATCTATATAATGAAATCTGACGGTACCGGATTAAAACGCCTCACGAATGTGCCAGGATATGACGGCGGGCCCTTCTTTTCTCCGGACGGCAAACAAATTTGCTGGAGACGATTTTCTGAAAAAGGCGACACGGCCGAAATATTCACGATGGATCTGGAATCCGGCAAAGAGAAACAACTCACTTCGCTCGGAGCTCTCTCATGGGCCCCCTATTTCCATCCGAGTGGAAATTATCTTATCTTTGCAACCAATAAACATGGCTTTGGAAACTTTGAGTTATATCTGGTAGATTCAGAGGGCCGCAAAGAACCTGTCCGTGTCACTCATACTGAAGGGTTTGATGGCCTTGCCACTTTCAGGCCGGACGGAAAAGTCCTTTCATGGACAAGTAACCGAACAGCTCAAAAACAATCCCAGATATTCGTATCTGACTGGGACCATGAAACTGCCCTTGAAGCACTAGATAAAAGCGCTTCAAAATCTTCATCAGAATCTACGCCTGAAACGGATCCTAAGATCACCGCTAAGGACATTAGACAACACATCGAATACCTTGCCTCAGAAAAATTGCAGGGGAGGCTCACAGGGACTGAAGGCGAAAGGCTGGCAACAAAGTATGTTGCTGATTATTTTAAGAGCCTCGGACTAGAACCTGGGGGCGATAGAGGAACATTCTTTCAAGAATTCGAATTCACTGCAGGAATTGACTTAGGAAAAGAAAACTCACTCGTTTTTTCGCCTGAAAATAAAATAAAATCATCTCTCAAAATCAATGAGGACTGGCGACCTCTATCATTCACAAAAACAGGCACGATCGAAGAATCCGAAATCGTATTTGCGGGATACGGCTTAGAGGTACCCGAAGGAAAAGACGAAAAAGGGAATAAGCTTGAGCTTTACAGTTCTTACTTCCATCTAGATGTAAAAGATAAATGGGTAATGGTTTTCCGATACATGCCTGAAAACCTTTCCGAAGAACAGAGAAGGCGATTCTCAAGATATTCTCACCCAAGATACAAAACCATGATTGCTAGGCAAAAAGGCGCGAAGGGTATAATCATTGTGAGCGGGCCAAATGCCAAAGTGAAAAGCCAGCTCATGCCTCTTGGCACTGATGCATCAATGTCTGACTCCGGCATGGCCTGCATATCAATAACTGATTCATTAGCACAAGGAATACTTCAGGCAGCTAATGTTAAAGAATCGCTCAAAGAAATTCAGTCTTCACTCGACTCAGGCAGAATGAGGTCAGGCATGCCATTGAAGGGCCTTCAGTTAAATGCACAACTAAGTATTATCCAGGAAAAGCGTAAAGGCCGTAATGTGATAGGAGTAATTTCAGCTAAAGATCCACACTCGCCGGCAGTATTAATTGGAGCTCATGTTGATCATCTCGGCCCAGAGATAGGTTCGGGGTCAAGGGCCAGCGGAAAAGAAAAATCCACAATTCATTATGGTGCAGATGATAATGCTTCAGGAACGGCCGGACTAATGGAAATTGCAGAATATTTAGCCGACTTAAATGATAAAGGTAAATTGCCGATTAAGCGTTCAGCAATATTCGCTGCTTGGTCCGGAGAGGAACTTGGCCTGCTCGGTTCCTCACATTATGTTCGGGCAAATGCCAAAATGTTTTTTGCTGATGAGGATGCGAAACTGGACAAGCTATTTGCCGCAGCTTTAAACATGGACATGATTGGACGATTTGAAAATAAGCTGGTACTCCAAGGCGTTGGATCAAGTTCAATATGGCCTGCGGAAATTGAAAAAAGAAATGCCCCAATTGGCTTACCCATCACGACTCAAACTGACTCATATCTGGCCACCGATGCTACTAGTTTTTACCTAAGAGGGATACCAATCCTTAATGCTTTCACAGGTGCACATGAAGATTATCATACGCCACTTGATACTGTGGATAAGATCAACTTCGAAGGAGCATCTAAAATCGCAAAGTTCATGGCACTACTTACTAGGGGCCTGATAACATCTGCTGACAGGCCAGATTACGTGGCAATGGCAAAGCCGGAAGAAAAAGGCACCCGAGGCGGGATGCGGTCCTACCTAGGAACAATACCTGATTACTCACAAGGCGACATAGTTGGAGTCAAATTAAGCGGAGTCACCAAGGGAGCACCCGCAGACAAAGCCGGAATCAAAGGAGGTGATGTCATAGTATCACTTTCCGGCAAAGAATTGAAAAATATATATGACTACACTTACGTCCTCGGTGCATTAAAAGTTGGTGCGGAAACAGAAATTAAAGTCAAACGCAAAGGGAAAATCATCTCATTTAAGATTACACCAGGTTCTCGAGACTAATCATTTTCACCATCATCTTAAAATCCTGAAAAAGATAACCCCGATTGAACCTGTCTAAATCAGAGGAAACTGAACCCAATGACAAAGGCAACTGTCCACTATCAGGACAGATAGCTCACAGGTGGGACCCGGCCGTATCAAGCAATGATCTCTGCATTGAAAAGAGAAGCACAAAAGACATTACCACTTTGGCCCGTGAAGCGTGGAGAAATTCGGTGAGGTGCATCGGCCGATTGCACTGGAAATCACTTAGAGTTAATGATGCCCAATCAGTCGACGGAACAGATGAAATCTTTGAAGCCCTCTTAAAACACATAGATACAGCAACTAATGGAGGAGCCATCAGACCAACAGTAACCATATTCAAGCCATGGGAAGAGAATGGAAACGAAATTAGGATCTGGAATCATCAGCTGATCAGGTATGCCGGGCACATGAAAGAGGACGGTACAGTGATGGGAGATCCAATGAGCCAGGAAATTACAGGTGTCGCTAAGCTACTAGGCTGGAAGCCGAATTCGACACCCAGTCGTTTCGATGTCCTTCCACTCATATTGCAGTGTGGAGAGGAGTTGAAATATTATTCGATTCCGGATAAATACATTGCAGAAGTTAACATAAGACATCCAAAATATGATTGGTTGGAAGGGCTCGGCCTGAAATGGTATGGCGTACCAATAATTTCAGATATGATATTTGCCACAGGAGCAAATATCTATCCGTGCGCTCCTTTCAATGGTTGGTACATGGGCACTGAAATTGGTGCAAGGGACCTAGGAGACAAGGACCGCTACGATCAACTACCAATAATTGCTGACCGACTCGGTCTTGACATGACGGTTGAGACTAGTCTTTGGAAAGATCATGCACTTCTAGTATTAAACGAAGCCGTCTTATGGTCCTTTAACGATGCTGGGATTAAAATCGTTGACCATCACACTGCATCTAAAGAGTTTTCAGCTTTCTGCACTAATGAGGAAAAGAAATCACGCGTCCCAAATGCTGACTGGTCATGGATTGTACCACCAATGTCTTCATCTGCCACTTCCGCATTCCATCGATATTATGAGCTGAATCTTGAATTTCCGAACTACCTACTTCAAGAGCACCCCTGGCACACTGAACGAGGAAAAGCTTTAATAAACAAACATACAAACTGTTAATTTGACCCAATCCATTCATGGCTTTGGATCTACCTGCCAGCTCTTATTACGGCGGAGCCCGTAGTAAGGATAAAAATCCCAGGGTGCTTCAAGTCCCAATGCCCGAGGATCCTTGGTAAGTTCCAAGCGTTGCTTGAGCTGCGAGTTAAGCTTCTTCTTGATACCGGCGTATTCCGGTTCACTGGCAAGGTTAACGACCTGACCGGGATCCTTGGTCAAATCGTAAAGTTCCTCCGCAGGTCGCTTGGCGAAAGCAAGGTTGTAAAAGTGCTTGAAGCCCGGCTTGTCCTTGTTGGCCATCAACAGAGACTTGGTGGGTGAGGAATCAACTTCACCGAAAGGAATGTCGCGGGCGCAGAATTTGCGATCCGGATTACCTGCTGGCCATCGCTCAGGCTTGTAATTGAGAATGTATAAATGGTCCTTAGTGCGGATTGCTCGGCAAGGGTAACCCTTGCCTCCTTCACGGCACCCGTCGTGCCGCTCCATTGCTATAAAGGCCGCAATACGCTTATTCCGTGGCTTATTCTTGATAACGTCCTGTAAACTGGATGCGGTCATCATACTGGGAACCTCCAACCCCGCAGCTTCGAGAAAAGTGGGAGCAAGAGCGCTCAAGTTTACGGGGTCATGAAATACGCGTCCTGGAGCAACAATCCCCTTTGGCCAACGAATGGCCAGAGGAACACGCGAACCATCATCGTGAAGGCTCGCTTTTGCACGGGGAAAAGGCATGCCGTGATCGCTAGTCACAACCACGATAGTATTATCCAACTCACCAGCTTCTTCCAAGGACTTCAAAGCCCGAAAAACCATGTTATCAAAATGCTCAATTTCGACAAAGTAGTCGAGAATATCACTCCTAACTATAGGATGGTCAGGAAAAATCTTAGGCACAATGACCTTAGCAGGATCTTTTCCGCTCCGTTTACCCGAACCCAAATCAAAACCACGGTGAGGCTCGCTTGTTCCAAGCCAGAAACAAAACGGTTGGCCCCCCTTCACCTGACTAAGAAATTCATCAAAGTTCGCAGCATAGTCAGTGTTGCTCATGGACTTGAAATGCGGCTTCAATTTACGCTGACTGAACTGTTTACCCGCAGGGTTCGATTCTCGACCACCCACTTTGAGCCGTCCCGGGCTCCAACCTTTACCAGTAAATCCTACAGCATATCCAGAATTTTCGAGAACTTCAGTGTATGTTTTAAATTTCTTTGGCAGAGTACTGTGAATATTACCTGCTTCCTCAAGCCGCCAAATATGTTGCCCGGTTAGTAAAGCACTGCGAGAGGGTCCACATGTAGGGGCATCACAAAAGGCATGAGTAAAACGAATCCCCTCACGAGCGACTCTATCAAATGCTGGCGTCTGCACGACAGGATCCCCATTAGCTCCGGTATGAGAGTAACTCTGGTCGTCAGAGATACATAATAGAATGTTAGGGCGATCAGCGTGAAGTGGACAGGAAAGAGTTATAAGAATAATTGATATGATTGCCAGAATAGGGAAACGAAAATATCGAATGGGGATTTTTTTCCTCATAGGTTCATTTAATTGAATATTATCCTTATATATGATTATAATACTTTATGATACAAATCGTTTAAAAGAAACTGAGCCAGTGCCTCTTATTTGTATTGTTAATTTATATTCTGGCTCCGGTTATGCTTCAATCCGTACCTTAGACTCATTATAAATCGGCAACTTTTTTAGCCTGTTTGACATCGTTAAAGACTAACTTATTCTCTAAGTTCTTATCATTTAATGTCTCAATGCCAATAGGATATTACCTTCATGATCTGAGCCCATTCCTTATCCGATTCGGTGAATCTGTCGGCATCAGATGGTATGGACTGGCTTATGTTGCAGCCTTCATAACAGCTTATTTCATTCTCAAACGCTTCGTCAGGCTCGGATATTCCGAGCTTAGGCAATCACAACTCCAAGACTTCATCACTTACGGAGCCCTTAGCACTATGGCAGGCGGAAGACTCGGATACATGCTCCTTTATAACTTTGAGGAATTTATTAATCGCCCTCAAATATTTTTCTATTTTCTCGAGGGAGGAATGGCGAGTCATGGAGGAATTGCCGGATTGATCGTTTTTACATTTATTTACTCAAGAAAGTATAAGGTCGGATGGAGGGGCATCGGTGATAATCTGTGCACCGTTGCGCCGCTCGGCCTCTGCTTTGGCAGACTTGCCAATTTTATTAATGGGGAACTTTATGGCAGAAAATCAAATGTGCCATGGGCAGTTCAATTTCCTGAAGAAATTCGCGAACCTGGATTTGTTTCGCCAGAGGGTCTGACTCGAAAAGATCTTAACAATGCTCTGGAAGATTCAAATATAAACGAGATCTCAAATAATTCCCCTTTCGAAAAAGACACATTTCTAATTGAAGAAGCAAGAGAAAATGAAGCTGTGCAGGACATTCTACGTGATTATTTGAATGCAAGGCACCCTTCACAAATCTATCAGGCGCTGCTCGAGGGACTCGCTCTATTTATCATCCTTTATATCATTAGAAAAAAAGGACCAACGCTTCATCATGGCATCCTTACCGGAACATTCTTCATCGGATATGCCACTTTTAGAATCATCGGAGAATTTTTCCGTGAACCTTCAGATGGATACATCGGATCTTTGACTAGGGGGCAATTCTTTTCAGTGTTTATGATTCTAATTGGGATCGTCTTTATAATTTCAGCTTTCAAATGGCCCAGAACAACACGGCCCCCTGAAGTTGATGAAAAAGGAAATTAGAAACTGCTAAGAAAAGGATTGTTAGATTTTTCAAATCCTATCGATGTTTCCGGACCATGGCCAGGGAAGACAGTGACTCGATCATTCAAAGGAAATATTTTCTTACGGATCCCATCCACTAACAAATTCATATCTCCGTTCGGGAAATCAGTCCTGCCCACACTCATCTGGAAAAGCACATCGCCTCCAAATAGCGCTTCAGCGTCTTCCAAATAAAAGCATATACTGTCAGGAGAATGCCCGGGAACATGATGGACTTGAATTGACAAACCTGAGGCATTCAAACGCTCATCTCCCTCAGTCTCGGTAATTATTCTATCAATTTGATAGGGTTTAACAGCAATTGCAGGGCCTCCAGACTCTTGAAAAAGACTCTCGAGAGTCAAGGAAGTGTCATATTCAGAAAATGCCCAGATTGGGCAATTGAAATGCTCTGAAACTTCAGCCGCTGACATGACATGATCAAAATGCTGGTGAGTGAGCATAAGTAACTCAGTATCAACATCTTCTTTAATTAAAAAATCTAAAATACCTTCCGGAGCATCAACCAAAATTGCGCCTCCCGGCGCTTTAATTAAATATCCATTAGTTTCACATATGCCCCCAGTAAAAACGAGACATTCAACGCTATTATTACCAATGTTAAGATTAAAATGATTAGACACTTTTGACTGAATAGTAGACAATTTAGCACAAATCAACTCATTCCCCGTCACCTATAAGCGTGACACCCCTCTGAAACAATGAATATCAAAAGGAAAACTTTTTCCATATTATTTTCATGCCTCTTAGGCAGCTTCTTATTTCTAACAACTATAAGTGCTGCTCCAAACTACGGAACAATTGCTCAATACGTAGCTAACCTTATTCAAAACAATCATTATTCTAAGACTGATTTTGAAGATGAAGTATCTGAAAAATTCCTCGATACCTACATCAAATTTCTCGATTCCAACAAATTGTATTTCAACCAAAAGGACATCGACTCATTTCAAAGGAAATATAAGACAACTCTCGATGATTATGTCTTTGAAGGTTCAATAAAGCCTGCAACAGACATTTATAAGCTTTACGTGAGCAGAGTAACTGATCGGGTAAAAAAAATCGAGGAAACCCTCAACAGTAAAGAATTCAAATTTGACAGTGACAGGACAGTAGAAAAGCGAAGAAAGGAATCGGCTTGGGCAGCTGATGCCAAGGCATCAGATCAGCTCTGGGAAAATATTTTAGAAGGACAATTATTGGAAGAAGAATTGCGACTGAAGCGTCAGCGTGACCGAGCCAAAGAACTGGGAAAAAAACTTGAAGATATTCTTGGAGAAGATGGAAAAGAATCGCCCAAGGAAAAAATTCTTAAAAGATATACCCGGTTCATGGAAACTCTGGATGAAAATGACGAGGAGGAGGCATGCAATTTCTTCCTTTCAACTCTGTCTCAGGTTTATGATCCACACTCTGAATATTTTAGCCAATCAGAACTCGAAAATTTCCGGGTAGGCATGCAAAACAAATTAGTCGGTATAGGAGCTCTTCTGGGCATGGATGACGGAGCGGCAAAAATACAAGGACTCGTGGTAGGGGGCCCCGCCGATAGGGGCGGCCAATTACAGATCGGAGACAGAATAGTCGGAGTGTCGCAGGGAAAGGACAAAGAAATGGTCGATATCCTCTTCATGAAACTTAATCGGATCGTAGACATGATCAGAGGAGAAAAGAATACAACAGTCATCCTCAAAGTCATCCCGGCAGATGCGGCCGATGATGCGGAAACAGAATTAATTTCCATTGTCAGAGACGAGGTCAAACTCAAGGACAAAGCGGCAAATGCAGAACTCATTGAAATCAATGATGCTGAAAATGTTAAGCAACGAATAGGCTGGATTAATCTTTATGCTTTTTATGCCGACATGGAACGTGGCACAGTCAGTTGTAGCGGTGATGTTAAGCGACTTTTGGAACGTCTCAAAAAGGAAAACATCGAAGCTCTCGTGATTGACCTTAGAGGCAATGGAGGAGGATCATTGGAAGAGGCAATTCGACTGACCGGTCTGTTTATCGATGGAGGACCAGTCGTACAAGCCAAGAATGGAAAAGGAAGAATCACTAATAAAAAGTCCAAGGTTCCTACAGCAGCCTATGATGGACCAATGATAGTTCTCACTGACCGCAGCAGTGCATCGGCCAGTGAAATATTTGCGGCCGCATTACAGGATTATGGACGCGCCGTGATCGTTGGGGACAAGTCCACTTTCGGAAAAGGAACCGTACAAACGGTTATGCCGGTCAAGCAATACATGCCCGCCATATTTCCAAAAGACACTAAAGACAGAGCAGGTGCATTAAAAGTAACAATCCAGAAATTCTACCGGATTGCGGGAGGCTCGACTCAACTAAAAGGCGTGACGCCCGATATAATTCTTCCTTCTTATCGTGATGAGTTGGAAACAGGCGAATCAGCGCTTCCGAATGCTCTTGAACATGATTCCATCGCAAAGATGAAATATGAAACGGATGACATCACTCAAATGAAAAATAATTTGAACAAACTTTCCCAGGAACGAGTCAAAGAAGCAAAGGAATTCGGCTACATCGTTGAAGACAATAAGAAATACAAAGAAATTAAGGACAGGAACACTGTTTCCCTAAATATTAATACACGGCTCGAAGAAAACAAAAAAGAAAAGGAACGGCGCAAATCGAGAAACGATGAACGCAAAAAACTTTTTGCTCAAATTGAAGAAAAAGAAAAAGGTAAATATAAGGTCAGCAGATTGACCCTTGAAAATGTCGAAAGTAATAAAATAGAAGCTTCAGACAACTTCAAAAAACCGGAAGACGAATCAATGCGCAGAGCCAAAGATAAAGAAGAAGAACTGGCCGAAGAAACTCCTGATTTTCCACATTTTCTAGGACCAACGAAACGTGAAGCGTTGAACATAGCACAGGACCTGATCAGAGCTACTAAAGTAAAAACTGCAGGTGGTAATTCTCAGGAAAACGGTTCATAAAGAAAAATCCGCACCAAAAGTCTACGCATACCAGAGCATATCTCTCATTGTGTAAGACACAACTAAGGTAATGACTTCAATTAGTGAATCATATGAGCTAATTAAGTCGCGGATACGAACCGCAGAAGAAAAATCTGGACGCGCTGCCGGATCAGTTGAACTCATCGCGGTGAGCAAAACATGGCCAGCCCAAGTAGTTTCCGAGTTAGTCGAATGCGGCCACAGAGACTTTGGCGAGAATAGGGTACAGGAGCTTGAACTTAAACATCCTGATCTTCCGTCCTCTCTGAGATGGCATTTCATTGGGCACCTTCAAAAAAACAAAGTAAGAAAAGTCTTACCGTTTACGGAAAAAATTCACAGCGTTGATTCATTAGATATTGCTAAGAGAATAAATTCAATTGCCCATGAACTTGGCCTTTTCCCGAAAATATATATACAAGTTAATCATGCAAAAGAATCCACAAAGTTTGGATTCTCTGCAGAAGAATTGTCCAGATCCTTTGATTCACTTATGCGGCTCGACAGAATAGAAATAGAAGGATTGATGGTCATCCCTCCATTTGATTCTGATCCCGAAAACGTCAGACCAGAATTCGCCGCACTGAGAAAACTCAGAGACGAACTAGAACAAAAACATGACATTAAATTACCCGGCCTCTCAATGGGAATGAGTAATGATTTCCATGTGGCAATTGAAGAGGGGTCAACTTCCGTACGAATCGGGTCCTCAATATTCGGTAAGAGAAAAGTTATTAAACCCAACCAAAATGAATAGTATTTGATCCCTCACTCGGGCAGATGGAAATCTAAATACAATTCTTAAGCAAGAATACTCTTAACGACTCGACCATGCACATCCGTTAATCTGAAACGGCGGCCCTGATACTTGAAGGTCAATCTTTCATGATCAATTCCCAACAAGTGTAGCAGCGTTGCATGAAAATCATGAACATGGACCGGATCTTCCTGAACATTATAGCCTAAAGGGTCTGTGCTACCATACGACGTTCCGCCCTTCACTCCGCCCCCCGCCATCCATAGTGAAAAGCACCTCGGATGGTGATCTCTTCCAAAATTGTTACCGTTTAATTTACCTTGGCAGTAATTGGTCCGGCCGAACTCTCCTCCCCATATTACAAGAGTATCATCAAGTAGTCCTCTCTGCTTTAAATCGGTAACTAACGCGGCCGATGCCTGATCAGTTTCAGAGCATTGCCCCTTGATCGCTCCTGCGAGTCCGCCGTGCTGATCCCAACCGGGGTGATACAACTGTATATAACGTACACCCCTTTCAGCCAATCTGCGCGCCTGCAGACAGTTCGCAGCAAATGATCCGGGATTATTCACGCCTTTCCCATATAGATCTAGAATATGTTTAGGCTCGTCACTGATATCAGTAACCTCGGGGACCGAAGACTGCATTCGGTAAGCAAGTTCATATTCAGCTATGCGGCTTTCAATTAATGGATCAGAATCCTTCTCAACCTGCAGACGATGTAAGTCGACAAGCTTGTCCAACATCTTCCTCCTATTGGCTCTTGTAATTCCGTCTGGATTATTCAAATACAGAACCGGATCTTTTCCAGAGCGCAACCTTACACCCTGAAACTCTGAAGGTAAAAAACCACTCCCCCAAAGGCGTGAAACTAAGGGTTGCCCCCCCTTGTTTTTAGTAACCATAACCACAAAAGAAGGAAGGTCTTCGTTGGCCGATCCCAAACCGTAACTCAACCATGCACCTATACTGGGTCGGCCAGGAAATTGAGATCCGGTCTGAAGCATGGTCACTCCAGGACCATGGTTAATTGCTTCGGTATGCATTGATTTCACTACGCANATATCATCAGCNATCTTGGCAGTGTGAGGCAAAATCTCACTCATCCATTGACCACTCTCTCCGTGCTGTGAAAACTTGAAAGGTGATCCAGCGAGAGGAAAAGAAGANTGATTTCCTGACATGCCAGTTAGCCTTTGNCCTTTGCGTACCTCTTCAGGTAATTGCTCGCCATGNCGCTCTTTTAATATTGGCTTATGATCATAAAGATCCATCTGGGAAGGTCCTCCACTCTGAAAAAGGTAAATGACCCTCTTCGCCTTTGCCGGTAAATGAGTCTTGCGGTCAAACTCTGCGGCCGAAGATTTACCATTNGAAATCATTTCTGAGAGAGCAATCCCACCAAGGCCCATTCCGAATCGATTCAGGACTCCCCTACGGCTCATGCCAAAAGTTGATTCTTCACCAACACATAAATGATGACGCTTCATTACTAGATAATATCTAAAAAAATGAAATGATTTCAATCAAAGTTTAACTTTCTCAATGATCTATAATAATGATAAAGTAAATATATGATCCAAAAAATAGCTTTATGNGCGGCTCTGACGGCAATGCCTTTTATATTGTTTGCCGAAACAGAAAAGAAAACCGATAAAAAGAAACTATATTCAGGAAAGAAAATTCAGGCACTCTTAATTACAGGGGGATGCTGCCACAACTATCCTTTTCAAGCCACCGCTCTCACTTCAGGCATTGAGGAGCAAGTAAATGTTGAATTCACTGTGGTCAATGAAGGAGGAAAAGGGACCCGCGCGCAAATCTCATTGTATGATGACCCCAAATGGGCAGATCCTTATGATGTTATTATTCANAATGAATGTTTTGCTGATACAGTGAATCCGGAGTATATCCGAAAAATCACAAAGGCACACGAATCAGGAAAACCGGCCCTTGTCATTCATTGTGCGATGCATACTTATCGCTCAGCAAAAATTGATGATTGGAGAAGATTCCTAGGAGTAACGAGCAAGCGTCATGAGCATAAGGCTCGATACCCCGTTATCCCTTTTGCTAAAAATCACCCAATCATGAATGGTTTTCCTGAAAAGTGGATCACTCCCAAGGACGAGCTCTATGTCATTGAAAAGTTATGGCCAAACAGCAAACCCCTAGCGTTCTCAGTCAGTGAAAGGACTGGTAAAAAACATGCCGTAATATGGACTAATGAATTCGGTAAGGCACGTGTCTTTGGAACAACTTATGGTCACTCTGATGAAACCTTTAAAGATCAGGTCTTTATCGATCTATTGGCGAGGGGCCTGGTCTGGGCCGTNGGCAAGCTTTAATATCTTGCGATACTTTCCCAAAAATTAAANAGAGCAGATCCCAANACACTCAGAGCCGCTGCNTTTTCCTGAGGTATTTTTTTGTTNTGTGGNGAATCGCCTACGGCGAGATATTTNTTGGCAGATTCCGGATCCTTTAANAATTCATCCCTCTGTTCACGATAAAGTTCCTCCATCACTTTTAGCTCNTTCTNTGTCGGAATACGGCTAGTTAAATTGGAAAACATTTCAATTATGGTTGGCCTGATCTGGCCATTATTCTTTTGGTATATTTTCTCACCGAACACTCTAGACGCCTCATTAATTTGTGGATCATTCAACATCACCAATGCCTGAAGAGGAGTTGAAGTCCTTTCCCTTTTGACTCTACAAACGTCCCTTTTAGATGCATCTAAAGCCATCATGACTGGGGCAGGTCCCGTCCTTTTCCAGAAAGTATAAACACTTCTCCGATACAATCCCTCTCCCTTGTCCCTTCCCATAGGTTTGAAGGATTCAGTCACTTCGTATGGTTTAACAGGAGGGCCGCCTACCTTTGTAGACAATAGCCCTGAAACCGCCAGTGACTGATCTCGAATCATCTCGGCTGACAATCTTGTACGTGACATGCGGCTAATGAATCGGTTTTCGGGATCCTCTGTTAATCTCTGNTTAGGTNCATTTGANCTTTGCTTATAAGCAGAAGAGGTCAAAATAAGACGAAANAGTCCCTTAATGTCCCAGCCGGAATTAATAAAATAACCAGATAACCAATCCAACAATTCCGGATGAGTAGGAATCTGCCCCTGACTTCCGAAGTCCTCGGGCGTCCTCACCAAACCTTCTCCGAAGCACATTTGCCAGAAACGATTGACTGCGACTCTTGAAGTGAGAGGGTTTTCTGGATCAATCAACCACTCAGTCAGATTTAAGCGGTTAGGGCCTCCGTCCCCAGGCAAGAAAGATGGAGTGCCGGCAAACACCTCCTCACCACGCTTATCATAAGCTCCGCGCTCCAGCACATATGATCGTTTCGGCTCAGCCAATTCACGCATTACCATAATTTCCTGTAAACCCTCCTGAAAATTAGCNANATCGGCCCGGGCCTTCTCCAGTTGTTTNTTTTGCTCAAGAGATTTTGCATCAATCGCCGAAGCANAATATTCAAGGTCCGGTTCAAATTCCCCNCCAGTGAATAGGCTCATGACTTCAGCATTAGATAAATTCCTNTTGAAGACTTTAAACTCATCAACTAATCCATTCTTGAATCCACGGTCACGAAAACGTTCACCGATGGAAATATTATCCCCACCACCGCCTGTGATTCCCTTGTACAGATCATTACGAATAACAGTGCATTCTNCTTCTGCTCCATTAATAAATATTTTCAAACCTGGAGCCGAACTTGATCCATCATTAGTCACGGTCACATGAACCCATTCCCCTGCAACTACCTGTTGCTTTGTTTTTATACGCAAAGCATTACCAGGCCANAAGTGAATCAGTGACCAGCTTAATTTCCCCTCTTCTATCAATAGTTGATAACCTCTGCTACCTGAATCAGTCCAGGCCCTGGATCGATGAAAAACGACTGCCCTTTCTTTCTTGTCCGGAGTCTTCATCCACAACGAAATACTAAAGGGCTGATATCTCCTGAAATTACCGACCTTGGTNCCAAANGCATCGTCCCCTGTCAGCTTGATTGCCTTACCCACCTTACCANGAATGCTAGAATTACGCCCCAGATTCCCTTCAAAATCCTGATGGTAAATCTGCCCCTTAATTTGAGNTTCAGGATTCGTTTTTAACCAATNTTGATAACGTTCTTTCAGATCAGGAATGTCNGCATTTTCAGCAAGAAGTACTTTTTGCTTAAGGTCCTTGAGACTGGCCTTCTTCTGAGCATNCATGATTCTCATAGTAGGAGTCGGTACGGCAGAGGTNAAATATGAATAAAGACCAGATTCAGAGATGTTCTGAAAGTAGGAAAATAATTGATAATACTCTTTCTGNGAAACGGGATCATATTTGTGATCATGGCAACGTGCGCATTCAAGGGTTAGGCCTAGAAAAGCCGTCCCAAATGTATGCAATCGATCGGCGACGTATTCTACACGGAACTCTTCTTCGGTACTTCCTCCTTCTACTTTCTGAGGGTGTAGCCGTGAAAATGTCGTAGCCTGAATTTGCTGATCAGTCGCATTTGGCAACATNTCACCTGCAATCTGTTCCGTTATGAATTCNCTGTATGGCTTATTATCATTGAATGCTGATATTACCCAATCTCGCCACGGCCACACAAAACGGTCCCGGTCTACCTGATATCCATAAGTATCCGAATATCGGGCAACATCCAGCCAATGTGATGCCATTCTTTCTCCATAAGCAGTTTTCCCTAAATAACGATCNACCATTTGGGAATAAGCGGCAGGAGAATTATCNTCCATGTACTCTTTTACCTCTTCAGGTCTTGGCGGCAATCCAGTCAGATCAAATGCAACTCTTCGAATTAATTTCTCCTTAGGAGCCTCGGGAAGAAAATCCCAATCTAGGCCCTTTAATTTATTTTTTATGAAAGCATCTATTGGATGAACATCACCTTNAACANCAATCCCTTTATTTGTTTTGATAGGAATGAANGACCAGTGCCGCTGCACTTTTCCTCCTGCTTCAACCCAATCCCTGAGAATAGATACCTCGTCCTCGTTAACTGAAAGTTTCGATTTCGGAGGAGGCATTCTTTCATCCGGATCAGTAGATGTCATTCTCGCAATGAGTTCACCATTTTTGATCACCTCATCGATACCTTCTTGCGTATCAAGCCTCAAATCGGCCTTACGTTTGTCTTTGTCTGGGCCATGACAATGGTAGCAACGATCAGAAAGGATTGGTTTTACATCAAAATTATAAGTGACTTCGGCATCCAGTAGTGTNANGAGGGTCGANAATACAACTAAAACTAAAACTAAAAAATTCACAGGATCAGAAAGAACAATAGATTAAATGAAGAAATGAAACCAGAAAATTTAATAATAATGAAACCACAATTCTTAACTATCTAAGCCAATAAAAACATGATCTCCTGTCGTCTTGAAAGTATACTACAGAATCAGTCGACACGTTAGTATAATCTATCGTAAATAAGTATNATGATAAAGATCCTACTTTATATATGCACAGGAATAATTCTCCAACTGTCTTACATTTTCNCTGAAGAAAGGAACATTATTCTTTTTGTTACCGATGATCAAAGCCCCGACGCGGGTTGCTATGGAAATAAGAAAATTAAAATGCCAAATCTAGACAATTTGGCTGCGGACGGAACCCTCTTCGAATATGCCTTTGCAACAACCGCAAGCTGTTCAGCTTCTCGGTCTGTCATTCTGACAGGTCTGCACAACCATCTNAATGGCCAGTTCGGACATCAACACAATTATCATAAGTTCTCATCCTTTCAAAACATCCAGTCACTTCCGGTTCTCCTCAACAGACACGGATACCGAACTGCTCGCATTGGAAAATTNCATGTGGCCCCNGAACCTGTTTATCACTTCGAAAAAAAAATAAAGGGCAACTCAAGGAATGCCGTACAAATGGCAGCACAATGTAAAGAATTTATCAGCTCTAAAGATAAACGACCATTCTTCCTGTACTTTGCAACTTCTGATCCGCACAGGGGTGGCGGAACTGATAAAGGATCTCCTCACAAGCCGGACCTATTCGGGAATAGACCTAACAAAGGATCTCATCAAGGTGTTAATGAGGTATTCTACAAGCCCGAGGAAGTCGAAGTGCCTGATTTCTTGCCTGACACTCCAACATGTAGAGCTGAACTTGCACAGTACTATCAGTCCTGTAGCAGAATCGACCAAGGCCTTGGAGAACTGGTTAAAATTCTCAAGGAAACTGGTAAATATGATAAGACCTTAGTGATATTCACTTCTGATCATGGCATCGCAATGCCGGGAGGCAAGACCACAGTCTATGAGCCTGGCCTCAGGGTGCCCTTTGTTGTCAGAAATCCTTACATTAAAGAAAGAGGATTAATTAATGACGCGTTAATTAGTCATATTGATATTACTCCTTCAATACTCAACTTTGCTAATGCTTACGACACAAATACAAGGGGACCTTTNAAAGAACTCGTTAACTTTGAAGACTCAGAAAAACGCGCCCCAGAAGAAAACAGAGGTAAAAAAATANTCACATTTCATGGCCGTTCTTGGATCCCTTTATTAAATCAAAAAGAGACTACAGGATGGGATCAGATCGGAGCGTCTCATACTTTTCATGAGATTCAAATGTATTACCCCATGAGAGTCGTTCGTGACCGCAATTACAAACTGATCTGGAACATCGCCTACCCGCTCCCCTTTCCATTCGCAAGCGATCTCTGGGCCGCTCCTACATGGCAGGCACAATACAGACAAGGTCCAAATACGAAGTATGGGAAAAGGACAGTTCAGGAATATATCCAGAGGCCAGAATTTGAACTTTTTGATATGCGCAAGGATCCAAACGAAACGAAAAATCTAGCCACCGAACCAAAACATTATAAATTACTAGAAACTTACAAAGAAAAACTAAGGCAAATGCAAAAAAGAACCAATGATCCATGGTTCATTAAATGGAAATACGAATAATTTATCATTCGCGCCCTGTTCGGATCCCATCGACCCATACAGCCGCAACAATTATTCCCCCTATGAGGACTTTCTGAACCCAATCATCCACCCTCAACATCACGCATCCATTATAGAGCAAAGTAATTATGATTGCTCCTATCATGGAGCCAAAAACCGTTCCACGGCCACCGGCCAATGAAGCGCCGCCAATCACAACTGCTGCAATAATATCTAATTCCAGAGCCACGGCGGTCGTAGGATCACCATCACCTATTTCGGCATAGGACATTACTCCCGCCAAACCGAACATTGCCCCTCCGAGGGTGAAAATAAGAATGCGGTTCCGTATCACATTGATCCCAGAATATCTGGCAGCTTCTTCATTTGCTCCTAGAGCATAGATCCGTCGACCAAAAACCGAAAATCGCATCAAAATAACCATCACAAGAAAAAGAATAATATTAATCCAAACTCCATAAGCAAAGACTAGCCATTTAGGGTTAGGCTCTCTCATCATTAGTGTTTTTAGAAAATTATCAGGAGATCTAACGACCGTTTCATCAGCAAAACCCTCCGCGAGGCCCCTTGCAACCAACATCATTCCCAATGTGACAATGAATGGGGCTATGCCAAGACGAGCCGATATCGTTCCATTCAAAAAACCGACTCCCGCACCGACCATAATTGCAAATACCACGGGCAAGGGGATGAAGCCCCCTATAAAAATATTCCCATCACACCAATTCACTGCATGAGCACATGCTACTGCCGCTAAAGCTACAACAGATCCCGCACTAAGGTCGATTCCCCCGCTGACTATAATCATTGTCATGGCCAAAGCACCGATACCAACAATGACGGTCTGTTTCAGAATCGTTTTTAAATTCTGAACCGATAGAAAATTGTCCACATTATCCGGGACATAAAAAATTATTAGAATAAGCAATAAAAGAAATACAAAGATTAACCCACTGATTGGTATTAATAGGGCAAAGAGTTTTTTCCCATGGCCTTTTGCCAAACTAGAATCTACCGAACTTTCACCCTCTATATTTGGCATTTGTATTACNGCTCAGATGGAGAGAGGAGCTTCTGGACCTCCTGAGAATCAATATTTTCCAAGTCCAAGAGCACTGCCCCAGTATCGACCTCGGCCTCAAAAGGGTCACCTTTGATAGAAGCCACAATGTTCTTGACCGCAGTATATCCCATTCGGAAAGGGTCCTGTACAGCAAGAGCNGAAATTTTCTTATCTCTTAAAGCACTGAGCAAAGAATCATTAGTGTCAAATCCAACAAAAGAAATCTTTCCCGCGAGCCCAGCCTCTTCAAGGGCACGCAACATTCCCTGAGTAGTTGATTCATTTGGTGTAAAAACACCCTGAATACTGTCACCNAACTGATTTAATAAGTTCTCGGAAGCTTTTAATGCCTCATCAATCGAGACACCGCCGCGCTGATCAATGGAAACCAAATCAATGCCTGGTGCCGACTCTTTAATTCCTGCAAGGAATCCTTCTTCCCTGTTCGTAGTACTTGCATGATTAACGGCATGCCTCAGCATGATAATTTTCCCGCTATTTTTCATTAGTGAAGCGAGACGCTTCCCGCATTCCTTGCCGGCAGCAAAATTATTGGTCATAACATTGCTTATCACGGCCTTTCCAGCAGATTCATCAAGGCCTGAGTCCCATACAGCTACCTTGATTCCAGCTGCATGAGCTTCCTTGACTGGCCGAACGAGAGCCTTGTCATCTAATGGAGCGAGAGCAATTCCATCCACTCGCTGAGTAATGAAATTTTCAACGACCTTTAATTGGCCTGCCCTGTCACTTTCCTGCTGAGGTCCCTTCCATATGACTTCAATGNNCAATTCCTGACCCGCTTTCTTGGCACCCGCNTCTCCTGATTTCCAAAATTCATGAGTCGTGCCCTTAGGAATAACGGCTATTCTTAACTTTCCATTACCAGATTCAGGGTCAGTTTTATTGCACCCAATCAAAGCAATGAAACAAAAAAGCGAAAAAGATGAAAGATATCGTGTCATTTGATTAATCCAAACTATTTGACGGCTTGAAATCAAGCCTTCGTAAGTACAAAGTCTATGTAAATGGCAAAAGAACTTAATTTCAAACAAGAACTAGTGGGATGTTTTGGCTTCCCTGTCGCAGAAAACCCAACTCAGGCAATGATTGAACCTGCTTTTAATGCATTAGATCTCGATTGGCGNTACTTAACNCTTGAAGTTAGTCCAGAAAATCTAATGAGAGCTGTAGAAGGTGCGAAAGCCTTTGGGTTCAAGGGTTTCAATTGCACGATCCCTCATAAAGTTGAGGTCATACAATATCTTGATGGTCTAGGAGAATCCGCTGAATTGATGGGAGCAGTAAATTGTGTNGTCAATAAAAACGGAAAATTAATCGGTGAAAATACTGACGGCAAAGGTTTCGTTTCATCACTTCAACAAATCACAGAACCTACTGGAAAATCTTGTGTAATTTTCGGAGCAGGAGGCGCAGCAAGAGCAATTAGCGTCGAAATGGCCATCGCTGGGTGCTCTGAAATAGTAATAGTGAATAGAACAATTGATCGCGGCGAACAGCTCGTCGAATTACTAAACACTAAAGTTAGAGATTCGATAAGTCACGAATTCCAAGCAGAATTCGTTCACTGGGAAGGACCTTATCAAATCCCACCGGGCTCAGAGGTCATTATTAATGCCACTTCTATTGGTCTTTTTCCTGATGTGAACGCCTCTCTAAACATCGACACAGAAACCTTAAAATCGGAAATGGTGGTAGCGGACGTGATCCCGAATCCACCCAAAACACAATTGGTGAAGGATGCCACCGAAATAGGCTGCAAGGTCATCGATGGACTCGAAATGTTAGTGGCTCAGGGAGTAATTGGCATTGAATACTGGACAGGTGAAATCCCTGACTCGACAGTCATGAGGAAAGGGCTAGAGGATGTGTTCGGATCATCCTGAACAATTAATAAAGGCTCTATTATTCAAGATTCTTCCTTTTCGCCTTTGGAATCATCTTCCTGGCTACTTTGGTGAAACTTTCTCTCCTTCGCGGCTACCGAGCTATTGCGTTTACGCCCTAAGGCCCCTTGCGCATACCAATAACCCAGACCAAAGAAAAGCAGCGCCGCGAGAGCAAGGATGAACCCCATCTGAAAAAATAGGTATAACACAATATTAATGAATTTAGTAGAAGTTCGAAGATTGAAATAGTCTCATTAATTTGTCAATACAACTAACTATCTGATTCATTTACTCTTGCCTAATAATATAAATTGGCTTGTCAAAATCAGGCTCCAAATCATCAAACATCTGTAAACGTCTAAGTGTTGGGTAATTCTGCAATGGAACCATCTTCCATGCCTTCTCAGACCCCAATCGATAACGTGATTTAGCAGTGTACTTACGGTTAAATACTCCATAATGAGCCACTCTCAAAGTTTCATAAGGATAGTATCCCTCCATCACTTCTTGAACCTCATACTCATATAAAACAAGACAACTTCTATATGTGACAGCCTTTACTCTAGGGATTTCGGTTTTAATTTTGAGGCGAAGTTTCACATCAATTTCACTCCACACAATTGTCGATGGATCTACAGGTATGGCCTTCTTAACCTCAACATGCTTTGCTCCAAAAGGTTCATCAGGATCTAATGCCCTACGTCCAACAGCATCATTGCCAGCATAAGTCAAAAAATCCGATACTACATGCTGGGCCCATGCCTTAGCTTCTGTGGGACCATAATGAATTCCATCTGTTTCCGGATATGGATCAATGAATTTAGTAACTTCCCGACTGTCAAAAACGCGACCGAAAGGACTGACGACATCATCCATTATACTGCTCATTTCTTCCTGAAGATCAAAAGAAAAGCGCTCAGGATGAGAAGATGGAGGAGCGATCCAGTAACAGCGCCTGCCTCCTCTCACTGCCGCTTTTGCCATGTCTCGACACAGTCCCTCGACCAATGCAACATTATCAGATTTTTCTCGACGCTTTGAATTCAAACTCGAGTAAAGGTTGATTCCGGTTTGAATAACGACAATGTCCGGATTGCAATTCTCAACCAAAGATTCCACTTTTGGAACTTCTTTAACAACTTTCAGACGCCTGTCAATGGTCGGCGTTTTTTCCCAAAATCCAATGTTAGAAGCTATCGGCTCGTAACGACTTAACCAATAGTAAGGAGTGGCTCCACCTGCAACATATGTATAAACCTCAAATCCCGCCTCCCTCAGTCTCATATCAAATACTCTACCAAATGCCCCCATACTCATGGAGTCTCCCAAATATAGAATACTAGTCGGCTTGGGCGTTGTTTTTTCTTTTTTAATCCGCGCCTTAAAACTTTTTTTCAGCTTCGATAAGATTCCTTTCCCTTCAGCTTCTTTGGGCACAACAAAAAAGAGACTCAACCCGAATACTGCCATAAATAGCCATGCACGGATCAAGAATCTGAAAATGAAAGGGCCCGTCAATTTAAGCATTACAAAATTGAATGTATAATTACTGAAACATCAAAATCTTATAAAACAAATATCTTTCATCGCATCCCGTAATCACGCTGCATTTTTTTTATCTTTCCCCGCAGTGTAATTCGGGTCGCTGCAGACATACGGTCAATGAATAAAACACCATTCAAATGGTCTGTTTCATGCTGAATGGCGCGAGAAAGCAATCCGTCCGTTTCAATTGTAACTGTGTCCCCGTTCAACAGTTTAACTTTAGCCTTCACTTCATAAGGTCTGGAAACTTCACCGCGTATTTCAGGAAAACTCAGACACCCCTCACTCATCACATCTTTTTCAGCACCAAATTCGAGCTCCGGATTGACAAATATCAAAGGCATCAAATCGAGCAGATCAAAGTCCTCACCATTGACTCTTAAATAACTGATGCAGTCAGGATCATGCGATACGTCCACTACTGCCAATTGTAGAGGAATTCCTATCTGGGGAGCCGCCAAACCAATCCCTTCAGCAGACACCATAGTTTCCAGCATGTCATCCACTAATGATTTGATATCCTCCGAAAAATTTTCAACTAGATCGCACTTCTTGCGTAATACAGGATCACCAAATATAACAATTTCACGAATCACGGCTGTGTAGAATTCTTTTGTTTATCAATTAGAATGCGCGCAGGCACATCCTTAACCGGATATCCGGCGCGAGTCAAAGCATCCCACGCCGCAACTAGGCTTTTGAGTGGAGCCCTTTCATCAGCTTTAAGTTCAAGGCTAAGATCCGGCCGTTCCTTCTTCAAGCGCTTTAGCCTCGTTGCCAATTGGTTCTGAGGAACATCCTCTGAACCAAGAATCAGCCTAGAATCGGCTGTAAGAGCCAACTCAATTCTTGATTTGGATTCAACCTTTTTAGCCAAAGAGCTTGCTTTAGGAAGGGTGATACTGGCAAATGCCTTATCCTCTTTGGGCGCAGAAGTGAGTATAAAATAAATTAATAAAATCGCCAAAATATCGATTAGAGACACGATAGGCACTAAGGGCCTAGTTGAACGCTTACTAACAAAATTCATTAGTCCCGATTATTTTCCCTCATTTCTACTTTTCAGCCACTAAACCTTTGAGTTTGGAATATAGGATCTCCGAAGGGTTCTTATAAAAAGCTGAAATTAAATTATCGGTCAACACTTCCATGCGAACACCCATCCTTTCTAATTTCTTAGTAAAATAACTATGAGCTATGACGGTAGGGACAGCAACTGCAAGACCGGCTATAGTTGTATTTAGTGCTTCCGCAATTCCACTAGATACCTGCACTCTTGAGCTTCCAGCACCCTCCACATCCACATTACTAAAAACGCCAACAAGACCCGAAACCGTTCCGAGCAGTCCCAGTAACGGAGCAATCGTTATCACTACCTCCAAAAGAGCAATTCCTCTTTCCAAAACAACGATCTCCTCCCTTGCCCTTGCTTCAGCGGTTGATGATGATTCTATACGGCTAGAAGGGGCTCCCTCAATAACGCCGAGACCAATGCGAGAGAGGGCCGATGGATTAGATTTTAAACAATTAACCAGATTAACAACATTATCTTTATCAATATACTCCTGAGCACCGCTCATTGCTTTCTGAACCTTATGGGGCACTACTCGCCGTTCCCTCAAGGCGATTAGCTTCATAAGTATGACAGTCACTGATAGAAAAGACAGTAACATAAGGCAAAACATGAAGACTCCTCCATCCATGAGAAACTTGTATACAGAATCCAATGAATTGGGTAATTCAGATGTAAAGCCAGCGTGATACATATGTTCAGTTAGTATATAATAATTTCATACTCAAATTCCATTCTGCCATCCTGAGTCAATTTAATGAGATCCTCTGGCACAGGAGGAATATCTGCCCGGAGTATACCGCTGATTGAAAAGTCAACCATGACTGGATCAGCATCGTTTCGAAGGAGTCTAATATCAACTATATCACCCTTCTGATTGACCCAAAATCTGACTTTTAAAGAACCAAATTTGACAAAATCAGCGTGAGCAGTACGCGCACGATGCCAACTCTTCTGAACAGCTAAATCAACCTTCTTCTTATAATGACCCAGCACTGTTTCTTCCACATCGAGAGCCGCCTGACCAAGGTTACTTAATTTTCCAATGCTCTTTTTTTTGGGTGAATGAACCTGGAAGGCTTTCTCCTGCTCTTGCTGAACCGGAACAGTTTCATTTAATTTTTTAACAGCATCTGAATCCTCAGGCAATGAAGATTCCTGACCATCCTCAATAGCAACCTCAGGCTCCTTATTGTTTTGAGATTCGGCCCCATTAGAATCATTATCACTATTTATCTTATTCAATTCCGATTCAATCAGATCTTTCTCTTCAGATTCCGGCCCCTCGATCAAAGACTCAGAAGGTGAATCAGCCAGTTCGACATTTTCTGTTTGCGTCTGATCTGGATTTTCGTCTCCTTTCTGACCATTCTTTATATCGGAAATAGAATTTATATTAATCTTCTTTTCTGGAGCCCATTGCGGCAGGATCGGTAAAAAGTTTACATCCTCCTTTTCTCCATCCATATATTCTTTCTTGGCAAGGTCACCAAATGGCAGGTCCCTACCATCAATATTCGGAACCGTATCATCGCCTTCATCAGAAGGTGGTGAATCACTTGCCGCCAATGTATTTCGGTCTGATTCTAAATTTGTATTGGATGGCACTACGGCCGAAGGATCATTGGATTCAGTCCTTATATATTTTTTCTCCTCCTTAATATCATCAGGGCTTTCACGGATGAACATTTCCGGCAATAAAACTATCAACTCTTCCTCCTCCTCGTCTCTGACATTCATTTGCAACTCTACCGATCCTTCTGAATCTGACTGAGTAGAAGCGACCACAAAATGATATTCGGTATTTGGCTCGGCAAAAAACACCAATGGATCACTCTCCTTTTCTTTGCGGGACGCCACTTTCTCTAAAGTTTCCAGAATTGATCCCCTGTAAACTCCCACAACATTTTCAAAATCAATGGAGTTCACCTTCAATTCGACCTCACACTTTTCCTGTGCATTCCATTTCCACCAAACTGAGCCGCCGATATAACTTCCTGCATGGATCGGCTCACCGATTTCACGCGAAGCATAAGTGAAATCTGAAAAAGAAGACAGGTTATAACTAGACCCTAAATCCGATGCATTCTTAAAATCATCATTGTCTGGAGGAAGAGAACGTTTATAGGCAAGCATAGTTGTAATTCCAAAAGCAAAAAGCAGATGCAAAACAACTGATCCAAAGATCGCAGACTTTATTTGTTGCTGAATTATCATCAGGNCCTCATTAGATAAGTACTCTCCATATGAGAAGGAATCTTCATCCTCTTATGAATTCACATTGCCACCTTTCATATTATATATCAACGAAGTATAANCCAAATTGCCCTGACTATTTGACGAAGTAACTCAAATGCTCAAGCTCTAATGCCAAATCAACGGAATTTACAATCACATTATCGGGAGTCTTCAGCACGGTCGGAGAAAAATTAAGAAAAGCTTGGACCCCCACATGAACAAGATTATTTGCGACTTCCTGAGCTGTTTCCGGAGGAACAGCCAAGATGGCAATTTTAACGTTATTTCGTTTAACGTATTGAGCCATTTGGGAAGCATCCATTACAGGAACATTGGCCTTTACCAACTTGGCACGGTTGGGATCCGCATCAAAAGCAGCAGATATTTCAAAACCCTCCTTAACGAACCCGCTATATCTAAGAAGCGCTGCACCCAAATTACCTACTCCAACCAAAATAACGGGCAATAGACTATTTGTTCCCAGGACCCCTGTAATAACTTCAATTAATGCTTCAACATTATAACCCAGCCCTCTAGTCCCAAATTGACCAAAATGAGCCAGGTCCTTCCTTAACTGAGTTGATTTTACACCAGCAGCTTTGGCCAAAGCATTTGAAGAAACAGTCTCAAGCCCATTCTCTCTGAGCCTCTCAAGGCAACGCTGATAAATCGAAAGCCTATATATCGATTTTCTCGGTATGTCAGTTTGTGAAGACAACTAATAATGTGATTTTTCTCAATTAAATCTTATTATTATGACCCAACGCAAGCCCTAAAGAGCAAACATAGTCTCACCTAATCAATGCGCTGAAAAAAGTGCAAATCGCACCAATNAAANTATGCAGTATACCCNTATCTTATTATGAATAGGATTCCTCAACGCGCTTGGCCACGTCTCTATAATCATAGTCCGCGTTATAAATCTCTTTGAAGCTTTCAAGAGATTTATCTTTGTCCCCTAATTTATCATATACCAATCCAAGATTATATAAAATCTCCTTCTTTGTATTATCCATGGCAAAGAGTTCTCCATTAGCATCATTCAGAGACCCGACTGCCAAGTCGTACATTTTCATTTCATCATAACACCGACCGAGCATAAGCATCGAACGTATACGGATATGAGGATTGTTCTTTGCNTTCTGAAGNTGCGGAATAGCTTCTCGAAACTGNCCTGCNGTNAATAAATGCGAGCCAAGATCAAAACGGAGCTGCGGATCGGTCGGGTTACGTTCGACCCGAATTTCAGCTTCTTTTATTTGCTGTCCAATTGAAGCATTTTTCAATTCGTCCAATTGAGCNTTTTTGTCCTCGACTCCCTCTCCCCCCTGTTGAATATCTGATTCTAANTCCTTAATCTTTTGCGCTCTTANATTATCTTTAGCATCTTCAGCTTTACGCTGAAGAGTTTCGTCAGATTCACTCAATGAAAAGGCATACTCATAATAAGAGGCAGAATTCTCCCAATCCTCCAACCTCTCATAAAGATCAGCTATCTTCTTTACGACATCAAGGTTCTGAGGATCCTCCGAATATTGAGCCCCAAGATCAGCTAATTGGGCTTGCATCTGTTCTTTGGTCGCACCGATCCTTGCAGCACTCTCAAGACTCTGCGCCTCGTCCTGATCCTTAAGAAGATCCTTGAAGGAACGGTCAGCAAGGCCCCATCCGCCTTTAGCCATCGTTGCCTGAGCCGAAGCATCTTTTGCTTTTTTCCGAGCCTCCCCATCAGAAGGGTCTGATTGAACTATCTCATCATAAATCTTCGCAGCCTCTGTCCCGTCACCCTGGGCAAGGTAATGGTCCCCAAGTTTATGGAGATTTTTTGAATTACTTGGATGGCCCTGACGAATAGTTTCTAATCCAAAAGTGGCAACTGCAGGAATTCCCAAGGCCATGAAAGCTTCATAGAAAAGCGTATTTGCCTCAACATTATAAGGATCACCATCTAATTTTTTTTCTATTTCCTCAATGGCTCCAAGAGGGTCCTTCTTAATTTTATTCTTAACCTTCATCATTCCACCCGAGAGTAGGCCCTTGCCTTTCTTACCAGATGTNCGCCACCTCGCACCTTGAGCCGCTCTTAATATTTCCCTCCCCTTGAGNAAAGTAGGCTCTTCCTTCAATATATTATGAAGAATGCTCAACGCATAATCGTAATTGGATAGCTCAATGGCACTTTGTGCCTTAAGAAATAGTGTAACTAGTTTGGAATCGAGTTGCTCTTCTGTAATGAGCTCCTTAGGTGCATCCATATTCAATTCTAGGGGTTTTGTTTTTGGAGTATACGGAAAATGNAAAAAATTAATTGTTTGGGGGCAGAATCTAGCCTCTTAAGGGTAGATCATGCAAGGCATCTAATATCATTTTTAATCCTTTCATAAATTTATGNATTTCGGCTACTAAATGCCACTTTTAACATAACCAATTTCCCCGAAACCATTAGGACCAGGTACTATTTTCCAAAAATTTAAAAAATATACTAATATTATAGGCATTTCATGATTCAAACTCATTGAGCTATCAANGTGCCAAAGTAAGTTAATAATGCTAGTTGCGCGAAATTTTGACTGTGGTTCAATGTCTAAATGATTAAGAGATTTAAACTATTCCTCCTTGTGCTCCTTTTGTTGTCCTCNATTGCAGCAAAACGTAAGGGCTCCGGAACGATTGGTTTTTACCTTGAATCGGCAGGGTCTGAAGCACCAAAAGACACTGTTAAAGTCAACATCAATTCCGAAATTCATCAGGTCCTGATTAAACCCATTTTCAATCAAAAAGATGTGGAAGGGTTTTATCCATTCCTCACTGATGAGGGAGAAAGTTTTGGAATCTCTTTCAAACTAAAAAAGAAAGCCGTCAAAGAATTACAAACCCTTTCGACTGTAGCTAGGGGGCGAAAGATTTTTACTGTATTTGGAAATGCGCCNATCGATTTTGTTGTAATTGATGGCCCCATAACGCATGGATATCTTACTTGCTGGAAAGGATTCAACGAAAGCCATATAGAAAAATTTAAAGGTGCGGGCATGCGGTTAATTACGCCAAGAAATGAAGGGCCCGTTATAAATCCACCACCTNTCATTGACTGATCTNAGTTACTTTTAATTAATTAAGCTAAGAGTTCATACAAATCGGAATGCATTTAATNTTGCTGATTAGGACATCCTCATTAATTTTTTGGTTAGCTTTATCAGTCATTTGCGAAGCGCAATACAAGCGGCTCGAACTAGTCTTGGCAACTCCTAACAAAGCCATTTTTGGTCAGGATTTGTCTCAATTCTATATGTATACGAACCGCTCATTCGAGGGCCAGCCAAGCAAGCCTTGGCAGGGCGGGAAATATGGTTATGTGCGCAATCCAAAAAGAACAGCATCAGGCATAATATATTCTAAATTTCATGAAGGAGTTGACATTAGGCCAATAGAAAGAAATTCGAGAGGAGTTCCCCTAGATAAAGTATGTTCAATCGCTTCAGGAAAAGTAATGCACGCTAGCCGATCAGCAGGAGCAAGTAACTATGGCCGTTACGTAGTAATAGAGCACGATTGGGGCTACGGGAAATTTTACAGTCTGTACGCTCATCTGGCTGACATCACCTGCAAAGTAGGGCAAATAGTGAGGCCCGGAACAAGTATCGCTACGCTCGGATATACAGGAGACGGAATCGACAGGACCCGGGCCCACCTGCATCTAGAGCTCAATTTAATGATCAGCCGGAACTTTGAAAAGTGGTATCGGAGACACTATGTCGCACCGAACAAACATGGTCTATATAATGGAATAAATCTCGCCGGAATTGATATCTCAAGACTGTACATGGAACATCAGAAGAATCCCTCAATCACCATACCGCAATTCATCAAAACAACTAAGCCCTATTGGAAATTATTAGTTCCTAACCGAGGCATGCCCTTAATTATGAAGTCTTATCCCTGGCTAGCAAAAAACATGGCAGATGCGACCAGAAATCCGTCATGGGAAATTACAATGAGCCCGTCCGGAATTCCCCTGGAAATCAATCCTCATAATAAGAAAGTACAATCACCCACAATTAGTTGGGTCAAATATTCAGCAACGCCTCACTCATGGAACACCAGGTCCCGTCTCACAGGGACCAAAGACAAAGCCAAACTCACGGCCAGCGGATTACGTTTTGTGCAACTCCTGATGGAAAAATAAATTAGCAAAGATCTAATTACTAATTTCTTTAATCAGTAGGCGGTTGAGTCGAATTCCATCATAGAAATTCTGAATAAGAAAATTTTCATTCGGAGCATGGATCTGGCAATCAGGCAANGCAAGTCCAAGCAATAAAGTATCAGCTCCCAACACATCCTTGAAAGTCTGGACAATAGGAATACTCCCACCTTCACGGATAAGAGCCGGTTCACGNCCAAAAGTCTGCGTAAGAGCATTTTGGGCAGCTTGCCCATAATTGGACTGCGGATCCATCAGGTAAGCTTTCCCGCTGTGCCCAAAATTGCATTCCATTCTGATGCCAGGCATCACGTGCAAAGCAAGATGCTCCTGAACTAGTTTCAATATTTTTTCAGGGTCCTGATCAGGAACTAACCTGAAAGAAAGCTTGGCAAAACTCTGAGACGGTATCACGGTCTTGGATCCTTCGCCCTGATAACCACCGCCGATACCGTTCACCTCGGCCGTGGGTCTTGCCCATCTCCTTTCAGCATCAGTGAATCCTTTCTCACCAAAAAGTTCACTCGATCCNGTCAGATCCAGCGTCTCAGAATCATTAACAGGCAGCGCGGCCCAAGCGTCTCTTTCCCATTCTTTAATTTCCTGAACATCATCGTAGAAACCCGAAATATTAATTTTACCATCAGAATCATGAAGACTCGATATGAGTTTTGCTATTGCNGTAGACGGATTTGATATGGATCCACCAAATACCCCAGAATGCAGATCGGTNGATGGCCCNTNAAGAGTAANTTCCATGCAGGCAATGCCTCTCAATCCGTAAGTAAAAGTGCCTATTCCTGGTCCTATCATTCCAGTATCTGAAACTGCAACAACGTCACAACCAAGTTCGTCCCGATACTTTTCAAGAAACGGGCCAAGATTAGGACTTCCTATTTCTTCTTCGCCCTCGACCAGCAAAATAACATTCACAGGCAACTCGCCCATTTCCTCAATCATTTCACCTAGACCTAACAAGTGGGCAAGGTTCTGCCCCTTATTATCAGTAGAACCCCGAGCGTAAATCTTACCATCAGCGATACGAGGTTCAAATGGAGGCGATTCCCATAGATCGAGCGGATCTGCTGGCTGCACGTCATAATGGCCATAAATCATGACCGTCGGTAACCCTTCACGGTGCTCATTCTTGCCCAGGACAATTGGGTGCCCGGGCGTCTCATAGATTTGAGACTCAAGACCCTTATCAATCATCTTGTCTCTAAGCCATTGAGCACAATCCTTCACATCCTCAGAATAAGCACTGTCCGTGGAAATACTGGGAAACTTCAGATACGTGATTAGGTCTTCAAGGTGTGCCTCATTCATTATTATAATCGATACACTAAATTAAAATAAATTACCAATAACCTCTTTTCGCACGTTCGGCTGCCTGCAAATTCTGATAAGCAAGAAATCCAAAAATAATCATAGCGAAAATATATCCCAATTGCAGCAAAATGATGCCTGCTATGAGAGCAGTAAACGCTCCAATCTTGCCCCGCAGTACCGGCCTCTTCTCATGCATAATATGACCAAGTAATTGCCCCCCATCCAATGGAACAATGGGGAGAAGATTCAAGAATGACCAAAAAACATTCAGATAACTCATCAAAATTAAAAAAGTAGCCAAATAACCATTTCCAACTGATTGCCATTTAATGGGTAAAAGTAAAATTCCATAACATATTCCCGCCATCAGAAATCCAAACAAGGGACCAGCAATTGTAATGATAATTTTTTGTTTCCTCGTGTAGTGACCATGAACCATCGCCATGCCTCCCATCGCATAGATAAAGATATTTGGTCTCCCTCCGTACTTGCGATAAGCAAACGCATGACCCAATTCGTGCCCAAGAATCGAGATAAAAAACACGGCAACCAGTATTAATAAAAAGCGCGTCTGTTGAATAGGATCTCCNCCCCCTCCTGCGCCAAATAGTATTGGAATTACCCAGAAAGACCAATGAATGGCAATCGGAAAACCAAATAAACGGAAACGCAATGTTCCCGGTTGATTTGTGTCTGCNCTGAAAAACATCTTCGCAAAGAATTTACAATAAAGCGAAGATAACTTCTCTGAATNTCAATCCAAATGAAAAAGAAAATCTCCTAAATGAACTCGTTAATCAGATTCTCCAGCATTTCTTGACGTCCACTCTTAAGATCAGGTTCACCATTAGCCAANNCATGAGCCTCAAGCTCTTCAAATCCGANTTCACCAGATTCAATCTTTGCTCCGATCCCTGAATCATAGCTAGAATACCTATCATCAACAAAATCACTGAGACGACCATCCTCGCGAATGGCATGTGCAATTTTTAAACCACGGGCGAAAGCATCCATGCCTCCAATATGAGCATGGAATAAGTCAACTGGTTCAAAACTCTCTCTGCGGCACTTCGCATCAAAGTTAAGTCCTCCAGTCGTGAATCCACCCATTTCAAGAATCTCGAGCATAATTTGTGTCGTGAGGTAGATGTCTGTTGGAAACTGGTCAGTGTCCCAACCAATGAGTTCGTCGCCCGTATTCGCATCCACAGATCCGAGTGCGCCNGCTGAGGCCGCTACGCGCATTTCATGCATCATTGTATGTCCAGCCAATGTTGCATGATTTGTCTCAAGGTTAAGCTTCAGATGATCGAGAAGATCATGCTCACGCAAAAAATTAAGGCAAGCTGCCGCATCAGAATCATATTGATGAGTAGATGGCTCTCTTGGTTTTGGCTCAATATAAAACTGCCCTTCAAAGCCAATTTTCTTTTTATGATCAACTGCCATGTGCAACAATCTTGCCAGATGATCCAACTCACGCTTAAGATCAGTGTTCCATAGCGTTGAATAACCCTCTCTTCCTCCCCAAAAAGTATATCCTGTTCCACCTAATCTGTGAGTCACTTCCATCGCTTTTTTGACCTGNGCCGCTGCATAGGCAAAGACATCCGCATTTGGACTCGTGGCCGCGCCCTGATTATAACGAAAATGAGCGAACAGGCATGCCGTTCCCCACAATAACTTTATTCCNGTCCTTTCCTGCTCTTCAGCCAAAACATCCGCCACCGCATCGAGAGCAGCGTTAGATTGCTCAAGAGTACTTAGTTCGGGAGCAACGTCCCGGTCATGAAAACAATAATATTCCACACCTAATTTTTCCATGAACTCAAATGCAACCCGGGCCCTGTTCTGAGCATTCTCAACAGAATCAGTGCCATCATCCCAAGGACGTTGAGCAGTTCCTCCTCCAAAAGGATCAGCGAGCGGATTACGCATCGCGTGCCAATAAGCAACTGAAAAACGAAAATGTTCCTTCATTGCCTTACCGCCGACTTCCTCATCAGCGTTATAATGTTTGAATGCTAGAGGATTCTTTGAACTCGGACCCTCATATTGAATTTTCTGTATTTCTGGAAATGCTTCAGATGACATAGGAACGTGATCATTCCCTGCCAAGCTATAACCGTCAAGAGGGAACCATAAGAAGTGTGAAAAAATCCAAATAAAACAGCTTCTAATAACTTAAAGTCAGCTTTTAATTACTTTTTTCCATATTCGGCATTCACCCTCTAAACCAACGAGACAGAGCATATCTTCAATCTTGCTTTCATCCGGTATCATTAATCCTTCAGTCTCTATTTGTTGCGTGTCCTTGGGAAATTCGGAATCAGGCAAAACTCGAGTAGCTATGGCAAAACAAGCCCAAGCACGCCAAGTCCTTATTTCTGATCGTGGACCAGACATCCTTGTAGCATAATGTTGCCAATGCCTGCGAGGATTAGCCAGAAATTGCCCCCTCTTATCTGGTCGATCCATTAGAATCCATTTCACGGAAGCGTAGGGGACCGAATAGCGCTGCAAATATTCCTCGTCTCCTGTAAGATCGGCAGACATCGCTCTATTCAGTTGCAAAAGCGCTTGGGCTGGCAATCCCTTAATCCACTTTGTTTGCGCATACTCAAGGCACATTTTGTAAAAAGNCTCTCCTCTTTCTTGACCAATNGCTCTGGAATCCTTGGCNCTAACAGGTTCTGCGATAGNAGGCAACAAAGGGCAAACCTCATTCACGTCTGACTGCATATCTAAAATAAATCTTAATTATTATTTAAGATAACATCAATTAGCCTTAACCAAACGATTTCAAAATAAAAACTGCCTTCTAATTGGCAACAGCCATTCCTCCCTGAGTGATACCAGGAGCAGGTAAAAGGCTATTACCCATTAAGTAGAGATCAATTGCTCTAGCGGCACCACGACCCTCATTGATTGCCCAAACCACTAAAGACTGCCCACGGCGACAATCTCCAGCAGTAAAAACACTCTCAATATTTGTGGTAAATTCACCATGTTCACCAATGAAAGTTTGCCAGTTCCCACGAGGATTTTGAGTTTCAACACCTAACATCTCACCCAATTGAAGCTCTGGCCCCACGAAACCGGTAGCAAGTAATACTAGATCAGCCGGCCATTCTTTTTCTGTGCCCTCAACCTCACTAAATGGAGGACCTCCCTGAACTGGCTTTGACCAGTCAACTTCCACAGTTCTTACCCCTTTAACATGGCCATTACCATCATCAACAAATTCCTTGGCTAGTATGTGGTATGCGCGGGGGTCATCTCCATTCTTTGCCTTGTTCTCTGCGTGTGAATAATCAAGCCTATAAATCCTTGGCCATTGGGGCCAAGGATTGTCAGCGGCACGCTCAACCGGAGGCTTATCTAACAATTCAAAATTCACGACATCCTTACACCCATGCCTCAAAGAAGTTCCTATGCAATCTGCTCCAGTGTCACCTCCACCGATAACAATAACATGCTTATCGGCAGCGGATGTATAACAGCCATCTTTTAATTCAGAATCTAATAAACTCTTAGTGTTGCGAGTCAGGAAATCCATAGCAAACTGAATTCCCTGCAATTCACGGCCCGGATTTTTCGCGGTGGGATCAAATGGTTTAGTGGCACCGGTAGCTATGAGTAGAGCATCATTTTCTTTTAATAAATCACTTGGGTCAATGTAGTGAACCTCACAACCGTTCTCCTCCATGATCTGTGTCATATGACCAGATTCAAATTCCTCCTTCTTTCCAACATGAGCGCAGGTCACAAAATTAACACCTGACTCACGCATTAAGGAAATGCGCCTTTCAATGACATCCTTATCCAACTTCATATTTGGAATACCATACATCAGCANCCCGCCGATCCTGTCAGCACGCTCATAAACAGTCACTTCATGGCCAACCTTATTTAACTGATCGGCCGCAGCCAATCCGGCAGGCCCCGAACCCACAACCGCGACTTTTTTTCCCGTGCGCTGTTTTGGGAAATTTGGAGTTACCCATCCCTCCTCAAAGGCACGGTTAATGATTGTATTCTCAATATTTTTTATGGTCACAGGAGGATTTGTGATTCCCAATACACATGATCCCTCACAAGGAGCAGGACAAACCCGGCCAGTAAATTCAGGGAAATTGTTAGTTTTATGAAGACGATCTATTGCTTCCCTCCACCTCTTCTGATAAACGAGGTGATTCCATTCAGGAATAAGATTGTCTATAGGACAACCATTACCCGATTGACAAAAAGGAACGCCGCAATCCATGCATCGTGACCCTTGAGTTTGGAGGTGAGCTTCTGATGGGCTCGTATTTATCTCTCCATAATCCTTCAGACGATCAAGTGGATCACGATAAGGCACTGCCTCACGCTCAAACTCCATAAATCCTGTTGGTTTACCCATCTTATTTTTTGCTACCTAAGCAACAAGTTCCTTCTCGACCTTTTTTCTTTCTTCAAGAACTCTCTTGTAATCGGTCGGCATGACCTTAATAAAATCATTTAATGCATTTTCCCAATCATCCAAAATACCGTAAGCAACAGTGGATCCCGTAAGTTTTCCATGCTCTTCAATTAATGATAGAAGTTCTTGTATATCTTCATTATCAGTAACCTTCTCAAGTTCTACCATTTCCATATTACATTTCGGGGGAAATTTATTTTCCGGATCCCAAATATAGGCTACCCCACCCGACATACCTGCCGCAAAATTACGCCCTGTCGGACCAAGAATTACAGCACGACCCCCTGTCATATACTCACACCCATGGTCTCCAACACCTTCGATAACAGCATAAGCTCCACTGTTTCGAACGCAAAAACGCTCAGCGGCATGCCCTCGGAAGAAAGCTTTACCTCCTGTTGCCCCATACAAACAAACATTGCCAGCTATAATATTCTCTTCTGGAGTGAATCCTGAAGATCGTGGTGGATAGATAGCAAGTTTGCCACCTGAAAGACCCTTTCCGACATAATCATTAGCATCACCCTCCAATTCAATACTNATTCCTTTTGCCAAGAAGGCGCCAAGACTCTGCCCCGCAGATCCGGTAAACTTTATTTTAACTGTATCTTCTGGGAGCAAATCCCCTCCATGCGCCTTGGCAACCTCATTACTNAGTATAGTCCCTACAGTTCTATCAGTATTAATGATGGGTAATTCAATATTAACTGCATCACCATCGTCAAGTGCCGGCTTTGCAAGCTCAAGCAACTTCATATCAAGCACCTCTTCGAGGCCATGATCCTGAGATTCANTACAGTAGGTCCCCACATCCGGATGAGGTTTTTCTGCAGGAGTAAGTATCGAGCTTAGGTCTATTCCATCCGCTTTCCAATGGTCAATTGCTTCCTGCATTTCCAAAGCATCAACTCGTCCAACCATTTCATTTATTGTGCGGAAACCTAAATCGGCCATGATTTGCCTAGCCTCCTCAGCAACCATAAACAAATAATTGACCACATACTCAGGGGACCCGTTAAATTTCTTCCTCAATTCTTTGTTCTGTGTGGCAATACCGACTGGACACGTATTCAAATGGCACTTCCTCATCATGATGCAACCCATGGTGATAAGAGGAGCAGTTGCAAAACCCATTTCCTCAGCCCCTAAAAGGGCAGCAATAACAACATCACGGCCTGTCTTTAGACCCCCATCAGTCTGCAAAACCACCCTACTCCTAAGGTCGTTAAGTACCAGAGTCTGATGCGTTTCTGCCACCCCTAACTCCCATGGCAGTCCTGCATGTTTGATGCTAGTGAGTGGAGATGCTCCTGTACCACCAGTCTCTCCAGCTATTACAATATGATCTGCCTTGGCCTTGGTAACACCAGAAGCAATCGTACCAACACCCACTTCAGATACTAGTTTAACACTAACTCGAGAAGCACGATTTGCATTTTTAAGATCGTGAATGAGCTGAGCAAGATCTTCAATCGAATAAATATCATGGTGCGGTGGTGGACTAATTAATCCTACCCCGGGTGTACTATGACGAATTCGAGCAATATTTTCATCAACTTTCTTACCTGGCAGCTCACCCCCCTCTCCGGGTTTAGCTCCCTGAGAAACCTTAATTTGAAGCTCATCAGCATTTGTCAGATACCAAATAGTCACACCAAATCGACCCGAAGCAATTTGCTTGATGGCAGAACGTTTAGAATCGCCATTGGGAAGGGGATTAAACCGGGCGGGATCCTCTCCACCCTCTCCAGTATTACTCTTTCCTCCAAGTCTATTCAATGCAATNGCCAACCCCTCGTGAGCTTCAGCAGAGATTGAACCAAAACTCATCGCCCCGGTACAAAACCGTTTCACAATCTCAGAGGCAGGCTCAACTTCCTCAATTGGAATTGATCCGCCATTAGCACCAGACTTAAAACTCATTAATCCTCGCAATGCACAAAGTGCTTTAGTGCTGTTATTAATGTGATCAGAAAATTGCTTATATGATTCAAAATTATTGGTTCTGGCAGCCACTTGAAGAGCTGATATTGATTCCGGATTCCAAGCGTGCTTCTCTCCATCAGCTCGCCAATGNAATTCTCCCGGNTTCGGAAGAACTGGTAACCTGTTCTCCTCACGTGAAGGGAACCCTAACGCGTGCCTCCTTAACATTTCTTCGGCCAATTCATCCANATTAAGACCCTGAACCCGGCTAGCAGTTCCCACNAAACACAAATCAATCACATCATTCTTTAAACCGACAGCTTCAAAAATCTGGGCTCCCTTGTAAGAGTGCAAAGTTGAAATGCCCATTTTCGCCATCACCTTCAACATTCCTTTTGCAACACCCTTTAGGTATGCATCCACAAGAGAATTGTCATCCATGAACTCTTCAGGATCAGTTANACCTTCACGCCTAGCTTTCCACAAAGCCTCGAAAGCAAGATAAGGGTTAATAGCATCAGCTCCATAACCGATTAATAAACAATGGTGATGAACTTCGCGAGCCTCTCCAGTCTCAAGCACAAGTCCAATCTGTGTTCTTAATGCATTTCTAACTAAGTACTGGTGAACAGCTCCACTAGCTAGCAGAGTACTAAGAGGAACACGATCATTAGATAGCGCCCTATCACTCAGAATAGCCAAACTATATCCATCTTTAATGGCTTCTTGAGTCTCAATGCAAATCCTCTCAATAGTTTTTCTTACCCCCCTAATGCCTTCTGATCTTGGAAAAGTAATATCAATAACTTTGGACTTCCAGCCTTTGTAATCCATTCCCTTCAGAGCATGCAACTGCTCATTACTAAGTATGGGGTAAGGAAGTCTCAGCCTTTGCGCNTGCACTTCNGTCGTCTCAAGAAGATTCTTCTCAGGCCCGATATAACATTCGAGAGACATGATCACCTCCTCCCTAATCGAATCAATTGCTGGGTTGGTCACTTGCGCAAATAATTGTCTGAAATAATCATAGGGCATCCTTGGCTTATCACTCAAACATGCCAGAGCTGCGTCATTACCCATTGAGCCCAGCGGGTCACGCTTTTCGCTAACAATAGGCAATAACATAAATTGCATAGTCTCAGCGGTAAAACCAAAAGCCTGCATTCTTTGTAGAAGATTATCATCATTCAAACCTGGCGCATCTTTACCTGAATCAATATCATTAAGCTCAATGCGCTGATTTTTTAACCATTCTCCATATGGACGCTTAGCAGCAAACTCTGATTTGATTTCCTCATCAGGAATCATTTTGCCTTCCTCGAAATCGACTAGGAACATTTTNCCAGGTTGCAGTCTGCCTTTAGCTACAATTTCAGCTGGATCAACATCAACAACACCAACTTCACTGCCCATTATAACTCGGTCGTCTTTTGTTATATAGTAGCGACTGGGACGTAGACCATTCCTATCTAATACAGCGCCTATGTATTTACCATCAGTAAAAACGATGGATGCCGGACCATCCCAAGGTTCCATTATGCATGAATTATATTCATAAAAATCACGCTTCTTCTGATCCATCTGCTTGTGTTTTTGCCAAGCCTCAGGAACCATTAAGAGGACAGCTTCCTGTAGGGAACGGCCAGACATCAGTAGGAATTCTAATGCATTATCAAAATTCCCAGAATCAGAACACTCCTCTTCCATGATAGGGTAGAGCTTAGATAAATGATCACCAAAGAAATCTGTCCTTAATGTTCCTTCTCTCGATCGCATCGCGTTAATATTGCCTCTAAGCGTATTAATCTCTCCATTATGACTCATGAATCGGAAAGGCTGCGCACGATCCCAACTCGGAAAGGTATTAGTTGAAAATCGAGAGTGCACCATAGCAAGATGAGTCTCAAAATCAGGATTTGCTAAATCACTAAAATATTTTATGACTTGGGCTGTATTCAACATGCCCTTATAGATCATTACTTTAGTAGAAAGACTGCAAATATAGAAAAGTAACCTTTCATTTAGTTCTTCGTCGAATCTGAGTTGATGACTAGCTCGTTTCCTTATGATGTATAATTGCCGCTCAAAATCATCACCTTCAATCCCTTCTGCCGATCCTATGAACAACTGCTTAATGTACGGCTCGGCAGCCCTAGCCGCCGGACCAACATTAGCCTCCTCTGGGCACACCGGAACATCCCTCCATCCTAAGCAAACCTGCCCATGTTCCTTTATGATATTTTCAACTTCATCAATGCATTTTTTTCTCTCTACTCNATCTCGAGGCAAAAAAACAAGTCCCGCTCCAAACTGCCCCTTTTCTGGCAATTCAAGATCAAGATCTTCCTTGGCCACTTTTCTTAGAAACCCTTCAGGTAGGCCAACAAGAATACCTGCTCCATCACCGGTATTCGGCTCACACCCACAACCNCCCCGGTGCTCCATTCGCACCAGCATCTCTAAAGCATCAACTACCACTTGGTGGCTAGGGTCGCCTTTCATGTTTGCCACAAAACCAACGCCACAACTGTCCTTCTCATACGAGGGGTCGTAGAGGCCGTGCTTCTTTGGGAATGTCCTTAAAGGCATCGTTCGTTGAAATATGGGGAATTGTTAAATGTTTAAGTCTGCTTCCGGCTAACCGTAAACATCCTTTATGTAGCGGGTTTCTNGCCTTTCCAAGATAACCTGAAAAAAGGGCGGATAATCTAACCAGCTACTGATAAAAACCAAGTAGAAAGCAAAAGACTTAACTTTTAGACCTATAAAACAGCCTGATTATAAGGCTTTTAGCTATTTTTCTTTATTTTCTTTAGGATTGTTAAGCAGAAAACATGCCTAAATAACCACAGAATCAGGATAACTGCCCAAAACCTTGATAAAACTACAGTGTTCCTCAAGCTCGCCGAGTGCCTCCGCAAGCTCTGGCTCCTCACAATGCCCGACAATATCCACAAAGAAATAATATTCCCAATCACGCTGCTTTGANGGCCTGCTCTCAATTTTGGACATGTTTATTTTAAATGAATTAAAAGGCTGCAGTGCATCAAACAATGAACCCGGCTTATCACGCACAGAAAACATTACCGATGTCCTGTCATTTCCTGTAGGCGGGCACATGTTATGACTCAGGACTAAAAATCTTGTGGTATTTGTGGCCCGGTCCTGAATGCTCTCCTCTAATAAATCCAAGCCATTCAGTTCAGCTGCCAGCTTTCCTCCCAATGCCGCAGCATCAGATTCATTAACGACTATAGATGCTGCACGGGTAGTGCTAGAAACTTCAACCAGATCAGCGCTCGGAAAATTCTTTTGTATCCATTCTCTGCACTGGCCGAAGACTTGAGGGTGAGAGTATAATTTCTTTATATCTTCACGGGGGACCTTTGACATTAATGCATTTTCTATTGGCAATAATATTTGCGCGCAAATCCTCAAGGGNGAATCTGCAAACATATCCAAAGTATGATTAACCGCACCTTCTGTTGAATTTTCAATTGGAACAACTCCATAGTCCGCTTTCTTCCTGGCAACCTTATCAAACACCGCTGACAGACTTTCCTGAGCGGAATAATTGACACTATGACCAAACTTGCTTATCGCAGCCTGATGGGTCCATGTTCCTTGAGGCCCAAGATATGCAATTTTTAGATCTTCCTCCAAAGACAAAGCCGCTGACATTATTTCCCGATAAATCGCCCGTATGGAATCCTCGGTTAATCTCCCTTCACTTTTTTCAGCCAGTCTCTTTAATAGACTCTCTTCTCGCTCCGGAGCATATATTTCGATTCCATCTTTCTTTTTGATCTCTCCGACCTGATGCACTAAATCTGCTCTCTCATTCAGGAGTTTAAGCAATTCGGTATCGAGGGCATCTATCTGTTCCCTAATGGAATCAAGAGACATATTAATAGTAAATAAATTATTCTAATTGGNACCCANTGATCCCGCAAGTCAGTAGCCGGTTATTCCTCTATTGGNGCATTTTGATCCTCNTTTTCTTTAGAAANTTCAAGAGATTCATCATCATTTTNATCTGGATCACTCCCATCACTTGAATTTACACCAGTCAGTGACAGCTGTTCTTCATCAACGACTTCGGTCTCAGGTTGAGGCAGTTCTACTTGCCTCAATTCCGAGGCATTAGGCAAATCATCTATATTTTTTATACCAAAATGCTCTAAAAAGTTTTTGGATGTTTCATATAAAAATGGCTTNCCCGGCAAATCAGCACGACCTCCAATACCAACTAAGCCTCTTTCAACTAATGACTGCAGGACACCATCTACATTGACTCCCCGGACCGCTTCTATAGCGGCTTTCGTGATGGGCTGTCTATATGCAACGATCGCCAATGTTTCCAAAGCCGGGGCACTTAGTCGGGTCGGNTTCAAGTCAGGAAACANCTCNCGCAAATAAACTCCGTATTCAATTCTNGTGAATAGACTCCATCCACTTGAGCGCTCCTCAATTATGTAGGGGGATTTCTTCTTGTCATAGGATCGATTNAGNGAATCAATGACTTTCTCAATTTCCTTAGCTTTCACCGAACATAATTTATCATCGGGAACTTCTCTCTTAGAAACTTTACGTATAATTTTTGCGATTACCTTAGTGGTGATCGGCTCCTTAGAGGCAAACAGCATCGCCTCTACAATTTGATTAAGTTTCATTTTTGGCATTACCTGTGATAATCCAGAACCTATCTAACATCAAAAGCACCGCAATCAATAGTCTTTTGACCNGAATTAATAATAATTAAATATTCTCAAAATCGGATCATTCTCCATTCAGTTCCAAAATCATTTTCGAACTGAAATCACGAGCATCCTTTGAATATAAAAGAAAGCTGATGCCTTTAGTGCTACGAGTTGATTTATTAAATACCAAATCATATCCTTCTTTCTTAGAGTGCTTACTGACAGCTACCTGAATTTCTTCGAGGATAACACCCCTCTGGCGTTTGGACATTTCCATTAATTGCATTTCACGCTTTCTTGCAAAATCAAGAACATCATTTCGCATAACCCGAGCCTCATCAGCAATCTTTTGAGCGCGTTTCTGACTCGCCGCCCTAACTTCCCTGCTACTGACCGGATCTGCGATTTCTCGCTCCAATGTCTTTAGCTCCTTTATTTTCTCCTTCAGCTCATTATCNCGCTCCGCAACTTCCTTACGTGCAATGTCCCGCTTTTTCTCTATTTCTTTTTCAGTTTCCTTGGTTTTATGGTATTCACCAAAGACTCTGTTCATATCTACAATACCTACTTTCATTTCCTGAGAAAACGCAGGAGTTATAATCAAAGCTGACAGAGTAAAAAGAATAAAATAATTGAANATTTTTTTCATATTTACCCTAAGNTTAACCCGCACTCTTCAGTAGTCAAAACCGAAAGACATAAATGCCTCTTATTCATAAAAATTCNNCCTGAAGNAATCAATTGAATTTCAGGTTTNCATCAGAACAAATTAGCAACTATTATAGTTCATATGGCACTCAATATAAAGCAAAGGCCTTTCGNAGCATTGCTTGTAATTATAAGCTTAATGATTTCTTCGAAACATTTAGCTCAGGAAGACCAATCAAAAAAAGCGCCTTCTCGCGGACTGATTCTAAAAGCGATAGAGGAACTCAGTTCTGACGATTTTAAATTAAGAGAAAAAGCNATGCAGTCNTTATGGCAAATGGGGCNTGCNGCAGAACCTTTCCTCCGAGAGGCNATCAAAAATGGAAATGCAGAAATGCGATATCGTGGCGGCAAGGTCCTCGAAGAATTTGATTTAGGATTATATCCAGATACGCCAAAAAACATCGTCAAGCTTGTTAACCAATTCAGAAAGGGAGGCCCCGCAGAGAGGGAAATGGCCATAGCAGAACTTGCCCAAACAGGAGAAACCAAACTGTTAATGAAACTAGTCAAACGCGAAAGGGATCCCGGAATTCGCAAAATGGTTGCTCAAATAGTAAGTAGGAACATCGCCGAGGAAATTCCTTCTCATATAATTAGCGGAAACTATCAACAGGCAAAGGATCTTCTGGAAATTGCCGCGTTGGATCAAAATGGCATACGTAATTATGCCGCATTCTTATTACAAAGAGACCAAATTGAATCCGCAATTCAAGAACAACGCAAAATTGCTAATAAGACCCAAGTAGATTCAGAGCTGCTAGCATGGATGCTGAGAGCCAATGGGAATTTCGATGAGGCCGCAAAGGTATTTGAAAGTAGCGGAGACAAGACAAGAGCACGGCACTCTCTTGCCGCGGGGGGAAATCTGTCCGAATACGCAAATTCTTTTGTCGATCCCAGCCGCCGAACGACTGACACTCTGGGATTTGCAGCAGCTTCTGCTCGTCTGTCCGGTAAAGAGCAGGAATTTAAGAAAATAATCAAGGACATAGAAGACTATGCCATGGGAATAACAGACGAACTCGGAAGATGCTTAAATGCACTTATCATTAACGGCGAAGCGTCTCGGGCCTTTGAATTAACTAAAAGAGCAAATGGTCCCGAACTTTTTGATATGGAAATGTGGAGATACAATTTTGATGCCGCATTCCAGTCCATAGGAATTGAAACAAAAAAAGCTCCGTACCAAGATTGGCTGAAAAAATATGAGGGAAATTTTAAGGGAAACACAGAAGAGGCGGCAAGAAAATCACTAGATCCTGCAGGCCAATTGGCAACGGCCTGTTTCCTTACAGGACAATATGAAGAAGCTGAACGGATCATGGAACTATCTAAAAAATTACTCATCAAAAACAAAGTGAGTCTACTGCCACTAATAAGATGGGACCGATTTATAGGCCTCAATGAACTTGCTATTCAGCATGGAATCCAAGCGCTGGAAATGGAATCTGAAGAAGATGTGATAGATGCCCTTTTCCAAACCAGCGCCGAGTACTCATGGCTCACGGCAATATCCTGGGAATTTATAAAAACAGAATACCCAAAAGAAACTAGAAAAAGAAGCCTAGAACGCATGTCATTACTTTTTGATTTTGATGAACCTAATAATGGCAAAGAAAATTCGAGTGAGCTGATTCAGGCCATGGCTAATTATGCTAAGACCCGAGTTAACAATGAGAGGAGAAAAGAATTCACAAGAGCCGTTAAGGATCTGGCTCGACTTCATGAATTGTGGGAATTGGCTGCAGATTCAAATAAAGAATGGCTTCAGTTAATTGGAGCGGAAGCAGTGGGGTATCATTACATGAGATACGGGAACACTTTAATTAATGCTAACAAACCCAAACTAGCATTTAATGAATTTGATAAGGCCTGGAAAATCAATAAATCCGACCCACTTCCCCTCTATCTAAAAGGCGTTGCGCTTTCTCTGTCCGGAGAAGAGGAAAAAAGTTCAGAATTAAAGAAAAAATCTTCAATCATGGCTACAGGTGACGTGACTAAGAGACACTTTCTGGCCGGTTCAATGTGGCTCCATGGAGACGATGAACTTGCAAGAGAACAAGATGAAATTATTCTCCGCCTCGCTTCTCCGCATGAGAGCGTCCATCCTGAAGCATTACGTCGAAAATATGCAGATCTGAAAATTCGACAAGGCAATTCAAAACAATGTGCGCAGTCATTGGAATATTATCTTCTATCAAAGATGCGTGCCGTGAATGCAAATAGCACCATTAGCCCTCGAACCGCACTCAGTTATTCAATCAATCTGGGAGTCTTACAGGCAAAGGCCTTACTCGAGAACGAGGACCCATCAGCAGCAATTATCAAAATTAAAGAACTTCAGAAAATCAACCCTTCAGACAGCTCAATGCTCGAAGACCTTCATCAATTATTAGTGGATGCAGGAAAAAACAAGGAAGCGGATGAACTATTTGATACAACTTACAAAATTTCCAAAGCGGCGGTCATGAGATTTCCGGGTCATGGACAACATAATAATAACCATGCCTGGCTATTATCTCGCTGCTCAAAGAAACTCGATGAGGCACTGGAACATGCGACCAGAGCCGTCCAGTTAGAACCTGAGAACGGTGCATTCCTGGATACCCTTGCTGAGGTTCACTTTCAGCGAGGCAATCGGATCAAAGCAATAGAAATATCTGAAAAAGCAGTTACACTATTGGATGGTGATTCACAGGTTAAACGCCAACTCGAAAGATTCAAAAATGGCAATCCAACTGACAGATGACCAATCCACAATCAAAAATTAAATAAAATCTAAACTCTGATAATTAACTTTATTATGAAATATCCCTTTCTTTTAATCGCTCTACTCACGTTAAGCTCAATTTCTCTCTTTTCTGCACCCATAACATGGGAGCAGTGGCGCGGACCGAACAGAGACGGAAAAATTGCTGATTCAGAATTCGCATGGCCAAAAAATTTAAAAGGCATCAAAAAAGAATGGCGTAAGGAACTCTCCGAAGGTTACTCGAGCCCAATAGTGGCCACTGACCGCGTCTTCACTGTTGAAACAAAAAACAAGGCAAACGAAATCACTAGGGCATTTGACAGAAAAAGCGGTAAACAAATATGGGAACTTTCCTGGAAAGGATCAATGAAGGTTCCATTCTTCGCACGCAAGAATGGTAGCTGGGTAAGATCCACTCCGATATACTCCAAGGGCACATTGTATGTTGGTGGAATACGCGATGTTCTGGTAGCCATTGACGGACAAACAGGCAAAGAAAAATGGCGCGTTGATTTTGTCGCAAAGGAAAAATCAACAGTTCCTACTTTTGGTTTTGTATCATCACCAATAATATCAAATGATCATTTGTATGTTCAGGCAGGAGCTCAGATCGTTAAGATTAAATGCTCTGACGGCTCAAAGGTATGGGGTGCAATGAAAGATGATAGGGCCATGAACGGCAGTGCTTTCTCTTCACTTGTCATTGCTGAAGTGGCAGGAAAAAACCAACTTCTGGCACAGACCAGAGAAGAACTGGCCGGACTGGATCTGAGTAGCGGTAATGTAATGTGGAAGTACAAGGTCAAGGCCTTCCGTGGAATGAACATACTCACGCCAACAGTCATAGGAGACACTCTGTTTACCAGTAGCTATGGTGGTGGCAGCTTTCTATTCAAGGTAGCAACTGACCAAAAAGGCATGAATGTTTCAAAATCTTGGTCCAACAAAACTGAAGGTTATATGTCTTCCCCAATCAGTCACGAAGGGCACGTTTACATGCACGGAAGGGACAAGAGGTTTCACTGCATTGAGGCAAGCACTGGCAAAGTCACGTGGAGCTCAGAGAAAAAATTCAGCGAATACGCATCACTCGTCGCAAATAAAGACAAAGCACTGGCACTTACCGCTGATGGAGAACTTTTATTACTTCAGCTGGACCCTTCAGCATTCAAACTGATTGACACAAACAAGATATCTGATGAACCCACATGGGCGCACCTGGCCGTGTGCGGCAATGAGCTTTTTATCAGAGAGCTGAAAGGGCTAACCAAATTGAACTGGAACCCTTAAAATTTGGGCAGTGATTTGTAAAAATCCGCCCTTTATAAATTAAGGTTTTTGTCAGTCACCGCTCCCTCTGATGCGGAGGAAACAGTCGATGCATACTTGGCCAAAACGCCACGAGTATAACGTGGCTCTGGCTTTTTCCATGACTTCATTCTTTTCTTCATCTCTGAAGGTGTCACGTCAAGATCCACTACGCTTTTATGGGCATCTATTGTGATCTGATCTCCATCCTCTATCAAAGCTATGGGCCCACCACTGAATGCTTCGGGTGTAATATGCCCCACCACAAATCCATGAGTTCCCCCACTAAAACGACCATCTGTAATTAAAGCAACATCCTCACCTAGGCCCCTTCCCATAATTGCTGAAGTCGGCCCAAGCATTTCTCTCATGCCGGGGCCTCCCTTTGGTCCCTCATACCGGATAACGACCACATCTCCCGCCACAATCTTTCCTGCAAGAATCGCTTTTTGTGCGTCTTCTTCAGAATCAAATACGCGGGCCTTACCTTTAAAACTTTCACCTTCATGGCCGCTGATCTTTGCGACTGCGCCCTCAGGTGCAATGTTTCCCCTCATAATAACCAAATGACTAGTCTTCTTAATAGGTTCATCCAATGAACTGATTATGTCCTGCCCCGCAGGATATTTGAGTTCTGACTTTGAAACATTTTGTTTAAGGGTTTTACCTGTGACCGTGAGACAATCACCGTTCAAAAGGCCTTCATTGATGAGCATCCTCATTAACGGAACTGTACCACCAATGTGAACAAGATTTGCCATCATGTGAGTTCCGCTAGGCTTAAGATCTGCCAGGACCGGTGTCTTTTCTCCCAAACGGGTAAAATCGTCGATAGTTAGAGGAACATTCGCAGCATTGGCCATTGCCAATAAATGCAAAACTGCATTAGTAGAACCTCCCAAAGCAATGACCACAGTGATAGCATTCTCGAAAGCCTCTTTGCACAAAATATCTGAAGGCCTGATACCTTTTTCCAGTAAATAATTTACAGCAGCACCCGCATCCATTGCATCGCGCATTTTATCCGCATGAATGGCAGCCTGAGAGGAGCTGTTAGGCAAACTCATACCCATCGCCTCAATGGCACTGGCCATGGTATTAGCCGTATACATTCCACCACAAGAACCGGCTCCCGGAATTGCGCACTCCTCAATAGCCTCAAGCTGAAGAGAATTAATTTCTCCCGAAGCACGTTTCCCGACCGCCTCAAAGACTGATACTATATCAACGTCCTTCCCTCTGTGATCACCCGGCATGATAGTGCCTCCATAGACAAAAACCGCCGGCCTATCTAGCCGAGCAGCAGCAATTAGGCAACCTGGCATATTTTTATCACAGCCTCCGACCATTACTAAGCCGTCATAGCCCTGAGCCGAAACTACAGTTTCAATTGAGTCCGCTATGACTTCCCTCGAGACCAATGAATATTTCATCCCCTCTGTCCCCATAGAAATACCGTCAGAAACAGTTATCGTATTAAAAATTACCCCTTTGCCGCCGGTCGAATTGACACCCTTCTCAGCTTCTCGAGCAAGCTTATCGATGTGCATATTACAAGGAGTCACATTTGCCCAGGTAGAAGCTATACCAACCTGCGAACGCGTGAAATCATCTTTACGGAAACCTACGGCATGAAGCATTGCCCTACTCGGAGCACGGTCATCACCATCAACAACTTTTGAAGAGAACTGACGCGGCTTATACTTGGCCCTTTTTGTTTTGGTAGCTTTTTTGGCAACTTTAGCTGTTTTCTTCTTAGCGGTATTCTTTTTGGGCATTTGCCGCAGTTTTGGCCTCCGTCCTGATAAGGTCAAGTGCAGATCACTGTAATCATTAAAAGAATTGCCAAATCGCCAATAAAACAGATTTTTAACCAAAAATATTTTACTCCCATTGACATTTCTTCAGCATCCACTAATTATGGCGCCTCATGTCAAAACATAAGGTTCTAGTCGCAGACCCAATCGCAGATGCAGGAATTGATGAGCTAAAAGCTGATGATTCTCTTGATGTAGATGTTCGAATTGGAATTTCAGAAGAGGAACTGCTGAAAGATGCAGAAATCTATGAAGCGATCATAGTCCGTTCACAAACAAAAATCACAGCGAAAGTAATCGATAAAGCCGCTAAACTAAAGATCGTTGGAAGGGCAGGAGTCGGAGTAGATAACATTGCAATACCGGCAGCAACAAAAAATGGAGTAATCGTAATGAATACTCCGGCAGGAAATACGATTTCGACTGCTGAACATGCATTCGGCTTAATGGCATCTCTGGCACGTAATATCCCACAAGCACATGCCACAGTGACAGGCGGAGGATGGGGAAGAAAAGATTATAAGGGAGTCGAATTAAACAAAAAGACCCTAGCCATTTTGGGAATGGGGCGCATTGGAACAGAATTTTCCCGTAGAGCAATCGCCTTTGGGATGACTGTCCTCGCCTATGATCCTTACCTTTCGCCCAGCAGAGCTAAAACATTGCAAGTGGAACTCTTTGAAGATGTTGATTCAATTGTGGCGGAAGCAGATTTTATTACCCTGCACATGCCTCTGACTGATGAAACTAAACATATCATCAATGAAGAAAGATTAAAACTGTGCAAAACGGGAGCAAGGATAATTAATTGTGCACGGGGAGGTCTGATTGATGAAAAAGCGCTCTTAGATTCAATCGAATCTGGTCATGTTGGCGGAGCTGCCTTGGATGTTTATGAGGAAAGCGAACCTCCTCCCGAAGGATATCCCCTGTTAAAGTCCAAGAAAATTGTTTTTACACCACACCTAGGCGCATCGACTGCTGAAGCTCAGGAAAATGTCGGTATTGAGATTGCGAGAAATGTTCGGAATTTTCTAGTCGACGGCACTATAATCAACTCCGTTAATACGCCAAGCGTTGACAGTAAAACCGCTCAACTGTTAGAGCCATATGTGAATCTGGCAGAATCAATGGGCAAGATGCTATCGCAGATCTCTCCTCAAGGGGCCGAATCAATATCCATAAAATATTCTGGCAAAGTCGCAGAAATGGACACGTCTCTTGTGACACGCGCCGCATTAAAAGGTTACCTTGAAAGGGCCTGCGGTGAAGAGTCAGTTAATTATATTAATGCACCTGGAGTTGCTGAAAAACTAGGGCTAACCCTGAGTGAAACTAGGCCCTCCGATAAAAATGAATTCACAGAATTAATCGAAATCGAAACTACAAATGAAAAAGAAACGGCTTCGATTTCAGGAACTTTTTACGGGGCAGCGCCGAGAATAGTCACAATTAACGGGCACCGGGTTGAAGCTGATCCGGTAGGCCATGTATTACTGGTCAGCAACACTGACGTTCCCGGAGTCGTAGGGGCTATCGGTACAGTCCTGGCCAATCACAAAGCAAATATTGCAACGATGTGCTTGAGTAGAAATCAGGTAGGAGATCTCGCTCTCACAGTCCTAAATCTGGACGATCATCTTGATGAGTCTGCTCGCGAAGAATTACTGGCATATGAAAGTGTCCACAGTGCCAAACTCGTAACGCTTTAAAGGAAAGAATCCTCAAAAAAATAACCATCAGTCACGTTGCTGGCGGCCTAACCTTTCAATCGTCGAAGTCAGATGAGCTATTCTGAATGGCTTGGTAAGGATCCCACAGAATCCATGCTCAAGATAGTTTTCTAATACGTTGTCATCCACATAACCCGTCGTAACAATGGCCTTAACTTTGGGATTCTTTGAACGGATTTTTGAAAGCGTCTGATCTCCCCTCATTCCACCTCGAACATCCAAATCAAACAGCAGAACATCAAATGGACGACCAAATTCCTCAGCTTTATCATAGGCCCTCAGGGCTGCTTTTCCCGTGGACACACAAAAGACCTCATGCCCTTCTCTAGTTAATGCTTTTTCGACCATCGAGCATATGTGAGGCTCATCATCTAGGACAAGAACACGCAAGGCCGATTCATTAGATTGCTTATCGTCGGCCCGGATCCCATCTTTGCTATTTGCAGGAAGGTACAGCTCAAAACAGGCCCCTTCATTTTCTCCTGAATCGGCCAAAATATATCCATTATGCGACCGGCAAATTGAAGCGGCTCGGCTCAGCCCAAAGCCTCGGACTCCTTTATCCCGACTAAAGTAAGGATCAAAGATTTGACCAATTTCGGAATCAGTCAGTTTGGGCCCGTTATCAGTAAGAGTTAAATGAACATAATCTCCTGAATTTAATGGAATCAGGCTCCCCTCACCGACAACAACATTTGATGCATCTATTATTATTTTACCATCTCTGAGCCCCGATTCGGTCATTACCTCCGCAGCATTTCCCACCAAACAATTGATCATTTGCCTAATTTGTTCCTCATCTCCCATGACTGGCAATAGGCCCTTTTCAAAGTTAAAAACTGGCCGGATATGATCATAATCAAACAACGAATAATGGACCGTTTTTCTGACAATATCAGGCAAATCCAATTTGTTTTTCATCTTCGCCTTCCTGCCGCCCCGAATTGATGCGATCTCATTGATTATCTCACGGCCTCGTTCACAGGCCTGCTGAGCACACTTAATTGTTTCTCGTGATTCTTCACTGAGAAAATCGGTCGACTCAAGCAATGTAAGGTTACCCCCGAGGGAAGTGAGAAGATCACCAAACTCATCTGTAATTCCCGCTGCAAAACGCGCCAGGGCCTGGTCCTTCGAATCTTTGATTCGGTTCCCCTCTTCACCTGCCCGCCAACTCACATCACGGCACAACATCATAACCGCATATCCGGAATCCCATGGAATCGCGGACATCATTATATCCAGATGCATATGGTCACCGTCCGGCCGACGGTATGGGATAGCTTTAAGAACAGTTGATCCACTCAACACCTCACCACTTGAAGCGTGCCCATCTTTGCCGAAAATTTGAGGGAAAATTAATGACATATACTTTCCAAGCAAAGCTTTTCCATCATAGCCAAGGACTGATTTGACGGCCCTATTAACACCAATGACTTTGCCTTGACGATTCTTAAGAACTAATACAGCTTCAGGCGACTCAAGGAATAGACTCTCGTAACGGTTACGATCACGTTTTATTTTTGCTATATCCTCCAGATCAGTTTTCCGAGCACGGATCCTAGACTCCATGATCTGTAAACGCGCAATTGATTCAGTTTCGCCTGAATCAATAAATAGAAAATCATCTGCACCAATTCCGATAAGATTGGCCAGCTCATCAGCACTTCCCTGCTCAATAGCAAGTATCACATACGGTTTTTCTTTGCCCAAAGAAGCGATCCATTTTAAAAAATTATTTAATTCATCATCGTACGATTTACGATCAATGATTACCGAATCAAAGCATGTCCCCTCTATTAAATTTCTTGCATCGGATGGTTTTGAACAAGTCGTCACCTCAAATCCCAACCGGCCTGCTAAATTGGTAAGTTCGCTGCCTCCACGACCATCCCATTTCACAATGAGTAAGCGCTGTAAACTTATGTCGCTGAGTAAATCGCCCCATTGGAAAACATTGCCCTGATTATCTGATCCTTGACTAATCACTGTAAATGCTTCGGATAAAATTTAGTCGCTTAATAAATTCGGCTTCTAGAACCGATAGAAAACCGTTAAGTTTACAAAAGTTTTACGGAAATACCAAAAGTTTTTATAATTTTAGTGATAATTGCTCTAGCCACACAAAATTTTGGTGTTCTGACCAGAAATATTCCTAAATAATTAACTCGCCCTGAGACACATTCCCTTCCAATTGGATACTAAATAAATTAAGAAGCCATTATGGATAAACGCGATTTAATCGCAGATGTGTTAAAAAAAATTGCAATTCTCCTCGAACTGAAAGGTGAAAATGCATTCAAAGTCCGCGCATACAGAACAGGCAGTGAAATCGTGGAAACTTATAGCGGGGATTTTATTAAACTGGCTGTCGATGATAATCTAAAAGATATCAAAGGTATAGGAACGGCCCTTGCACAAAAAATACATGAATTGGCAACTACCGGAAAACTTGAGTATTTCGAAAATCTAAAAACCGAGTTTCCAAAGAGTATCTTTGATCTTTTTACCATATCAAATCTAGGTCCCAAAAAAATTAAGGTCCTATATGACAAATTGGGAATTGATTCCATATCAAAATTAAAACAATGCTGCGAATCAGGCAAAGTGGAATCAATATCCGGATTCGGGAAACAATCAGTTTCAAAAATTCTTGATTCTATTTCTTTTCATGAAAATAACGCTAACAGTTTCCGGCTAGGTGATGTGGCTCCTATCGCAGAGACCATCATTGAATTTTTACGCTCTAATCCAGACACAGAACAAGCTGCTATCGCGGGAAGTTATAGAAGAGGAAAAGAAATACTGCACGACCTTGATTTTATAGTTTCAACAAAATCACCAGAGTCAGTGATTAATTCGTTCGTCAATATGGATACTGTTGCTGAAATAATTTCGCATGGTAAAACCAAATCAAGCATCCGATTGGATAATGGCCTACAATGTGATCTGCGTGCAGTCTCGAACGCAGAGTACCCATTCACCCTTAATTACTTCACTGGCAGCAAGGGGCATAACATTGAAGTACGTGCACTCGCATTAAAAAAAGGATATAAACTTAATGAGTACGGCCTGACTCCAAAAACAGAAGGCAAAGAACATGACCCTATCTCAGAAAAAATTCACACGGAATCTGATCTTTACGAAGCGTTAGGATTAAAAATGATTCACCCCTCCCTACGCGAAAATTCCGGTGAAATTGAAGCTGCCGCAAAAAATCAATTGCCTGAACTTGTGAAAATAGAAAATCTGCGCGGGACCTTCCATAATCATACCACAGCAAGCGATGGGAAAAACACACTCAAAGAAATGGCCGAAGCGGCGGAGGGCCTTGGTTTGCAATACCTTGGCATTTCCGACCACTCCAAAAGTTCAGTTCAGGCTAACGGACTCAGTGCAGAAAAGTTACTGGCACAGATAAAGGAAATTGAGTCGCTTAATGATTCATTCTCTAATGATTTTAGAATCTTCGCCGGCGTAGAATGTGATATCCTTAAGGACGGAACTCTTGATTATGATGATGAAATACTATCAGAACTGGATTACTGCATCGCCTCCATTCACAGTTCTTTTTCATTATCCGAAAAAGAAATGACTTCTCGAATCATTAAAGCCATCGAAAACCCTCACGTGACAATGATAGGGCACCTGACAGGTAGGCTCCTATTGAGCAGAAAACCCTACTCAGTTGATGTGTCAAAAATCATCGATGCTTGTACTTCGAACCGTACACATATCGAGATTAATGCCAACCCTCGCCGGCTAGACATGGACTGGAGATGGTGGAGAGAAGCCAAAAATAAAGGTGTGAAATGCTCAATCAATCCAGACGCTCACAGAATAGAACACTTTCAATTTCTCCACTTTGGGGTCAAAATTGCTCAAAAGGGATGGCTCGGCCCTGATGATATTATTAATTGCCTTCCACTTAATAAAATTGAGCCAATGTTAAATTTAAAACAAACCCGATAAATACATTGGAATTTCCCTATCTTACTTGCACAATCGCCGTCTTGGCCGCTTACGTGGCCGGGTCTTTACCATTTGGATTCTGGATTTCAAAATGTCTTGGCGTGGACATACGTGATAAAGGCAGTGGTAATATAGGAGCCACAAATGTTCTTCGGACTCTCGGAAAGAAAGTAGGTATCACTGTTTTGATACTGGATATCCTTAAAGGATTCTTACCTGTTCTAATTGGAAGTTTAATCATATTCAGTGAACTCCCAGACAGTATGCGGGACAATGAAGAGATAGTCGGAACAATTTATGTCCTCCTCGCAATAGCCGCAATCGTTGGACACAATTACACTTTCTGGCTCGGCTTTAAGGGCGGAAAAGGCATAGCCACTTCGGCCGGATCAATAATGCCATTTTTGCCACAAGTTCTGATCGGCGCATTGCTCATATGGATAATTTCTTTTTTCCTTACCAGATACGTTGCCATTGCCTCCATGGCCTCGGCCTTTTCAATCCCAATTCTGACTGCTGTTCTGGATCATAATTATTTGTTTCCTGAAATTAATTCATCTTTACCTGTAATTAGTTTCGGAGTCATTGCTGCTATCATGGCAGTCTGGAGACACCGATCAAACATCCAACGACTCATGAAAGGGGAAGAGGATCGATTCGAACGAAAAGTAAAAGACAAAGTACAATGAAAACAGTTTCAATTCTTGGTGCCGGAAGTTGGGGCACCGCACTTGCAACAGTCGTTGCAGAGAAGGGCCTTGACGTTACTCTGTGGTGCCGCAATGCAGAGCATGCCAGCAACATGGCAGAACTGAGAGAAAATGAATTGTACCTTCCAGGAGTAAATTTAAAAGAAACAATAACCCCCACAGCGGATCTGGAACTCGCGTCAAGGTCTGAACTCTTAGTATGTGTGGTTCCATCAACAGGATTACGGAAATTTTCCGAGCATTTAGCACAAGTAAAACCGGCAAAGGAATCCATCATCTTATCATGCACCAAAGGTCTGGAGCGTGAAACGGGTCTTCGTATGACAGAAATTATTGCCGCTCATTTACCAGACAATACCACTGCGGTCTTGAGTGGTCCTAATCACGCAGAAGAGGTAGGTAAGCGCCTTGCAACGGCCGCTGTCATCGGATGCAAGGACGATAAAATAGCAAATTCCCTCCAATCGATCTTTTCATTGCCATGGTTCAGAACCTACACCAGTACAGATGTTGCAGGAATAGAACTGGGAGGTGCAGCAAAAAACATATATGCAATTTGCGCAGGCATTTCAGATGGTTTGGGCCTTGGGGATAATGCAAAGTCTGCTCTCGTTACTCGAGGATTGGCTGAAATGACACGTTTAGGAACTGCGCTAGGAGGACGGGCAGAAACTTTCCAGGGCCTCTCAGGTGTAGGTGATCTTATAGTGACTTGCTACAGCGCATACAGCAGAAATAATCGAGTCGGAAAGCTCATTGGTGAGGGGAAAAAAATTGACGATATAGTTAATTCAATGAATATGGTTGCGGAGGGTGTTCCTAATACTGAATCATTTCACGAATCGACTAACCGCAATGGAGTCGAAGCACCAATAATTAATGAAGCCTATTCAGTAATTATAAACGGCAAGGATCCCGCGCAGGCACTTGAGGATCTATTGGCCCGAGACCCAAGACCGGAAACGGATCAATAGTTCTGTATCGCAAAGTAATTCTTTAATAGTCTAAAAAAACTATTTATAAGTTAATAATGAGTTTTATTTGAGATGATAGATTCTCCAGAGCACTTGATTTTCAATTCATAATTATGTCCGATTCCACTCCCGTTGATCTATCCGATCTGCAACTGATGCCAGATTGGCTGAAAGAACCAACAAAGAAAGCTAACCCAAAGAATAAGCAACGCCCGAAGCAAACAGGNAGAACCTCAGACAAAAATAAAAAAACCTATAAAAAGAAAAATTGGGAAAGGAACAGAAAAGNCTCCGCAGAATCAAAAAAAAGATCTCAACATGTTCAAGTCCCCGAGAACATCAACGCGACACTCAAACCGGGCGAGGATAGCTTATTAAAAATTGCTGATCAGATTAAAAAAACGGCACGGGCATACTCGGTATTTGAAATTGCCAGACTAATATTAGCTGACAGAGAACGATACAATGTGGCCTTTGAATGTGATGAAGAATCCGAAAAAGAACTCTTCCTGGGATTAAACGACAACTCCATTTGGTTGACCCGAGCCGAAGCTGAGGCCAATCTCATTAGGACAGACAAGTTCTTAGAATTATATAAGGAAGAAAATATTGAAGTTGATCCTCCAAAAGGAAATTTCAACTCCGTAGCCATTTGCGGCATCAGTGGNAAACTAATTGCCCCCCCTAACCACCATTCCTATCANACTGCAATTGCAAAATTGCACCGGAGCAATTTTTCAAACATGCCGATTGAAAAATTTAAAAATAAGATCCGTATCGAACAGGNTGAGGAGCGGGTCGAGGAATGGAAAAAAGAACAAAGCATTCAGACCCAGTACATTTACAGTTCAACTGTTGAAGGCGAGGAAAGCCTAGTATTGAAAAACAAAGAAGAAGCGGAGGTTCACTTTTGCGCCAATCATGCTGATGAATTCATCAAATCATCCAAGAGTGCCATCGCTTCAGGGCACATAAATGGTAAAAAATTATCAGNNGGTCTTTTGTCCCTGCTCAAAAATGCCTCTACCCATACAAGAAAACATCCAGCGAGTCTGGTGAATCCGCTATGTAAAATATTAGGAGACCAAGGACTCAAATTTTTCAAACGCGGAAAGAAAATTTTTGCATGTGTTTGTCGGCCAAAGCCCATTTCNCCGGATGACACCTTGTCTGAAGCCATCAATGCAATAGTGACGTTCATACGTAAAAATGAGCGAGTGACACTCAAAGAGATTATTGATGCTGTTGCGCCATGTGAAAACAGCAGTGAAAGCCCCAAGGAGTCCAAAAACNTAGACGAGAAAGGGGCTAATATGCCTCCCGAAGCAGAGGATAAGGAAAACCCGTCCACTGATGAACCTCATTTGGGCCCTGAACAAATGCAAGTTCTCAAGGATCTGAACTGGTTAATCCGGGAAGGCGCTGTGATTGCTTTTGGAGATGGAAAAATTGAACTTGCTAAAGCTAAAATTCCCAAGGCNAATCAGAAAACTGAGAGCAATGACAGATCTTCCGAGACCGGAAAGGATCAAAATTCAAAGGATTCCAAATAAAAATCCGCTGCATCATTTATTGTCTAATGAAATCCAACCTCTTGGTAGATAAAGAACGTGCTGTAGAATTAAAAAAGAATTCGTCCGGTTATGCTTCGTACCACCTTCGAAGGGAACAGATCCATGAACTTGAACTTCTGATTTCTGGATTTTACTGCCCCNTNGCTGGATATTTAAACGAAGCTGAACACAGTTCCGTGATCAAATCCATGCATTTAACGGATGGGACATTATGGGTAAAACCAATGTCTCTCGAANTCGATGAAGATCTTTANAGAAGTCTGAACCGGGGAGATCAGCTCGCTCTCCGTGACCAAGAAGGCGTTATACTTGCTGTATTGNTAATTGAAGATCTTTTTGAGTATCAAGGCGCGCACTATTTGGGAGGAGACATTGAGGGTATTGAAATGCCATCACATTACGATCATCAAAATCTACGATCATATCAGGAAAACAAAGATCCTGAAATACACACCGTTCTTACCTGTACTGATTTATTGCACAGGGCCGAGATAGGGGCTTTGAAAAACCATATCAAAGTTCACAAATCAAAAATAACAATTCAAATATTCGTAAACGATCCAGTAGAAAGTCACTCCAGATTAAGATGCATTAGGGCCGCATTATCGGAACTGGAAAATGATCAATACAATTTGTCCGTCCTTCCTGGTNATGGGCCAAGTACTGCCGAAGAATGGCTCCAATATGCAATTTCTTTGAAGAACTCCGGATGCTCTTCACTCATCTCAGACGGTGANATGAGTTTGGTAAAGGAACACTCTNTTCTAAATGCCTTCACTTTACCGAGAGGATCGTCCGAAGAAACTTTCGATTCGGTCCTGCAGGAAATCGAAGCAAACAATCCTCCGCCAAAGAAAAAGGGACTGACCATTTTCTTCACAGGTTTGTCCGGATCAGGAAAATCAACTGTTGCAAAGATTCTGCAAATTAAAATGCTTGAGCTGACTCAAAAGCACATCACTCTTCTTGACGGTGACATTGTNAGGAAAAACCTGTGCTCAGAACTTGGTTTTTCAAAAGAACACAGGCTGATAAATTTGAGACGAATAGGATTCGTGGCGAATGAAATAAGCAAAAACGGGGGAATCGCAATCTGTGCCCCTATTGCACCTTACGATTCGATAAGGAAAGAAATACGGCAAAGTATCGAGCCTAATGCCGGTTTTTTGCTCATCCACGTTTCAACTCCTTTAGATGTTTGTGAAACTAGAGACAGGAAAGGTTTATATGCTAAAGCGCGTTCGGGTGAAATTGAACACTTCACCGGCATATCTGACCCTTATGAGGAGCCCAAAGACGCCGAACTCATTGTACAGACAGAGAATCTAAGACCAGAAGAGTCCTGTGAAATTATACTGGACCATATAAAAGAACTTGGATTCCTGGAACTTGCCTAATCAAGTAGCCANATCCCTCATTATCGCTTTCTGCGCATGCAAACGNTTCTCGGCCTGAGAAAAAATTGTTCCTGCATTGGCTTCAAAAGCACTCTCACTTATCTCTTTGTCTCTATATGCAGGCAAGCAATGCATGACCATGACATTAGGATCAGCCAAATTAATTATTTTCTCATTAATTTGATAGTCTGTAAAAGCACCTTCCCTCCTAGCCGCCTCATCTTCCATCCCCATACTGACCCAGACATCGGTATAAAGCACATTCGCATCAGCAACAGCAGCCACTGGATCCTCCAAAAATGAAACATTAGAACAGTCCAATCCTTTCAGATAATCGACAGGCGAACAAATNTGAGGCGGTCCGGACAGAACAAGTTCGAACCCTAAATGCTTTGCCGCCCATACCCAAGAATGCGCAACATTACAATCAGCATCNCCCAGGAAAACCACTTTCTTACCTTCCCAACTTCCAAGAGTTTCCCGGACAGTTAGTAAATCCGCTATGATCTGACACGGATGCTCCTGATCCGTAAGAGCATTGATTGTCGGTATATCTGACAACTCAGCAAATTGCTCAACTTCGATCTGCGAATCATTTCTGATCACCGCACCATGAAGCATCCTGCCCATAACACGCGCAGTGTCTTTGATAGGTTCACCCCTACCAAGCTGCAAATCTCTTGGCGATAAAAACATAGCNGATCCTCCGAGCTCTCTTATTCCAACCTCAAAACTGATTCTGGTACGGGTCGAAGCCTTNCTGAAAATAATGCCCCAGCATTGATCCGATAAGGGTTTACTGGAAAAGTNCCTTCTGTTCCTTGCCTCTTTTAATGAAATCGAAGATTCAACGAGTTCCTCAATTTCTGCCCGGCTACATGCCTCTATAGAAAGAAAGTTTTTCATGTATTAATATTCTCGAAAACAGTTCTCATAATATCCAAAGCCTCCATTATCTGGTCTTCCATCACATTGAGTGGAGGAAGCCACCTAATCACATCTGGTCCGGCGGGAACAGTCAGTAAACCTGATTCGGCCAACAACTCAACGAGAAAAAGAGCAGGAGTTTTATTTGTTTTCTGAAAATCCTCTATCCCNTTAACGGCTTTAGCATCAANCTGAAATCCAAGCATAAGGCCAAGGCCACGCAATTCAGTGATGAGGGATATCGGATGCGACTGCAGATGATTTTTTACCAGCTCACCGAGTTTGATTACATTATCACAAATTTTTTCATCAATAATTTTTCTGACTACGGTTGATGCAACTGAACTGGCCAATGGGGATCCCCCAAATGTTGAACCATGAGTCCCGGGACCTAATANATCACTAAGTTTTGAATCATTAACCTCTTTCTCTGCTATCCAAATGGCTCCTATCGGAAAGCCGCCACCTAATCCCTTTGCCCATGATATGGCATCAGGTTTAATCTCTAGATCATTGGATATCATTCTCCATCCGCACAGATCACCGCAACGACCCATTCCGCATTGAACCTCATCAAAAAACAACAATATGTTTCTAGTTTGACAAAGTTCCTGCACCGCAGATAAAAATTCCGCAGAGGCCACATTGATCCCCCCTTCTCCCTGAACCGGCTCCATTAGAATGGCTACAGTATTGTCACCGACACCATTCAAAAGTTCGTCCACATCATTGAACGGTAAATACTTGAACCCTTCCATTAAAGGACCAAAACCTGACCTGATTTTCTCCTGACCAGTGGCTGCCATTCCCCCGGTCGTGCGTCCATGAAAAGAACCATAAAAGCTCACTATCTCATGCCTCGGATCTCCAGTAGATGATGGGGAAATTTCTCCAAACTTCCTTGCCAGTTTAATGAGCCCTTCATTTGCCTCAGCCCCGCTATTACAGAAAAAACACTTTCCATTAATGCCCACAACCTCCTCCGTGAGCAAACGGGCCAACTCNGCCTGACCCCTGTGCTGATAAAGGTTGGAGCAATGGATCAGATCNNTCGCCTGATCAGATATCACCTTAATTAAATCCGGATGCGAATGTCCTAAAGAATTAACGGCAACTCCACCACTGAAATCCAAGTACCTGCTTCCATTCTCATCCCAAAGAAAAACACCCTCTCCTCTCTTAGGACAAATCTTAAATCTNCCATAAGTAGGTGCAACGTATTGACTATAAAGATCAACAGTTGATGTCTGTTCTTCTTGGCTCATGGAATTATCTCTGTGCCGACCCCTGTATTCGTAAATATCTCCAACAATAATGAGTGGGGTATTCTGCCGTCAATTAAATGGATCTTTCCTACACCTGATCCTATAGCATCAACGGCGGACCGTAACTTGGGAAGCATTCCNCCGCTAATGACACCNTCATCCGCAAGCGTCTCAACTTCTGAGCAACAGATACTATGAATCAGGCTCTCATCCACGTCCGGATCCCTCATGACTCCCAAAACATCACTAATATACACTAGCTTTGCCACGTTCATTGAGCCTGCCAAAGCACTTGCCGCAAGATCCGCATTAGTGTTCAGCGTGTTCCCTGAACACGCTTCTTTTGATAATGGAGAGACTACCGGAATAGTATCCTTAAGAATTAACTCTTGCAAAGCCTCCACATGACATTCCTTGACACTTCCCACATAACCGAGATCAACTTCATTTCCANTCTCATCCGTTCCAAGCATCCTGTCGGATAGAAAAACTTCTGTTCCTGAAATCCCAACGGCTTTGCCTCCGTGGGATTGCACTGATGCCACGAGATTAGAGTTAACCTTTTCTCCAAGCGTATTCTCAACAATCTTTATTGATTCTTGATCTGTGAACCTTTGTCCTGAAATAAATTTAGGTTCAATGCCGGATCTTTCCATGGCCTCAGATATTGCCTTCCCTCCACCATGAACAATGACCGGATTAATTCCCACCGCCTCAAGTAAAACCACATCCCTTAATAAAGCATCAAGCAATTCAGAGTCCTCCATTGCGGATCCACCCAATTTAATCAGGAAGCACTTCCCTCTGAACTCCTGAATATAGGGAAGCGCCTCGACTAGCGTTGCCGCTTTGTCAATGTGCTCGCGTAATGATTCTGAATGCTCGGACATCTTATGAACTGAAAAAGAAAAACCCACGCCTATCCTAGGCGCAGGAACATCTACAGTCTACTATAGTAACGAGCAGAATCAACGTCCCTGAATCTTTAGAGCATATTCGAGCCTATTATAGGCGACATATTCTTCTGACAAATCAGAGGTAAATACTCTATGGGATCCTTTTCCGATATTAAGATTAATACGTAATGTGAATTCTTTTTTTGCTACTTGAGCCTTTAATTTTCCTATTGGAGTCGGAGCCACCTTTCCATTAATCGCTGCCGGTAATGGACCGAAATAAATATCCACCTTATTTTCATCGACTCTTGCCCCGGCATAGCCTACCGCATCAATTACTCTTCCCCAGTTAGGGTCCGAACCNTTCCAGGAGCACTTGACCAGAGAAGATTCTGCAACGGCCCTTGCGACCTTTTTAGCATCTAATTCTGAAGATGCGCCTTGAACCTCTACCCTTATGAATTTACTTGCTCCTTCTCCATCTCGAACGAGTTGCTTTGCAAGGTCCAGCATTACATGCCTCAGCGCCTCACCGAAACGATTTGAATCTTTAGATCCTTTTCTGGGCAGACGGTTCTTAGCNGCGCCATTGGCCAAAACAAGCACAGTGTCATTGGTACTCATATCACCATCAACGCTGATGCAATTAAATGTGTCATCGACTGCTCGCTTAGTATGTTCACGCAATTCATTTTCTGATATCGACGCATCAGTCACGAAGAAAGCAAGCATCGTCGCCATGTTCGGCGCTATCATTCCCGAGCCCTTTGCTGCTCCAGTGACAGTGATCTCCTTGCCACCAATTAAAGTTTTAAAAGAGCTGACTTTATTAACTTTATCACTAGTCATTATGGATTGGGAAAAATCCCTCCAACCGGAGACTCTTAATTTTTTTACTATCTTGGGAGCTGCTATCNGNACTTTTTCAACGGGAAGTGGATACCCGATGATTCCGGTCGAACAAACAAAGATCTGACGAGGATCCAATTCCAGGGAAGATGCCGCAAATTGGGTCATCAATTTAGCATCATTGAAACCTTGCTTGCCGTTACAGGCATTTGCATTACCACTATTTACAATTAGAGCACGGATATCGCCGTGTCTCAGATGACGCTGTGATAGTCTGACCGGCGCTGCCTTTATCCGGTTCGTCGTAAATGTCGCAGCAGAGACGGTCGGAAAATCAGAAACCACCATTCCAAGGTCCTTGGCTCCATTCTCCTTAATGCCGCTGGAAATACCGGCTGCCCGGAAACCAACCGGTAACCTTGCAGTACGTAGTTTTGTTATTATTTCTGCCATTCGCGACTCTATTTAATCCAATTTTTAAAATCCTTCGAACAGAACAAACTTAANTTCAGCTCATTACTATATAACAAGTCCAGTGGTCTGATCAAAGCCACACATTAAGTTAAAGCTTTGTATTGCCTGGCCTGATGCTCCCTTAATCAAATTGTCCTCTGCACTCATGAAAATGAAACGATCACTTCTTTCATCATATGACCAGCTAATGTCTATGTAATTTGTCTGAGTCACATTTTTTGTATCAGGAGGGGAACTCTCACCCAAGAGTCGTACAAAGGNCGCCTCTGAATATTTGTTTTCCAGAGCTCTCTTCACATCTTCATTGCTAGATCCATCTCTGGACGTGGCATAAATGATCGAACATATACCGGCAGTGACTGGCACGAGTACCGGCGTAAAGGATATGGTCACATTATTACCTGCAGCAAGTGAGAGTTCCTGTTCTATTTCACTTAAATGGCGATGCTTGGGAACTGAATAGGGCCTGACGCTTTCATTACACTCTGCAAAGAGTAATGCCGCATCAGCTTTCTTACCTGCACCGCTGGTCCCGCTCATGCTGACAACATGTATGGAAGAATCATCAATAAGGCCCTCCTGAAGAATTGGAATTAAAGGTAATATGATNCTAGTGGGATAACAGCCCGGAGAGGCCACTAACTTTGATTCAGCAATTTCATTAGGCCTAATTTCCGGCAATCCGTAAACTGCATCAGGGAGTCGATCCGGATCAGGGTGATCAGCTCCATAAAAGTCTGCATAGACCTGGGGGTCTGAAATCCGAAAATCAGCACTTAAGTCTATTACCTTGAGCCCTGAATCAACTAACGGACCAGCATACTCGGCTGCGACACCATGAGGAAGTGCCAAAAAAACCACCTCTGCCCCACTCCCAACAATAAGATCAATGGAAGGCTCTATGAATTCGAGCCTATCAGCAAGTTCAACGCCTCTAAATCTGGGAAAAACCTCAGATAATTTGCGACCGGACTCAACGCGCGAAGTCACACAAACCAGCTCAGCTAATTCATGGCCCAACAAAATACGGATCAGTTCAGCGCCAGAATATCCACTGGCACCTACTACAGCTACCCTCGTTGAATCTATATCAGACATTCCTTTAAACCTCGCTTTCAGCCTCAATCAACGCAACTCACTTTTCGAACGATCATAATAACTTCCTTTATTGGTTTTCCCTTGCTTAGATGAAACATGTGGTCAAATGTCAACGTAGAGGCCTTAAAAAAGCCAATAATCCCTAATTATAATAATCTCGGGCCATGGCNCAGTTTGGTAGCGCGCTTCACTGGGGGTGAAGAGGTCGTGGGTTCAAATCCCGCTGGCCCGACCATTTAGCCAATAAATGGTATTTGAGGTATTTAAGGTAACCTTTTTAGATCATCACTTTTCTAAAAGTTTGATGGCACCAATCGTAACCATCCCCGGGAGATGCAGTTTAAAATTTGAGTTTGGCAACTCTACCGTGGGTTCGAATACCGACCCTTCCGCGGTTTTATCGAGTTTACGCTCGGTAATCTCGATCCTCTAATCTTTTCGAGTTTTTGTTGAGGATTTAGACTCATCGTAAACCCTGTTCTTATCATGGAGTGGAGTCCACGCTCGACCATATTTCTCTCTTTTCTTATCGTAATCAGTATCAACTTGGAAAACAAAATCATGCTTTTCATTACCGATAGGTATTTCTAGATAAAGCTTACCACCATAGTAAGTCGGGTAATGCTTAAAAGGGTTCTTCAAAAGTAGTTCACCGCCATATTGAGAATTGGGTGACATTGTCTGTCGCATTAACAGAAATTGATTTATTTTGTTTCTTGCTTTGGCTGACTTATTTTTGACTTTATTTAAATTAGAAACAGTCTGATTGGCATTCTGAATAGCTAATGCGTTAGCTATTCCTGAATTATAGGTCGTAGCACCAAAAGAAGTGTTTCCTACATAACCATAGGTAGTGGTAGTACTAGCCTGTGCTGCATTGTACGCCCCAGCCACTCCACCTAATACAGCAAGAAATGTAGCTGCATTTTTTCTCTGCTGTATCTTTTTTAAGATTTGAGAAGAGTTGTAGACCAGAACGTTTTCTTTAGGTGGATTTACCCATTTTTTTGACTCCCATTTTGCTGTAATTCTACTTGGATCAAAATCAAATGTTGCATTGGAATTATTTTTTACAGAAACAAATAATGGAAGTTCAGGAGTTTGGAACCATTCCCCAACTGGAGGGGGAATAACTTGCACTGTATACTTCTTCGACGACTTCAATGAAGCTTGACCGCGTTCATAATATACTTTTGAAGATCCAGAAGGTAAGCCGATTATCTCATCCTGAATTGTTACGCAGCTTGATAAAATTGATGAGCATGAAAATAAAATCAGAGAGGCTCTAAAGATGTCTTTTAGTTTTATTTTCATCGAATTTTTTCTATTTAATTAATAATCAGAACGTATTCTGATGTTAAAAAAATCTTGGTTCAATAACAAAGTCGAAGATCACAATTGATTTGAGGAAAGATGTTAAAGTTTGCAGAGTTTTTCAGATTATCTCCGTCTCTTGAAAATACACTCATATATTCCAATCTCATTGCATCAGGTCCGGACGGTTCTCTAGTGTCCTTTCAACCGCAATCTTGCGCTTCCATTCCTTGATCTTTTCATGATGACCCGAAAGAAGAACCTCAGGAACTTTCATTCCTTCAAAGTCTGCTGGCCTTGTATAACAGGGCGCCTCAAGAATTCCATCCTCGATTGAAAAGGACTCCTCTATCGGCGAGCGCTCATCACCAAGNACGCCNGGAATCAAGCGNACAATAGAATCAATAAAAACAGCTGCGGCGAGGGCTCCGTTAGTCANAACATAGTCACCAATAGAAACTTCCTTATCAACTAGTCCCTCAACTACCCTATGATCAATTCCCTCATAATGACCACAAAGAATAATTAGATGATCGGAAGACACTGAAAACTCACGTGCCATNTTCTGATTGAACCGATGGCCNTGAGGCGTCATTAGAATGACTCTGGTTTTTTCTTTTCGAAGATCTCCCACCGCAGCAAAAAAAGGTTCCGGCTTCATTACCATTCCCGGACCTCCTCCGTACGGCTCATCATCCACTTTGCGGTAATTGTCTGTNGTCCANTCCCTAAGATCGTGTATTCGAATCCCAACAGTTCCTTCGTCAGAAGCGCGGCCAAGAATACTTTCAGAGAGTGGAGCCCGAACGACTTCAGGGAAAATCGTCAAAACATCAATCTCAAGGCGTTCACTCATTTCTATATTTTTATCGACTGGATATTAATCCTCNNNAGGCGTCTGCCCCCTNAGCTTGGCCTCTATAAATTCATCAATTCCTCCATCCATCACATCATTCACATTGCTCGTTTCATGGCCCGTGCGGTGATCTTTTACCATCTGGTAAGGCTGGAAAACATATGAACGGATCTGACTTCCCCAAGCAATTTCCCCCTTCTCTCCGTACTGACGTTCCATTTCAGCTTTCTTCTTATCCTCTTCAAGTTGAAACAGTTTGGCTCGCAGTAATTGTAAAGCGACTGCGCGGTTCTTGTGCTGGCTACGCTCGGCACTGCAACGGATTAAAATTCCGGACGGGTGATGCTTCAGGATGACCGCCGTCTCAACTTTATTAACATTCTGACCTCCCTTGCCCCCGCTGCGCGTAGTCGTAATNTCATATTCCTTTTCATCAATTTCGATGTCTCCATCATCTTCAATTTCTGGAACCACATCAACACTAGCAAACGAAGTGTGCCTCCTTGACTGGGAATCAAAAGGAGAAATACGAACTAATCGATGNACTCCACGCTCGGTCTGCAAGTATCCGTACGCATGCGTGCCGCACACTCTCAGTGTCACTGAACGGATGCCCGCTTCGTCATGTTCCTGACATTCCACTATTTCGACTTTAAAGCCTCTTCTCTCAGCCCACCTCTGATATTGCCGTAACAACATCTCCGCCCAGTCACAGGCCTCAGTTCCACCAGTCCCTGCATGAATTGTGAGAAATGAATTCTCTTTGTCATGCTTTCCCGATAAAAGCAGTTCCATTTCTAATTCACCTAACTGTACCGAAAGTTCATCGATCTCTTTTTTNACTTCNANAGCCGCGCCCGAGTCCCCCTCCTCTTGGGCAAATGCAACAAGGTCATCGATGTCCGATACCCTATTAGTCAGGTCCTCAAACAATGAAATTTTTTTCGCAGCGGCCGCATGCTCTCCTGAAACCTTTGCAGCTCGCTCATTGTCATCCCAGAACCCGGGATCCGACATCATTTTTTCAAGTTCGGACTGATTTGATTGAAGTGCCTCCAAGTCAAAGATACCTCCTAAGCTCACCAATACGTGATTTTAAGGAATCCGTATCAAAAGCTTGGAGGTCAATGGAAATTTCGTCCATAAAGCAGTACATTAGCGCTCGATAACCAACACGCAACCCAGATGAATAAGTGCCAAGGAATTATTATCCGCCGCATTCCTTTAACGGAAACGAGCTTGATTGTAACCTGGTGCACGGTAGAGCACGGAATATTAAAGACGGTCGCTAAGGGGGCACGGAGGCCAAAGAGCCCATTCGCCGGAAAAATTGATCTTTTCTTTGAAGCTGAGTTTGAAATAGCCAGAAGTAAAAAATCAGACCTGCATTCACTTCGGGACATTTCCATCATCAACGCACGGGCCAGTATCCGTGAAAGTTATCCAAAAACCCTCGCTGCCAGTTATTTTGTAGAACTGATAAATAAAGTATCTGAACCAGAAGCCCCGATCCAGCCCATCTATGATCTTCTGGTAAGGGCACTGAACTTTCTAGAAAAATCCAATCCGACTCAAAGGGCCGTTCTTCATTTTGAAAAACAAATAACCTCTGAACTGGGCATCTTGGACCCCAAAAAACCTCCTCTAGAAACTTTGTCAGAAATATATAATGTGCCTAAAATGCGGTCTGATCTGATTAAATTTATCAATCAATAGAATAAAGACATTAACAGTAAAAAAATATGTAACTTCAAATATGCTCCGCGCGTCTTAAATATTTAATGAATGAGATGCAAATAGTTCATTAGGATGCCACAAACTCAAATCAATGAGTAACGAAAATAAAACCACTGTACTTAAAGTCCTCATAGAGAGAGTCCATTCTCTTAAAAGTGGAGGCAAAATAAATGAAGCCATTAGAACGGCACAGACGGCAGTCGACACTGCCAGAAGACTGATAGAGACCAATCCCGATCAGACATCGAACCTCATTACCGCCCTAGAGCTATACGGAGACCTGCTCCGCGAATCAGACAATTACGTTGATTCAGAATTAATCTATATTGAAGCTCTCGAAAAAACAAAATCAGCGGACCCGGACAATGAACAATTAGCGAGAATCAAAAGCAGTCTGGCATCGGTTTATGACTTCAATCAGTCCCAGGAACCGGCCATATCTTTATATCAAGAGGCAATTGAACTATTCGCCGGTCTCGTTCCCCCTTCAGAATTGGATGTGGCCAATCTTCGTAATAATCTTGGGATGCTCTATAAAGAAAATGGAGATTTTGACAGTGCGGAAGAAAATTACATGAAATCTCTAGAAATATTTGAGCGCATTCTAGGGCAAAAAAATGCCGAATCGGCGGTCGTCTATAATAATCTCGGCGCATTATACTATAGTTCAGGTTTCTTTGCTCAGGCCCGCGAAATGCATGAACAGGCTTTGGAGATTCGTGAACATTGCACCAATATTAATTCGGCTGATCTGGGCCAGTCTTATGCGAATCTTGCCACAACATTACAGCAGTTGGGAAATAATGAAGACGCACTGCAAAGATACAAAAAAGCCATCAGCATCCTCGAGACCAGCCTTTCAAATGATCGCGAAACTTTTGCCATCGCATGCTCCAACTATGCATTACTGATGCGTAATCTTGGAAAAAAACGTAAGGCCGTATCCATTGAAAAACGCGCTCAAAAACTGCTAAGAAAACAAGCCTGAAGGCACAAAGAAAAACTTACCCGAATAAATCCTCCAGCACTTTATTCCAAGAATCCTTCTCTGTAACGGGATCAAAATTAAAGGCCTTGCTCATGCAGCTTTTCTTTAATTTAAGCAAAAACTCCTCATCGGTCTCAGCGCGCGCAAGGAGCGTTGCAAGAGCAGATGCATCACCTACCGGAAACAGTCCCTCATAATCATCTCCGAGGACTCCGGTGACCCCGTCCACACGCGTCGAAATGACCGGCACGTTATTAATGATCGCCTCTCCTATGACTCTGCCAGCGCCCTCATGCTTAGAGGTAACTATTAATATATCACAAGAACTGATCAGTTCTCTTACCTCAAACGAACTCAATCCGCCCAACCATTGATATCGTTCATTCGAAATGGTCTCTTTTCTTGCAAATTCGCCAAGATCTGGTTCCAAAACAAATCCAGCATGATGAATCCTCAACTCAGATTCTTGTGGCATCATTCTTGCCGCCTCCGCAGCCAAAAAAGGATCCTTGACCCGGCGCAAATTAGAAACCAATGCCACATCGAACCCTTTTCGCATCAAATTACTTTTCGAATCAGAGCCGTCATTGATAACACTCTGAATAATAACATGAACCTTCTCCTTCATTTCATCAGGGACCTTTTTAACGCCATTCTGTTGCAGAGCAATAATCGAATGAGCTAAGCGCATTGAGTGAATTGAACGTTCAGAAGGCTCAGGGTAAATATCCGTTCCTGAAAGAATCACTATAATTTTAGATTCAGGATACGCTTCGGCAAACCGTTCAATGTCTCTGTTCTTTTTTTGTGCGTTGATTGCGATAAGTAATTCGGCTCCCTGTCCCTCATATTCTTCGCTCAATGACACATTATGACCCAGATCAGTCAGAATGTCTTTGTATTGGCACGCTGTACAATAGTTTCCGGTGACGGTGTTTTTTGTTTCCGGATAAACAATTAATACATTCATAGTTGATCAGAGATAATTTACAGAACGCCCTGCAAGTGTATCTTTATATGTTATCGACAATAGAACCAACCCCAATTTTATAGACAACGTGCAGATTCCGGAAGGAGAATTCGAAGGATTCATATTTGATCATGATGGTACCCTTTCACTATCGATGCATGTTCACTTCGACGGTTGGCTCGATGCGTTCAAAAAAAATGGCGGTAATTTTGAATTTACCCGCAAAATCGCCCAATCCTACGCGGGAATTGGAATGCATGACACGGTCAGAATACTTAACGACAGGTTCGGCTGTGACATGAATCCGGATCAGGTCGTCTCAGATCAAGAGTCTTACTACTTCGCAAATCTAGACAAAGTCATACCTTATGAACCGGTCGTTAATTTCGCACGTCAATGCCACCATCAAGGAAAACCAATATCAGTCGCGTCAGGAGGCATACGTGAAACCGTAATGAGAACAATGGAAGCGATAGAAATAGTCGAACTCTTTGATGTTATCGTTACCCAGGATGACGTGGAAAACAGCAAACCTGCACCTGACTTATTTCTTCTGGCTGCAGAAAGAATGAATGTTAAACCGCACAAGTGCCTCGTCTTTGAGGACAGTCTACTTGGCATCGAGGCCGCCAAAAACGCCGGCATGAAATCAGTGTTAGTTAGTCCTAAAGATCCTGAATAACTAAGCTATAATTTCCTTAACCACTCTCGCCTCCTCTACTCCAGTCAATCGCTGATCAAGGCCCTGATAACGGAAAGTCAGTTTTTCATGATCGATTCCAAGTCGGTCCAAGATCGTTGCATTAAGGTCCCTGATGTGAACCGGATCCTTGACTATGTTGTAGCAATGGTCATCTGTCTGGCCATAATCAAATCCCTGCTTGATGCCGGCCCCTGCCATCCAGGTAGTAAAACAGCGGCCATGATGATCATGCCCGTGATTATCCTTAGTTAATTTTCCCTGAGAATAAATAGTACGCCCGAACTCACCTCCGCAAACGACCAGAGTATCATCAAACATTCCACGTTCCTTCAGATCCTTAATTAGTCCTGCACAAGGCTGATCAATGTCCTCACATTGCTGCCGCAATTTTGAAGGAAGGCTACCGTGCTGGTCCCAACCTCGATGAAAGAGCTGCAAAAACCTGACTCCCTTTTCAGCCATTCGGCGAGCTAATAAACAATTTCTGGCAAAGCTGCCCGGTTTTTCTACGTTAGGACCATAAAGATCCTTAACGTGCTTAGGTTCTTTGGATATGTCCATGAGGTCAGGAACCTCAGCCTGCATACGGAAGGCCATTTCATACTGAGCAATTCTTGCCTGAGTCTCAGGATCATTAAATTTCTTGTGAGTTTTGGAATTTAACTCCTGCAATCCGGTTAACATATCCCTGCGCATTTCACGATCAATCCCGGGAGGGTTATTCAGGTACAAGACAGGCTCACCTGCAGATCTTAGCTTCACACCCTGATGCTTGGAAGGGAGGAATCCGCTTCCCCAGAGACGGTCATATAGGGCCTGTAACTGACCCCTTCCCCGGGAAATCATCACAACGTAAGAGGGCATGTTCTCATTTTCACTACCCAATCCATAGCTCAACCATGCTCCCATGCTTGGTTTGCCCGGTGCCTGGACCCCCGTATTAATGAATGTAATTGCGGGGTCATGGTTAATAGCTTCAGTATTAACCGATCTAATGATGGTAATATCATCTACAATGCCGGCAGTATGAGGAAGAAGATCCTTGTTGACCCATGTCCCATGCTTTCCGAACCGCTCAAACTCGAACATAGGAGCAACGCATGGGAAGGACTTTTGCCCACTGGTCATGCCGGTGATCCGCTGTCCCTGCCGCACAGAATCAGGTAATTCTTTACCATGAATCTCACGGAGGGCGGGCTTATAATCGAAAGTGTCAATGTGGGAAGGTCCACCAGGAAAGAAAAGGTATATTGCTCTTTTCGCTTTTGGAGGAAAATTTGGAAATCCCGGCAAACCTGAAGCTGCGCCTGCTGTGCCGATTATTTGAGGGTTCCACAGGCTACTTAGGGCAGCAGCGCCCATGCCGTGACCAGTACTCAGGAGGAAATTACGTCGATTGTGATAATTCATCATAAGTGGTTATTAAATTAAAATGTTCAGTTCCCGTTCAGCCCCTGGTCAGAGTCTCATCCATATTGAGTATGATCTGAGCAATGACTGTCCATGCAGCATGCTCGACCATATCAACCGATTCGTTGCGTGCTGACTCACCAACAGAAAGAAAGCTCTTTGCCTTTTCCTTATCAGCGGAAAAAGCAGAAACCTGTCCATTCAGGACACGTTTCAAGACCTTAAATTCCTCGTCCGTAGCCTCACGCGCCAAGGCCAATTTAAATCCATAATTTATTCTGGACCGTTCATCTGCAGTCCCTTCTGAAATTATCCTCTGTGCGAATGCTCTCGCAGACTCCACAAACTGAGGATCGTTCAATACCACTAATGCCTGCAGAGGCGTATTGGTAATTGGACGCTGAATCATGCATTTCTCCCGGGTAGGAGCATCAAATATTAACATGTTAGGCATTGGAGCTGAACGCTTCCAATAAGTATACATTGACCTACGATAGAGCTTTTCACCGGAGTCCCTCTTGTACCGAAGCCCACCGTTAAGTGAAACCTCATTCCAAATATTAGCCGGCTGATAGGGTTTAACACTTGGTCCCCCAACCGAATTGACCAAAAGACTAGAAACAGAAAGGGCTGAATCACGTATAAATTCCCCTTGAAGCCTGAACCTTGGCGAACGTGCCAAGAAAAGATTCTGGGGATCTTTGCTATAAGAATCCGGCAATATACGGGCAGCCTGGCGATAAGTTGCAGAAGTAACTATCTGGCGAACCGTTCTCTTGATGTCCCAGCCATTTTCGACAAAATCATTCGCTAACCAGTCCAGCAGTTTAGGATGCGTTGGAGGAGACCCCTGATTACCAAAATCGCCCGGAGTCTTCACTATTCCTCTACCAAAGAAAAGGGTCCAATAACGGTTCACTGCGACTCTTGCAGTGAGAGGGTGAGAAGGATCAGTCATCCACTTAGCGAGACCCAATCGGTTCTTGGGAGCATTATCATCAAGTGCAGGCAAGACAGAAGGAACCCCAGGGTTAATGACAGCATCATCACCTTCCTTAATTGGCTGATCGTACTGCCCGCGGTTAAGGATATATGTTAGCCGAGTCTTACTTTCCGGATTGTCCTGCATAATCATTGAAGTGACTTTACTGTTAACAGGAATCGCAGCCTTCTTCTTTAGCAGTGCTTCTTTGACCTTGGCTAGCTCCTTATACTCAGCATCATTGTTATTGAGATAAAAATTTAATAGAGCCATTTTTTGTTCCTTGGTCCTTTCCTTCTTGGGCATAGCAAGGATGCTCTTAATGGGGTCACCTCCTAGACGCTTGACCTCATCACCTGAAAGGGCCCTGTCATAAATACGCAACTCATCAAGCTCACCGTTGTAGTTGGCACCTTTAGAGCGGCTTCCTATCTTGAAGGGCGTATTAGTTGCAATGGAGTCTTTGAGGGAATCCTGCTCGACCTTGTTCCCTGCTAACTGTCCATCTATATATATCTTGACTCCGGAAGCCTTCGAAGAACCGTCATATGTAACAGCCACATGTTGCCACTTATTCTCCGCAAGAGGCTTGTCAGAAACAACCTTAAGAGCATTGTTCGGCCAATTGCTGATGATGTGCGTTCCAACTGCACGGCCCTGAACCCACAAATCATAACCGCGGAATGATTTCCCTTCGTCCATCCGTGCCAGAACGGAACCGTTTCCGTTAGCCGGCAACTTAAGCCAAGCAGCGAACGTAAATCCAGATTCACGTTTCCTCTCTGGCCAATTATCAAATGCAAATGACGTCTTGCCATCAAATCTCAAACCGCTTCCACTTCCCCGTTCAGCCTTAATCAATTTTCCTGAAAGCTTGCCGGTACCGCCACCTATCTGGGCCTTAATTGTATTACCTTCGACTTCGTCGAGTGGAAAAAAATGATTGAGGCCTGCCGGCTCAGGCAATGCCTCGCCTGCTCCTTTTTCCGCCTCTCTTAACCATTTCACGTACTGGGGAATCGATGATCTCTTGTATAATTCCAGCTTATTGTCTTCTAAAGCGATTCTCTTATCCAACTCAGCCAATTTCTCTACCTGCTTCCGGTCAGGGACCGTGACGGTAGGCGACTGATTACCGTTCCTTGTCTGCATTCCCGGATCAGTCGTATTATTAAAATATGCGAACATTTGATAATATTCCTTCTGCGTGATCGGATCATACTTGTGATCATGGCACTGACTGCACTCCATCGTTAATCCCATCCAGACATTTGATGTGGTCTGGACCCGGTCCACCACATATTCCACACGAAGCTCTTCGGATATGGCACCTCCCTCGTCAGAAGTAGCATGGTTACGGTTAAAGCCCGATGCCACTTTCTGATCCACTGTAGCATTAGGTATGAGATCGCCGGCCAATTGCTCAATTGTGAATTGTTTGAAAGACATATTAGTGTTATACGCATTAATGACCCAATCGCGCCATGGCCACATGTAACGTGGACCATCCGCATGCATGACTGATGAGTCACCGTATCTGGCCGCATCCATCCAAGCCAGTGCCATTCGTTCCCCATATGACTCGGACCCTAAAAGTCGATCGACCAATTTTTCATAAGCCTCAGGAGAATCGTCGGCCAAAAAAGCATCAACTTCAGGAACCGTTGGCGGTAAACCGGTCAGATCAAATGTGACCCTTCTTATGAGTGTTGATTTATCGGCCTCAGGCATGGGCTTGAGGCCCTCCTTCAAAAGTCTGGAATGAATAAAGTCATCAATCGGATTGCGGGAAATTAGTTCCGGCTTTTTTTCTGGAGGATTAATTTTTTTAATTCCCTGAAAGGCCCAATGATCTTCGTAGGCTCCTCCAGACTTGATCCATTCATCAATCAGTGACTTCTCTTTGTCGCTCAATTCTTTCTTGGATTCGGGCGGAGGCATCATCTCATCGGAATCATCAGAATGAATACGAAACAGAATCTCACTCTCATTCAGATTTTCCGGATCAATCGCTTTGACCCCATCATTGTCATTAATTGCCCCTTCCCTAGTATCAAGTCTTAACCCGGCTTCACGGTGATTCTTATCAGGCCCATGACATTGAAAGCATTTACTCGAAAGTATTGGCCGAATGTCCTTATTAAATTCAACAGCACCGATTGAAGGAACTGCCAAGAATAACGCCCATATAAGAATCAATATTTCTGAAGATTTAGCCATAGCGGTTAATATTTACTACCCTTATCAGGCAAATCTGACAATGATCCATCCACAGCTCAAGCACTAAGCAAAAAAAGAAGCTCCAAAAAGACAGCTTGAAATTAATCGGCAACCATTTTTAACCTGAAAAACTGCCCTTTCCTCTCATTTGAAGGAATGACTGAGCGAAACGTCTTATGAACAGTTCCCTCTGCACTTTCAGAGTCAGTAGCTAATGGGACCAGATACTCCTCACCACTCTTCCAGTCCTTCAGATCACTTGAAACCTGAACTGTAAAGGAAACTCCATCCGCGCCTGTCCACCGACTGTAGGAAAATGCATAATACTGAGTGCCTCCTATTTTCACTAAATCTAAATCAGTGAAGCGGGACCGGTCTGATGGATCAATTGGCGAAGAACCGAGAGCAAACTCAGCAAAGTTGTTCAATCCATCAAGGTCAGGATCAGCGTCCGGTCCGGAAAAATTAACATCCGCCATTTGTTTATCATTAAAAATAAGAACCTGCCATTGAGAAAAATTATAAGCCTTATCATTTCCAATAGGAGCCCCATGCAATGAGCGCGAAGTTGTCCAATTTTCAGCTAATGCATGGTCCGGATTCTTTTGAGGATCAATGAGCACTAATGAATAACCGGACCCGTCAGCTCCTTCGGGCCAGGGCATCTTATCATTATACGTAAAAGATCGAACCAAAGAATCACTCGAGTCCCTCAGCTCAATTAACTCTCCATCATTATTTAGATTACCTTTAAATTCGCCAATGATACTGGAAGGATCAGCGTCAGGGTACCGGGCCAAGAACGCATTTTTGTCCTCAACTAGAACCGCGCTTTCTCCAGAACTTAATCCAATGACGGACGAATTGGAAAAATCAAAACTGATCCCTTCAGTGAATTGTAAATTCTGCAAATGGATAGGGGATTCTGAAATGTTCTGAATTTCAATAAATTCAAAGTCAGTACGGGAATAAATGCCCTGAGGGTCTTCGTCTGGGTTCGGTGCAAGGGGCCTATAATGCAATTCACTTATCACTAGATTCGTGGAATCGGCAGGATCTCCTATAGTATAGGTTGTTTCATTCAATGGCGACCAATCCTCTCCATTCAGTGCACGAGCCCTCACCATAGTACTCTTATCAATCCGAAACTGTGATGGATCACTGGGTCGCGTGACAATTAACTCAAAATCAAAACTGATATCAGAACTGGTCCGAGCCACCTGATGGACCTCAACCGCAATAGTATTTTCACCCTCCAAAAGCAATTGAGGAGAGACATCCTCATTCAAGTAAAAGATGGACTCCTCCGAACCTCCCGCCCCATCATTTGCCAGCGTATCAAAAAGGATCTCACCATCCGGCATTGCGGAACGCCATATCTCTTTTCCGTTCAAATAAACAACGGCCCCATCATCTCTCCTGAGACCAAGTCTAATGTCAATGATCTCCGCAACCTCACTGATCTGGAAATTCCGGCGAAAATAGGTCGTCACATGCTTATTACTGCCAACAGAACCATAACTGAGCAACGTCCCCTCAGCTCCCTTTGAACCATCACCGTAACCGAGTTCGGCCTTCCCCTGTTCCCAGGACGAATCATCAAAATCAGGCAAACGCCAAGCCGTTCCCTGATCTGATCCATCATCGAGGTACTTCCAAACCGATTCTTTTGAAATCAGCTCTTCAGTGACAGTGGCACCATTGATGAAAATTGCATTTGGACTAATTGCCCCACCAGGTAACCTAGGGTCAGTTCCATCTATTGTAAGGTACACATCACCTTTTTCTGCCAGGATTACCGGTGAATAACCAGACCTTACAGAACCGCCGCGCTGTTCAAATTCCGGAGCCTCCAGTGGATACCATCCCCTCGCACGGAACTGATTAAGAAGAATCTCCGTTCTCCTCGGCCAATAAACATTTTGCATATAGTCCCACTCATCTCTCCACTCACCGTCACGGTCCCATGGAAGCCTTCGCGCACTGGACGGCTGCCAACGTGCCGTTTCCGGAACGAGCGCGTCATAAATTTCATTCATCCGATAATCGTGAGCGGCTCTGGGACCGTTCGGACTTAGTACACCTCCATTGAAACAGTGCTTATAGACCCGATCACTAAAGAAAACTTTAAAATCCTTGTCCCTCATCANTGATGAAAAAACACCGTCCGGAGCACTGACTCCAAGATTGTTCGCATCAACATCATGAAGCATCACGTCACAGTCCCAGGAATAAAATCTCCAACCTCCTCGGCCNGGNTACTTAGGACCAGCTGCCATCCAGTTATGTGTAGTGCTCCAGTCCCAATCATTTCCACAGTAATAATATAATAGTTGATTATCAGCCAAGTGACTCCAGTTAATCCATTCGCGGGACTCTTCTCCTCCAGCCGACGCGGCATCTTTGACCTTACTCCAAGTACGTGACCAGCTATCTCCTTCTCCATGATCACTGCCAGTCCTCCCTGAATTTGTGTAATGATAGTCCTCAGGATCTCCACCGAAATACTTATCCATATAACTATGCATGGGCCGTTCATGAACATGATAAAGGCCATGATAAGTTCCGTTCAGGTAGCAATGAACATAACGCCCATGTATTGATGGNTGACCCATGAGCATTTCCATATCATTTACCCAACGGTTACGAACGTACTGAGCGTCCCCCTGACGCTTCCTTCCCGGTGGATTGCCTGGATTAGCCATCCAGTAAAAGTTGTCATGCGATCCGCTCCGCAACTGAAGCACATCAAAGACCTCGCTGGTCTTTTGGGTATATGGGTGATTGGCAAATAGCGGGTAACGTAACTTTGACGCACCATATTTACTCCGAAAATAGCAGCGGAAATTATTTTTCGGAGAACCCACACTGGCTCCTCCAACAATTTTCATCCCGCAATCGATCCCAAAACCAGGCTCAGTCCCATCAAGACTAATCAGCTCGAGAGAACCTTCCCCTTCAGATCCTCCCATACCGCTCGGCTTAATGATTGAAATGGCCGGGAGTGATAATAATCCATCATCTATTAACGGGCCATATTTCTGATCATTTTTAATGGAAGAAATAAATCTGGACTGTCCAACTACTCCGTTAGAATCAGGAGATCCTGTTCCCCTGACCCAAATATAAGTGTGAGTTGAAACTGGCGAAATTACTGCGGAAGGATGCGTTGAGAAAGCTCTGACAGTGCGAACGCCCCGAGTCCCCGAGCTACTTGACGGACCGATACGGATCGGCCCNGTATAGACTGCACTTGAATTATTGGGCTTTAAGCCATTGGTCGTGTAGCGGATCACCGAGTCCGGAATTGCAGAACTTAATTCAAGCTCAAAGGCACTATCATAATATCCTCTCTGATGACTGAAAGTGACTTCATTAGCAACCTGATTAGCAATGTTACCGTTCTTTTCTCCTGGGCTTGATTTCCTAAGAAAGCCNACCTCATTGGCCTCAGCATTATANCCATACGAAACATCCACTCCCTGTGCCGGAAAATCTATCTGATCCACTATTGTCTTTCCATCCGGTTGGACCAGAATCAATGATTCTCCAGAACTGGCAATCTCAAAATTGAGGTGCAACGGACGCCTGTCAGGTCCTCTCTCTTTGCCCGAAGCAAAGAGGACAAGAAATCCATTCGGAGCAATATTAACATTAGGAAATGTCCACTTTGTCAATTGATCCGCATCATCCGTTAAGTGCCATCCCTCGAGATTAACGGTACCACTCTGCTCATTATATATTTCAAGCCAATCAGAAGCATCACCATCATCATCANCGAGAGAACTTCCGTTACTCGCCATTAATTCATTAATACGAATCGAAGGGTCAGTCACTTTTAGAGTGAATTTCTTTTCAATATAAAGACCCGTTGAATCAGTGACCCTAACACGAATGCTAAGATCAGTCTTTCCGGCCGGTATGGATTTGGCCAACCGCAAACTATCACCATCAATTGAGAATATTTTATTATCCTCATCACCGGGCCCCTCAGCGAATGAATAAAAATGCGAATCAAATGCGTTCGGATCATTGACAGACAATTTACCGACAAGGCCCTGGACCAGTATACCCGAACTNATTGAATCGGCGGTCATATCCATNACGGTAGGAGCCAAAGGCTTCGCCAAAGTCAGAATCAATATCTGATCCATAAAACGTGACGGTTCATCAGCATCTGTCGAACGGACTCTTACAGAAAATTCAGAGAAATGCTCATGNGTGCTGAAATCATAAGTGCGGGAACGAACAATACTACTTTCCTTTATTTCAAACTTTTCGTTATCTTTATCTCCTTGGCCCGGCACAAAAGAATAGAGGTGATTGGANTTTCGTTTCAGATCAAAGGTACTGAGGGTACCTACAGGCACGCTCTGTTCAGCAAAGAAGTCGGAACTTGATATCCCTACGGACTCNGGAGTTTCCGGAACTGTAATCTCGGTAATCGTGAAAGCCTGTAAGATGGGGTTATTGTCCGATCCCCTTGATGATTGACCTCCAAAATGCTTAACCATCTCAACATTAAGAACATCATCACCTTCTTCGAGCACAAAAGGGGCAATGTAGGCAAAGCCGTTCCTTGGCGTCCATCCCCCTTCACCCTCAGAACTGAAGTCATCCACGGCCAGTTCTCCTTCAATGGCAATGTCCCAGCGNCGGTCCCGGTCCGCCCCTTCGTTAAAAAGCATCTGCAGTTCATACTCAATCCCGGGGTTCAGTTCCGAAACCGAGATTTCAACCGCACTCGGAGCCGCTGACCAGCGAATGTCCTGCATGATCTCTTCAAGGTTATCAACTGATTGCCTATCAGCGCCACTATAAACAGGCCTGATTGCCCAATCATTAATTCTGTGAGTCGCGGTCACCGTCACATTTGGAGGGGCTGACTTATCGGTTAAAAACTTGACCCCGTTCACTTCACGGTCTGTGTCACCGTAAGCATCAATTGCAACTATGACTCTGTCAGGATCGAGGTTAAGATCATCAGGACCGAAAAAAGGGCGAATCTCACCAACATTGACAACGGTCTCTGCGATTGAAGGCGTTGCACTTAAACCCAAAAAAAGGGCCATGAAAATTAATGCCTCACGCATTTTCCTGATGACTGATAGAATCATATTTTTATAAATGGTTGTCATACTAATCCTCAATTATCTTTAACAACTTTTCAGGATCAATATCCATTACAGTCTGTTCCTTTCCGGAAGGCCAAAGCACGGTAACGCTGTCGACCCTATTTGAATCGCCCAGACCAAAATACATTGGAATTAAACTGTGAGAAAGATACCCAGAGACTCCGTCATTGACCTGCGTATAAACCTTTGATCCCGCGGTCACTTTTACCGTCGCTCCCAATCCATCACGGTTAGAGTCACCATTGCCCTTACCAATCAGTTGGATCTGAAGTTTATTGATCTGTTTCTTTTCCGATAAATTACTTCGCAAAACCATCGGCCCATCATGAAACTCGTTCGTGACAATGTCCAAATCACCATCATTATCAATATCGATAATCGCAGAACTTCGAGTGCCCAATGAGCCCCACACCTCAACCGGTTCAGTTAAGTTATATTCCTTAACAAGCGAGTGCTCCTTGTCTTGTCCGGATGGATCCAAAGTAAACCAAGGCTTTGCTGTCCTGCCGTCACGCCTTGGTTCAACGCCCAGAATAAATTCAGCATCAGCAAATCGCTTACCTGACTCATTGAGCAAAACGCTGTTGATAGCATAACGGAAAGGAAAATTCATACTCGAGGCTATAAAAACATCGATGAATCCATCAGCATTCAAATCACCTGCACTCAGTCCCCAGGGCCAGTAATTCTCAGCCCCGATACTATCAGAGACTTCCTCAAAATCTCCATTTCCCAAGGACCTGAAAAAAGCATTACCGTAAATACTCATGCCTCCGCTCTTGAGTATACTCTCCTCCCACTTCATGGCACTCTTTAACTTTTCACGGTTAGGACCAACCTCTTGACTCATGTCCGAATGCATATCGGTAATATATATATCCTGGTTCCCGTCATTATCGAAATCGAATATCTGTATGCCCATCGCTCCCCAAGGAGTCTTCGGAAAAACATCCCTACTGACTTTCTTAAAGGACTTTCCCTGTTCGTTCCGGTAAAGCTGGTCGTGACCCTGCATTGAAAGAACGTAAAGATCAACCCACCCATCATTATCAAAATCCAAAGGAGCAGCATCGCCGGTCCAGCTATAATCAAGCAGGCCAGTTTTCTCGGAAACATCCACAAAAACATTATCACCCTCATTACGATACAGTTTACTGAGTTCATTACGCTCTTCGGGCTTGAGATGCCCCTGAAACGCGTCCTGCAAACCTATGCAATAACCGCCCTTTCCTCTCTCATCACTCGTATAGACACCAACGTTGCAGAGGAAAAGATCTAAGAGACCATCCTTATCATAATCAAAAAAAACAGCGCCTGAGGAGTGCCCTATATAATCAAGTCCCGAATGATTTGTCCGGTCAGTGAAGGTTCCAGTTCCATCATTCTCAAAGAAATAATTACCTCCTCTGACAGTAGTGGCCACAAGATCAGCGTCCCCATCATTGTCAGTATCGGCAAAAGAAGCACTGACACCAATCTTATCCTTCAAAGAAATTGCATCTGTAGTTATATCTTTGAACTTCCCGTCTCCTAGGTTCTTCCATAATTCATTAGATCCTATCTGGGTGGTAAAATACAAATCCAAGAGTCCGTCATTATCCACATCGGCCACCGCAATTCCGTTACCATGATCGTAGTGCACCGCTTTGTGGTACTTTCCTGCATCATCAACTATCCGGTTCACGAAAGTAATGCCACTCTCTTTCACTGTATCCTGAAATTGGAAATTGTGGAAAGCACTGACATTGTCAGCTGATGCNACCTGAAGCTCTTTNCGGGTATCAAGCCACGAAGGGTTAAGTATCTCTTCAGGGTATGGAAACTTTTTGAAATTAATGAATCCTTTTTCTGGCACACTGAATTCCTGATCCTCTTCAAGTATCAGGTCAAGGTCCCTCATCAAGTCAGCTATGCCCTTTTCATCAAGACCATCATAATAGCCCCGNATCCTGCCCATCCTGTCCACCAACACAAATCTGGAACTGTGCAATATTGGCATCTTCTCGTTCTTTGAATCNTCCGCCACAGCCAACTTGAATCCGTTAGAACTCAGATTCCAAAGGTCCTCACGTGCTCCGGTNAAGAACTTCCATTGATTAGAATCCGCCGAATGGGTATCAGCATATTTCTGTAATACCGGAGCCGTATCATTTTCCGGATCAACGGTAAAGGTCACGAGCCTAATATCTTTCCAGTCAGGCCCTCCTTTTAATTTGTCCTGCATTTGCACTTTCTGAATGGTCTGCATGGGACACGTGCCCGCGCAACGAGTGAAAATAAAATCCACTATCCAAACCTTACCGTTAAGATCTTTAAGGCCATAAGGATTACCTGACTGATCAGTGAGTTGAAATTCAGGTAATATACCTAACACGGGCACTGATCGCTTCGCGGGTACCCTTTGAGATTTCCGGGAATCATCAGAGCATCCGAGAAAACAAAAAATAAAAGCAACGGAAATTAAGAATCTTAAGATTTGATAGGGCAAGTGATTCACTCTAATTTCTATACCACTCAATAAGAACAGTTTCCAGCTAAAGGACATCATGTTAATGACTTCTTTCTTCATAGGATAATTCAGGTTTTGTGTTAATATCTTGTTCATCTGATGGCACTCGATGCGGTTTCTCCTTATCATTTCTTCAATTATCCTCAGCCTAGCAATCACAAGTTGCGGGGATAAGGAGCAGTCTACTGAAAATAAAAAAGAAATTACCGNAAAAGAAGATNCTCCAACATCAGTCGACGCAGTGATTCCACTCGGACCGATTGGCTTAGTGAGTGAAAGCCTGCACAAAGAACCCAAGAAGGATCCCTGGAAAGGAGAAGTCTTCAACGACCTTGCGGATTCTCAGCTCAAGGAACTTGGTNAAATCATAAAAAATCCAAAGAGCATTGCGTTAGCCGACACTTCCAATCTGATCGCCAATAATTTTCAACCTGTCCAACTAGTTCCGAAAAATCTGAAAACGATTTTTAATGGTCCCTCTTTCAAAATCTTACGTGATGCCTCACCCGAACAACCATCAGAAAAAAGAAATACATTCAATGATGCTCTGAGCGAACTGCTTGAACCGATATCAGAATCAACAAAAATCAATGTTAAATTTAAAACCTTTAATGTCTCAATTAATGAAAATGGGAAAACAATGAGTGAATCCTATGTTGAAATTTCCGGCCACACTCAAAAAGAAATAATAACTCAAAAAGCACGTTGGAAATGTTNATGGGANTGGGAATCATCTTCAGAGCCACCCAAAATTATATCCATCAAGGTAAATGAATTTGAACAAAGCATCGGCACGCGCAGTAGCGACAGCACACTCTTTACTGACTGCACGGGGTCCGTCTTCAGTCAATGCATAGACTTTAAAAATCAATTCCTCAGGGGCACAGATTACTGGGCATCAAGACTGGAAAACCGATACGGCATCGGCCTCTCCGGCTGGCACGGAATCGCCACCGGAGACGTTAACGGTGATGGGATCGATGATATTTATGTTTGTGAACCAGGCGGTTTACCTAACCGTTTATTCATTAGTAAGTCTGATGGCCAGCTCATTGACGCGTCCTCACTTTCAGGTACCAATTTCCGCCTACAAACGCAATCAGCACTGTTCCTTGACATGGACAATGACGGAGACCAGGACCTCGTCATTGCCACCACACTAGGTATAATATTTNTGGCGAATGACGGGAGAGCGAACTTCACCGTACAGNCCACTAAGCTGATTCCGGAATCCGCCCCAATGTGCATCAGTGCGGCTGATTATGATCTGGACGGAGACCTTGACCTTCATGTNGGTTGCTACTCTTTGAGGCGCTCGTCAGTTCATGGAAACGGAAACCAGATGCTCGCCAGACCGATCCCCTACCATGACGCTAATAATGGAGGCCGCAACGTTCTATTAAGAAACGATCTTAACTGGCAGTTCAATAACGTCACCATCAGCACTGGAATGGATGTAAATAACCGGCGATTCACACTCGCCTCCTCATGGGAGGATTACGACCAGGACGGAGACCCTGATCTTTATGTGGCCAATGATTATGGACGCAATAACCTTTACAGAAACGAAAGGGACAGTTCAGGTAATTCTCGNTTCATTGATGTCGCCGCTGAGGCCGGAGTCGAAGACATGTCAGCTGGGATGTCTGTCTCCTGGTCCGATGCTGACGGGGACGGAGACCAGGACCTNTACGTGAGCAACATGTGGTCCTCCGCTGGTAACCGAATCGCTTATCAGCGCCAATTCCAGCAAGGTGCTGATCAGGAATCTATTACAGGTTTCCGTCGGCACGCACGCGGCAATTCTCTTTTCCTAAATTCCGGAAACGGAAAATTTAAAGATGCCAGCGTCGAAGCTGGAGTGACTATGGGAAGATGGGCATGGGGATCAAGGTTCGCAGACATTAACAATGATGGAATGCAGGACATTATCGTCGCAAACGGATTCATTACACAATCAGGCGACACTGGTGACTTGTGAAGCTTTTACTGGCGTCAGGTCGTGGCGCAATCTCCCCTCAAAGAGATTCCAAGCTCTGAAATAGGAAGCTACCTNCAAAATTGGGACGCTCTAGGATCCATGATAACCCGGGGACGCTCCTTCAGTGGATACGAAAGGAACTGTTGCTTCCTGAATCTCGGTTCAGAGACAAAAGGGTCCAGCATTAACTTCGCAGACATCTCAGCAGCGAGCGGTCTTAATCTAATCGACGACACTAGAGCCATCATCGCAACTGATTGGGACCATGACGGGGACCTTGATCTTTGGGTCACGAACAGAGAAGGACCGAGGGTCCGTCTTCTAAGAAACAATCTGGAACAAGACCAGAGATCAGGGTCAGTGAGCCTGCACCTTAAAGGAACGACATGTAANNTTGATGCGATCGGNGCAAAACTGACACTGATCATGGGGCCTAAAAGAATGACACGAGCCCTGAGGGCCGGTGACGGATTCCTGAGTCAATCCAGTAAAAGAATTCTATTCGGAATGAAAAAGAATATTTCTGAGAAAGGAACTCTGGAAGTGATCTGGCCGGGAGGACAAAAGGAAACCTTTGAGGATATCGTTCAAGGATCAGTTTACCGCATCGTTCAGGGATCAGGAAAGGCGCAGAAAATAACAAAGAAGGAACGTAAAATTAATCTTCAGGAATCAAGNCCTGAACCGCAAAGCCAAACAGAACAGGCACGAATCATCCTGACNCAAAGAGTCAAGGCTCCACTCATCGAATATGTCGATTTTAATGGTAATCTAAAACAATATGATCCGGATCAGGATAATAATTCACCCTCACTCATCAACCTCTGGGCAAGCTGGTGCGGACCGTGCGTGGCAGAATTATCTGAATTTAAAAAANATTATAGCCAGATTCAATCCAAGGAATTGCAGATCATTGCACTGACAACAGAATTCATCACTGAAAACGATTCAAAACCGGACCTAGAAAAAGCCAAAGAACTGATAAAGAAAAATAACTATCCTTTCAAAGTNGGAGTCACAGACGCAAAGAGCCTTAGGCTACTTACCTTATTAAATAATCAACTCTTTTCGCGGGAACGTCCATTGCCTCTGCCCTCGAGTTTCCTTTTNGACAAGCACGGAAACTTAGCAATCATCTACAGAGGCCCTGTCAGNACTGATCAATTGATCAAAGATATAAATTTATTGAACGCTTCACCAAGGGCAGTGTCTGAAGCATCTTTCCCNTTCAAAAGTAACGATGGATCNGAACTCTTCAAGATCGGCCCACTCGACTTTGCCAAGGCCTATCAGGAAGGCGNTTACTTTGAGGAGGCCCTGCTAGAAGCNCAAAAATTAACTAATGAAGAATCTGATGAAATAGCTNATTCGANCCCAATCAACAAAGCAAAGGCATGGATCTTCATTGCTGCTCAGGAACAGAGTCAACGGAACTGGGAACCAGCAACCGTAGCGTACCAGAAAGCCATTGACCTGTTACCAAATCANCCATTACTGAAAATNCAATCAGGCGTCGTACTTTGGATGGCAGAAAAACATGATGAAGCGAATGCATTATTTAAAGGAGTTGCCGAGGCCGGATCAGATAATCCTGTGATTTTAGATACTCTTGGTAAGGCCCATCAACAGATCGGCAGAGAACAAGAAGCTATCAATTTCTATGAGAAGGCCATTGCCCTTAAGCCTGAACATGCTCCGTATCAGATNAATCTTGCAATTGCACACCAAAGAAACAANGNACCNTCCGAAGCGGTNAAAATCTATCGCGAAATCATTGCCAATAACGAACCTGCTCTTAATGCCAAAAATAATCTTGCCTGGATACTGGCCACGGATCCCGATGAANGGATAAGGGATGCAAAGTCCGCCCTAGAGCTTTCCGAAGAAGTGAATCAACGAACTGGATACACCAACTTTGCCACTCTGGACACACTGGCTGCGGCTCAGGCAGAAAACGGTCAATTTGCCAAAGCAGTTATGACAATCAACAAGGCTATTAAAAATGCACGNGCAACGGGAAAACTTAAAACCCTAGATAAACTTCANGAAAAAGCCCAACTTTACAGCTCAAAGAGTCCCTACAGAAGCAATAAAAAGTAGGGTTTTTACTTTACGATAAGCCCGCGGATCTGGCTTAATAGGTATCAACCTAAACCTTCACAACAATGAAAACACTTCATCTGCTCTTAATTTTACTGATCANTTTNACCGGTAATCATATATGTAACGCCTTCGAAATCATTGAGGGAGAAATAAAAGAAATTACCGGACCCGACGATCTTAATCTGGATCCNGCNAACGCCATCATCGCTGTGGACGTTTACGGAAACGCCGATTCCATAATTAATGGTGTCGAATTTTATACGGACCGTGCCGGATTAGGGGAGCTGTCGACTGGAGAAGGAATGGTCGAAAAGGACGGAGTCAGTGTGACTTCCGTGTCCACTCATTTCATTGATAACTGGTCAAATGGTGGAGGAGGCCCATCATTCACTGGNGATGACGCGGACTCAGTTTCAGCACTCAGTGAAGTCATGCGTGACATTCGNTGGTCAGCCGCGCCTNNGCCGCTGACCATTGATATTGCCGGACTCAATGCCGGTAACATCTATAATGTGCAGTTACTTTTCAATGAAGGGGCAGACCGGAACCGGGGATGGGACATTGCGGTGAACGATGAACTGGTAGTTGATAATATTACTTCCGANGGCGGTGACAGCTTTTGGTCNCCTGAAAATTCATTTGTGTATTCTGGTGANTTCAGCGCCAGTGATGACGGGACCATTGCAATTACAATGCAACAGAACATTGGNGGTGAGCCTCCTGTAAACGCTGACAATAATCCGATACTTCAGGGAATCGTCGTCAACTCAACGGCCCCCGCCANNATCATTTCATTCGTTGGCCCACTCACNGATGATGAAAGTACCGGCATAAGNACNGACAANACNTANACNCATNCAATNAGTGGAGGNGGAGCCGAAANTGTTAACGGTGTGGAATTCGAGTTACTCAATAATAATACTACTCCTGAGGACTTCTACTGGGACGTGTCCTCAATTAAAAATCAACTCGATAATAATAACGGTGGATGGAGCCCGGCAGCTGGCGGAGTCACTGGACCGGGCCTACAGGCACTCTTAGGATCATTCACTTTCAACAATGACGGTGGAGTAGGGTCCAATCAGACATTCACTCTGAGCGGACTCACTGAGGGTCAATACTATGAGTTACGCCTATATGCACGGAAATGGGATGACACC
>PAPL01000017.1 GCA_002708885.1 Verrucomicrobiales bacterium | reverse complement strand
GGGCCTCAAAAGCAAGGGGAGATCAGGTCGACAGGATGCTCAGTGAAGTCAATCCCGCAATCAAAACAGGATCCCCAGTATTCGTTACTGGAGACTTCAATGAACCTTCATTCCAGGATTGGACAAGTGCCGCCGCAAAACAAAAAATCGTGCCTTTGCCGGTCCAGTATCCGGCCACGCTTAAAGTGACTCAGGCCGGGCTCATTGACACTTTCCGCAAAGTACATCCAGATGAAATTACAAACCGCGGTTACACTTGGACGAACAAAACCAAGCCAAATGATCCGAAGGACTTCCATGACCGGATCGATTTTGTTTTTTGCTCGGGCGCGAAAATAATCAAGAGCGAAGTGGTCGGTGAAAATGATAGAAATGCCGACATCGTTTTGAGCCCATGGCCATCAGATCACCGTGCCGTCGTTTCGACAGTCATGATTCAAAGACCCAAGAAAAAGGATCATATTAAACCGACTAAATAATTATGTATTCTTGGGCTTAAAGTCTTGGAGTTTTTATTCCGGTAAAGCTATTAAGCGGACCCTATAGAATAGCCTACTTTCTCCGAGAGAAGTTGCACCCTCATCAATGAATGTCGGAGCTTCATCCTCAGCGATTATAGAATCATCGAGCTCTTCCCAGAAACCTTCTGCAAGATTTTCTCCCGCCAACGCTGTGCTTCGGTCCACAGCATAGAGTGCTCCAAGGACAGCGTTCCATGAAACTCGTATCTCATCCCTATCATTATCAATTTCAAAACCTGTGATTTGCAGAGGATCAGGTGCTTCCGGCGCTTCAATTTTTAAACTGACCTCATCGATGTACATAATTTCCCCTCCGGCCGCGTCCACACCAACGTCCTGAAAACTCCAAATCGGAAGCATTGATGTTAGTGGCTCTCCGTCACCGCCCACCTCAGGTATTGTTCCTTTAGCTTTGACTTGAAACCAAGTATCTACCGGAATATCGCCGACATTTGTTATCGCATGCGCCGTGGCTCCCGCATTGACTGCATTCCAGCGCAGAATCATTCGGATCGTGTCATTCGTTGCCATGCCTCCCTCAGCGGGTCGATAGTACCAGGCACTATATTCATAATTTTTTCCAATCATGTCTGGTGTCACTTCGAGTGCCTGTGGATTATCAGCAGTCGCTGGTGGTGATGGTGCAACGAGTCGAGCCTCTCCCCACTGAGCACCGCCTAGCAGATTAAATACAGCAGCTCCTTCACCTGCTCTGACAACTTCAGATGTAAAATTAAAGCGATCATTATCACGCCAGGCTGATAGGTCCCCTGATTCAAAGTCTCCATTAATGATTAGCTCCTCGCCTTGGAAAGGAGGAAGAACTGTGCCACTAAGATTAATTATAACCTCAGGATCATTTTCATCATCACTTTCCAAAGTGATTGTACTTTCAAAGAGTCCAAGCCGCACACCAGGATCAAATATCAGCTCCAGATCAGCACTCTGACCAGGGCCCACTTTGACAGGGAATGTATCCTCAGCGAACTGAAAGTCTTCCTTACTTGGACCAAGTAAAGAGGCCTTACTAATGTTCAGATCCTGAGTGGATCCGGAATTTGAAACCTGAACTTTTCTCATGAATGGACCCTCTCCCTGAACCAATTCACCAAAATCAAGCACTGAACTGACAGCAAGATTGGGATCTTCGTCAGGAGTGGTCACTTTGAGCTTAAAATTATCCACATAAGCTGCTACTCCTGGCTCCGCATTATTTGATCTGTCATAAAAACTAAGGATAGGAATGACCGAAGTGGTCGGATTACCCTCAGCGTCCGTCTCACGTATGGTTCCGGTCATGTTTAGGGTGTGCCAAGTGTCTGCTTCAAGAGAATCCCACTCCCATTTTTTATTATTGTTCTGTTGATTAATACCATTCCACCGAAGGATCATATTAAATCGATCAGGAGCACCGTTCCCTTCTAGATCTGTGTCAAATGTGGTATCACTGGGAATATAAAGATCAATCTGCATATCAAAAGTGTCCAAGCCGGGGACAGACTCAGTGGGAAGATTAATTGAACCGGGCCAGGGTGCTCTCAATTCACCCCAAGGACTAGTTCCGGTAGGGTCTCCTATATTCACAGATCCCACATTATCACGGCCCGAATCTGTAGGATCAGCTATGATTGTAGTCTTACCGGCATTGTTTCCACTACCTAGGCCTCGGACATTATCAAAATTATCCTCCAGTATAACAATCACATTCGCCTCTCCTACCTTACCACTAAGATTCACTATCTGGTCATCATCATTGGAATTGATTTCGAGGACTGCCTCAAAGAGACCCAGTTCACCGTCAGGGTCAAAATCAATATCAATGTCCACACTCTGACCAGGATCCAAATTCAAGGGTAAGTCCGCAGAAAGGGAGAAAGAGTCCTCATTTTCACCCGAAATTGTTAGACCTGTCACTTCTAGGACTTCATCCTCACCGTCATTAGTAATAGTTAATGCTTTTGTATAGGGGCCTTGCCCCTGCTCCAAATCACCAAAAGAAAAATCTGATTCCACGATCAAATTCGGATCGTCAGGTGCTGCGGGAACAGAAACCTCCAATACAAAATTATCTATGTAAGCAGCGACTCCAGGTTCAGCATCATTCGTCTTGTCGTAAAAACTTAATATTGGGATAACAGAAACGGTAGGATTACCATCGCTATCAAGCTCCTTAATAGTTCCGGTCATTTCTAAAGTGTGCCAAGTATCTGACTCCAATGTATCCCATTCCCATTTTTTGTTATTATTTCCCGCATTAATACCGTTCCACCGCAGAATCATATTGAAGCGGTCCGGAGAATCACCGTCAGCAGTATTGAATGTCGTGTCACCTGGAATATACAAATCAACTTTCATGATAAAAGTGTCTGTACCAGGAACTGACTCTGAAGGTAAATCAATGGATCCAGGCCAAGGAGCTCTCACCTCACCCCATGGAGAAGTTCCGGCAACATCTCCAATATTCACAGAACCCACATTGCCGCGACCCGAATCTGTAGGATCCTCAATGGTAGTGGTTTTAGCTGCATTATTACCTGTGCCTAATCCGTTAGTCGTATCAAAATCATCCTCCAAAATAATGATATTCTGGGCATTCAGGAACGCGCAAAGGAAAAGACTTGAGGTAAGAGATAAGAATACTTTTTTCATATCAAATAATAAAATGAAGAGCTTAACAGTTCTTGAATTAATGCACGCTTAACGCTTTTTTCTTTGCAGAGAAAAGCCCGTAAATCATTATAAGTAAAACTTTAACGTCTACGGCGCCTGAGGAAAAGCAGAGAACCGAGGATTCCAAGTACACCAACGCTTGGTTCAGGAATTACACTTGTCGTTACTGAAATACTGACATTATCAATGTAAGCGGCAACACCAGGCGCTGCGTTATTTGATCTGTCATAAAAACTAAAGATTGGAATAACAGAAACGGTAGGATTACCATCATTATCAAGCTCCTTAATCGTTCCAGTCATACTCAAAGTGTGCCAGGTATCAGCAGCAAGAGAATCCCAGTTCCATTTTTTGTTATTGTTTCCCGCATTGATGCCATTCCAGCGAAGGATCATATTGAACCTGTCAGCTGCACCGTTACCAGTAGGATCCGTATCAAATGTCGTATTCGAAGGTATGTAAATGTCAGCCTGCATCGTGAATGTATCAGTACCGGCAATAGAATTAGCAGGAAGGTCAATGGATCCTGGCCAAGGCGCTCTAAGCTCTCCCCATGGGGAAGTCCCTAAAGGACCAGTACCATCTGCTTTAAGCTTTCCGATATCAACGGCTCCCACATTGCCACGACCTGAACCAGTCGGGTCGGCTATCGATGCAGTCTTGGCCGCATTATTGCCTGTGCCGAGTCCGTTAGTAGCACCTGCGCCAATATCATCCCAGTTATCTCCTAGGATAGTAACTGCACCATGGGAAACCAGAGAGCTGATTAGTAAAAAAAGTAGAATGGGGTTAATGGGGTTTTTCATTTTAGAGGGGAATTATTTATCATTCAGATCATCAATAATCAAGAGAAAACCAGTGCTTTTATATCATTTCCGCTACAAAATGAATTGGCCCTTGGGTCTTCTTTTTACAGGTTTTTTGATTCCTAAATGCTATTTGGATCTGAACAACAATAATTTATCGTTGTTTTGGCTCAAAAGTAACTCCAAAGCGCCGTCCCCATTAAGATCTGTAGCAATTAGGCGCCTCGGGTCGGCCCTTGAGAAAAATCCACTATCATTGGGCCAAATTTCATCAAATTGACCATCATCTTTCGCAATTAATATGACACCGAGTCCTGCATTCATGCGTCCGGTTTCCCTTTGAGCAGCGTTAAAGTTTTGGGCAATGATAATGTCCTTCCGGCCATCAGCATTGGCGTCAGTTAATGAAATATCCATAGCCGGAGCCATTTGAGAAAGTAATGGGAGGGGCTCAGCGGTGAACTTTCCTTTACCATTATTACGGAAGAGAATCGTGGAAAGCGTATTAACTTCCAAGCGTGTGGCATCCTCGATTGCCTTGGTTGTATAAATTTCACGAATGGTCTTACTCGCAAAGGAAGAATAAGTGGGGACCCTATCAATCAGATGCGGCATAGCCGTAGTCGAACAACTGCGACCGCGGACAGGAAGTAACTTTCCTTCCTTGTACTGAGCCTCAACGAGCTGCATTTTTCCATCACCACCAAAATCAGCCGCAAAAATTGTCGCAGGTTTTTTTACTGATGCACTGTACTTGGTATTAGTACCAAAGTTCCCCGCAACTATATCGTTGTCCCCGTCCTGATCCACGTCACCGATTACAACACAGTTCCACCAGCCAGTAAAATCATCAAGACTCAGACTCTCTGTAATTTCATGAAACCCATCATCCTTGTTCTGGTAAACCCGGACCGGACCCCACTCAGTTGCCAACACAAGGTCCGCCCGCTTGTCACCATCAATGTCTGCCCATTTCACATCAGTGACCATGCCTGATGAACTGGTAGCGTATCGGCCCTTTGTAAATTGCCCCCCCTCATTGATGAGTAATACACTCTCGGGACCAGTCGGATAGTTTCCAGGAACGAACCGGGAACCAACAAAAAGATCCAAGTCCCCGTCATCATCAAAATCATTAGCTGCGACCCTACTACCACTAAATTTTAAATCCGGTAAAATGCCTTTAGGGGCACGGGTCAATTGTCCTGATCCATTGTTAATGTAGAGCCGGTCCTGATAATGCTCATGGCCGGCTTCCTGACTAGCCCCACCACTAACGACATAGAGGTCTTGATCACCATCATTATCGAAATCGAACCAAAGAGCATCAACGTCCTCATAAATTTGATCCGCCTTTAGAGCAGGGAATGAAACGCGTTCGAATTGGCCCTCCTCATTCTGTATAAATAAAGCACTTTGCCTGTCCCTAGCTCCGCCAATGAAGACATCCTTATCGCCGTCAGAATCCACGTCACCAATTGCAAGGGCCGGACCAAATCTGGAAAGACGGTTAGGCAATAGGGGTTGAGAAACAAAATCATCGTAAAAGTTCTCACTGTGAGTAAAATTAATCCCAAGAGCTTCATCGATCTGAGAGAATAACCGATCCTTAGAATTCAAACCTTTATCTGAAGATTCTATAGCTCCTGTTCCTGACTCAGTGACCCTGTAATGCCAGCCCGATACGAGCCCCTCAATGGACTGAATGCGCCCGCTCGGCCACTCAATATTTAATGATTCAGCTTCTGCAGACGCTGGCCATCCGAAATGAATGACTGGTTCGGATCCACTCATATAACCTCGTGAACTTGTGAGAATTCGGCTCAAGGATTCCCCGGTAGACAATTTCAAATTGAGTCGAGCGCCAATCCCGAAATGATTACTGGACTCACCCCTAAGACTAACAAGCATGGAACTGAAATCAGCGGGGTTCTTTTTGAGAGAATCGCTTGCCAAATTCATATAAATGCCGACCGGATCATTCATATTATTGACAACGACATCAAGATCACCATCACGGTCAAGGTCAGCGAGGACAGCTCCATGGCTAACGGTCTCATCGTTCAGTCCCCAGTCATTACCTGACTCCTCGAACTTAAAATTCCCACGGTTACGAAAAGCTAAGTTCTTTTCTTTGAACCGAGGTGAGTCGAGAAACATTTTTCTGAGTTCCTCCGAACTGGCACCTCGGGCACCTGCCTGCTGCATTCTAATGGTCTGGTCTGAATCCTGAACATTTCTTTCAATACCATTGGTAAAAAACACATCCTCAAACCCATCATTGTCCAAATCACCGAATATAGCAGCCCAGGTCCAGTCAGTGCTGTCAAGGCCCGCATGGAAAGCGATATCAATAAATTTTCCGGTACCAGTATTCACATGCATCACATTACGCATGTACTGGCGTGGCTCGAGATTATCCAGAAACCATGCAGTGTCTATCATTGCCCCCATCATTGTCTTTTGCTTGAAATGAGTCGTGGCAGACATGTCCGTACTCAGATAATCAAAGAGACCATCATTATTGATGTCAGCAAAATCGCTACCCATCGAATTCCATGAAGTGTAAGCTAGGGAATCTTCCGTAACTTCGGTAAATGTTGAGTCCCCATTATTTCGATAAAGATGATCCGGTGTATGGAAATCATTGGATACATACAGGTCAGGCCAACCATCATTATTATAGTCCCACCAGACAGCAGCGAGGCCATGTTCGCGGGCAATATTAATACCTGAATCACGAGTCACATCGACTAACTTNGGCATGCCNNCCTCTCCTGAACCATCATTNCGAATGAGCCGGTCATAGGTACCAAGTTCNCGGGGAAGTCCGTCAATCATTTCGAACTGGTCGGCCTGGNTCGGGTGTGCCCGGACAATTCCACTATTATCTTTTTTGGTAAGGACCTTGCCTTTGAACATTTCATTAATCGAAATGAGGCGTGTCGCGGTACGATAAAAATCCAGATCCCCGTCCCTGTCATAATCAGCAAAGGCAACCATCGTAGGTGCACGGTAAGGTTTTTTGGATCCTCCCACAAAGCCACCACTGAAAGTGCCATTGCCCTGATTNATNNAAATTTCGTCAGGATTTCCTTTGTTACATACGTAAAGATCAAGATGCCCATCATTATTAATATCAGCAAAAGCAGCGCCTGATCCCCATGAATTGGTATCAACAATTTTTGCCTCTTCTGTCACGTCCTCAAATTTCCAGGGAGCCGTTTGCCTGAAAAGTTTATTGGGCCCGTCCTGAGAAACTAAAAAAAGATCGGGCAATCCATTATTATCAAAGTCTCCAACGCTCAGACCAGCACCGCTTAAGAGATAGTTTTTAATGTTCTCATCATTGAGTTGATTGCGAAAATCCACTCCTATCGCTGGACCATTCCTTCGGTAGAACCTTGATTCGGAACTTTGCTTAAGCTCGGTAGGGCCGGCCAAAATTTCATTTTCTCTCAACTTTTTTCTCTCTAACCAATCATCTATCTTTTTGAAAGGGATCGGCTCCCATTTCGTTTCAATATCACGGGCAAGCTGTTCTGGGGCCGATCCGCCACCACACGAACCAAACATNAGNGGCAAAAATATACAAAGGATCGGGTACGGCTTCATTTTTCTATCCATTCCTAATGGCCATTTATAGCCCAATTTTATGAACTTTGCTTCAAAGAAAATTATCCCTCCCCAGAAACTGAAAAAAGCGTTATGGTATGAGCCAAGTCCGTTTGAGACTGCTCAACAAAAAACCTCAACTGTTCAAAGTAAAAAATGTCTATCCCCTACATTTTAAAGTCTTCATTGACCGGACTAATGACCATCTGTCCGTTACTCTGCATTGCACAAACTATCGTCATTAATGAAATTCATTACGATGAAAGTGACAAGACTCTCAGAGCCGAATTTATCGAACTATATAATTCAGGCGAAGAGACCGTTGATCTGTCCGGCTGGTATTTTTCCGAAGGAATCGATTATAATTTTCAAGAGGGGGTCAAATTAGAAGCCGGTCAATTTCTCGTGATCGCCGAAGACCCCCAGACAATTGAATCCCAATTCAAATTCAGTAATGCGCTTGGACCGTTCGAGAACGGGACCACTTTNAAAAATTCAGGAGAAAAAATTACACTCAGGGATCCGGACGGAAAAAAAATAGATGAAGTGAATTATTCACTTGGATTTCCATGGCCCATGGTTGGCGACGAAAGAGGAGCTTCTTCGGCTAGTCCATCGATTGAACTAATCAATCCCGGACTAGATAATGATCTTGGAGGGAACTGGAGAGCTTCGGGGTTTCCGGTAACTACAGCGACCGTTGCGGGAGGACCAAAAGAATTTATCGTTTCGGGNCATGTCTGGGAATATCTGGACAATGACAGTGATCTTACCGGATCTGACTGGGCAACAGACGCATCCAACACTGATGAATGGAANAGTGGACCATCACAGCTCGGTTACAATGAAGGTGATGAGGCGACTCTGGTTGGGGACGGGGACGGAGACTTTAGTACTGCTCCACGCGCNGTGACTACCTATTTCCGTACAAGCATTGAAATTGACCAAGTCGAAGGATTCTCCAGCATGCTTTTCCGCCTATTACGTGATGACGGTGCCGTCGTTTACGTGAACGGCGAAGAAGCATTCAGAGACTCCATGCCCGAAGGAAAAATTGATGCAGAGACTCTTGCCAGCAGGAGTCAGGGAGGCTCCTCTGAAAGGACCTTTTACGAATACAATATTTCCCCAAGCTTATTCATAAACGGAACTAACGTAATTGCGGTGGAGGTCCATCAGAGAAGCACCGGNAGCAGTGACATGAGCTTNGATCTTGAGCTTATTGGTGAAGTCGGAGGGACCATTTCCAATGCCGCACCCACGCCAGGTTCAAGGAACAGGTCCTATTCCCTGAAATCTCCTCCACAATTAAGACAGGTAAAACACGGGCCAGTGGGAAGGGAACAGGAAAGGGATAAAACCATAAAGTCGNGCGAAGAGGTGCTGATCAGCGTCAAGGCCACAGATCCAGAAGGAGTCGCTCAGGTCATGCTTGAATACCANATCGTTAAACCTGGAGATTACATCGAATATGAAGACCAGCGTTATAATAGCGATTGGGTCGTTCTAGAAATGATTGATGATGGGACCCGGGGAGATATTACAGCAGCAGATGATATTTTTTCAGCTGTCATACCAACAAGTATCCAAAAGAACCGTCACCTGATCCGTTACAGAATCCTTGCAACTGACGCTACCGGAGTCTCTATCAGAGGTCCCTATGAAAATGATATGGGTCACAACTTTGCCTATTTCGTTTATGACGGGACACCGGACTGGACTGGCTCGGCCCGTTCAAACGGACCAAAGACAACCTTCCCAGGCTCTCTCATGTCAAGTATACCAACTTATTTCCTCCTCACTAAGGAATCATCAGTAAACTCTTCCCAGTTCGGAGGGTACGGAGGATCAGATTACAGATGGAAAGGCACGCTAGTTTATGACGGCAAAGTCTATGACCATATTCGTTACCGGCCAAGGGGAGGAGTTCATAGGTTTCAATACGGAAAGAATTTCTGGAAGTTCGACTTTAACCGTGGAAGACGTTTTCAGGCCCGTGACAGAGCAGGCAAAAAATACAAAACGAAGTGGGATAAGCTAAATTTCTCTTCGATCGTTCAGCAGGTTAACTTTGGAAATAGAGGTGAGCAGGGCCTCTTTGAAAGTGTCGGTTTTAAACTCTTCGAATTGTGCGGNGTCGAGGCATGCAATACTCATTATGTGCAGTTTTATGTGATTGATAATGCGAGCGCGTCTGGATCGAATCAGTACACTACTGATTATTATGGTCTGTTTCTTGCCATCGAACAGATGGACGGACAGTTCCTCGACGAGCACAACATGCCGGACGGAAACCTTTATAAAATTGAGGGGCACAGCGGCTCATCCAATAATCAAGGACCTACTCAGGTTAAAAACAGATCTGATGTTTCATCTTTCATCAGCGGTTACCGGAACAGGAACCCAAGCGCAGACTGGTGGCGTGANAATCTGGACGTTGAAAAATACCTTAGTTACCGCACGATCGTTGAAGGAATTCATCATTACGATATTGCCTACGGAAAGAATTACTTTTATTACCACAACCCTGAAACCGGAAAGTTTCAGGTTCACCCTTGGGACCTGGACCTGACATGGGCCAATAATATGTATGGAAATGGTAACCATGACTTTAAAAACAAGGTCGCCAATAANTCNGCTTTCAGGACCGATTACAGGAACCGGGTCCGTGAAATTATGGACCTGATCTATAATGAAGACGAGGGCTACAAACTCATCGATGAAATGGCCCATGATGTCTGGTCACCTGAAGGCCCCACACTAGTCGAAGCTGACCGCCGGTTATGGGACAATCACCCCAGATTAAATCACAAGGACCGTTACTATGACATTTCCCCAACACGTGACTTTGCAGGAATGATGGNAGTATTAAAAAGATACATTGTTTCGCGGGGAAACTGGATGAGAAGTAGCCTTCTTTCAGACAGAAATTCGATTCCTCAGAAGCCAACAATACGGTTCATCGGTAATGGAAACTTTGAGGCGAGTGATCTTCGCTTCTCCAGCAGTAATTACCGGAGCCAATCGAACACAGCATTTGCCGCAATGGAATGGCGTTTAGCTGAAGTTTATAATCCTACCGTAAATGGTTATGTGGAAAAAGATCCTTACATCTATGAAATCCAAAACCCTACCATTTCAGGGGAACTGAAAGATTTCNAATCTAATTATCAGTTCATTCCAACATCTGCCAGAGTCGGTCACACTTACCGCGCAAGGGTAAGGCACAAGGACACTCAGGGNCGGTGGAGTCACTGGTCAGACCCTGTTCANTTCGAAGTCACGAGCCCAGAGACCGGCACCTATGTAGATTCATTGAGAATCACAGAAATCCACTATCACCCTAACGAGGCAAATCTTGCCGAGCAGGGACAGGGATGGAGCACATCTGACTTTGAATATATTGAATTGCAGAACGTCAGTGGATCAGACCTTGATCTTACAAATTTACGACTCACCAAAGGGGTGGACTTTGACTTTGAAGCCGGAACCATTATCAGAAGCAAAGAATATCTGCTAGTGGTAAGAAANCGGGCCGCTTTCGAGTCCCGTTTCGGCGCCGGNCTTCCGATTGCTGGAGAATGGCAAGAAGGGAACCGTCTCGATAATGGNGGCGAAAATCTTAAGCTCTCCTACGGTGCCGGAATTCCAATTATTGAATTCACCTACGATGACGCAGATCTTTGGCCTGAAGGACCGGACGGGAACGGTTTCAGTTTGAACCTTGAGGATCCTGAAAACATTCAACCTGAGAATAATGGAAATGNTAATTCTTGGTACTCTGGTTCACCTTCTCCTGGCTCAAAGGGATCCGANGNAGCACTGAACTTTGAGGCCTGGGCAATTAGCAACGGGCTNGATCAAGCCACTTCCAAGACCGATGACAATGATGGAGACGGCATCATTAACCTNATGGAATANGCACTCAATTCTGATCCCATGAATNCCTCAATAGAATCATTGCCTCAAATTAAAATCCAAGTCCTAGACCTTGAAGATGAACCCAAAAAATATATCACCTTCACATTCACGCGACAGGGACAAAGCAGTGACCTCAATTATACTGTGGAATTTTCTAAGAATCTCGTAGATTGGAAAAATGACACCGCCGTTCTTGAATCAACGAACCCTAATGCGAATGGCACGGTGACTGAGATTTGGCGTGCCCCTCTGAACATTGAAGCAACTGTTCAATGCTATTTCAGATTAAAGGTAAAGGGTTAGACTCTATGAGCCTGCCATCAATGATAAACAAAGAATTCAGTTTTATAGGGTCACTACAAAATAAAAAAACCCGCGGAAAAACCTCCAAGAAATTCCGCGGGCTTTAGTTTCAGTTGCCTTATTTAACTACCTCGTGGCAATTAGCATGGAATCAAAGGCCTTGCGAAGAGTCCAAGCATTAGTGGTCATGCACTTAGAATGGCTGACCATTTTCATTGCTCTCTGTAACATGACCCTGTCTTTCTCAGAAACCGAACCTTTTGGCATTGCCATTAGCGCGCGTGCTGTTACCTCATAAATGGCGGCACAAGCCTGATGCTGACCGTNGTTAAAAAGTGGCACGGCCTTGTCAATAGCAACCTCAATNAGTTGATGNCTACTGGTTGATGCCTGCTTCTTCTCTGGTGGAAGGAGAACTTTGTCGATGACGTGTATAACACCGTTACTAGCCTTAACATCTGCGGCTATTACTTTTGACTTATTGAGAAAAAGCCCACCCTTTTTCTTCTTAACGTTGATNTCCTTTTTGTTGATGGCTGTAGCCTTATCAAGTGTAANAGCCACCTTGGATGGNACTTCACCGCTTACAACATGGTAAGTAAGGATGTCGATAAGTTTGTCTTTGTTNTCCGGCTTGAGAAGAGTTTCCACTGTACCCTTGGGAAGCTTTGCGAAAGCTTCATCGTTGGGAGCAAAAACCGTAAATGGTCCGTCTCCTTTAAGAGTATCAACTAGCCCTGCTGCTGTTAGCGCTGTTGCCAATGTTTTGAANNTTCCGTTACTGACTGCAGTATCAACTATGTCTTTGGTTGACTCTTTGGCCATGAGGTTGAATGACGNAATTGATACAAAGGNCACAGCTACGGCAGNGTTTCTGATTAATTTCATAATATATTTTTGGTTTGAGTTTATGTTAGTTGAATAAAATCAACCAAAGCCTTGGGTAATTGAATTCAAACCAAGTACGATCCTTATTTTAGTTTGGATCTAAAAAAAATTAAGATGCTATNAAAATTGCAAATTACTTAGATACAAATCTGTAAAAATAGTGTTTCCCAAACAAAATATTTTAATTAAAAAAATATCACCCGAATCATTAAAGCTACCCCTTTGAGGGGTTCAAATATCGATACCGGAGAGTGTCATTTTGGCATTTTGACCCCACTAGGAAGAAAGGTAACCTGCCGATCATTTTTTGCAGCATTACCTGGAGTAGATCGCCCATTAATNACCTCTTCATTTAGTTTCTTAAGTAGAGNTTCCACTTTTTCGGGATGNTCNAAGATAAGATTATTACTTTCTGCNCGATCCAAATTGAGATTAAANAGNTGTAAAGGTGGTAACTTTTGTTTTTTTGCCGCAGCCTCCCGGGGCGCACTCCATCCCCCACTGCCTGAGGATAAACAAAGTTTCCAGTCTCCTTCTCGAAAGGAGAAAGAGCCCCCAATGGAGTGACTAATAAGCGTCTTCCTTTGTGTAGCTTTTTTTCCTTTAAATGCAGGAACCAAACTAAATGAATCCTCACCAACATTACCTTCTTTTGCCGGTGCTTGACCAAGAATATCCCGCATTGTGGAGTAAAAATCAGTAAGACAGACGAGGGCATTAGTTTTTTGACCAGCTTTTATTCCTGCGGGCCATCTCGCAATAAAGGGAACCCGGTGCCCCCCCTCATAAATGTCAGCTTTGTGACCACGGAAGCCAGCACTCGGATCGTGACCTTTTTCTTTGAGAAGAGGAAAATTCCCCTCCGGAGAACAGCCATTGTCGCTGGTGAAAACAACCAACGTATTTTCATCAACGCCTGCCATTTTGATGGTCTTCAAAAGTTCTCCCATGTGATGATCGACTTGCATCACAAAGTCGGCGTAAGGGTTAATTCCACTGGCGTCCTTAAAGGGAGGGACCGGAACGATGGGGGTATGGGGAGCCGGCAAAGGCAAGTAGAGGAAAAAAGGTTTGCCTGTCTTTGCCCTTTCTTGGACATACTTGATACTCTTATCAAAAAGATGAGGTAGAACCTCATCGATCTTGAAGTCGGGACTGATTGGTCCTTTGCGGTACCAGCCGTACCGGTCCTGATTTTTAGTTACTCCCTCTTCCCTCACAGGAATGGCGGTAATCTTACCAGTATCAACCCACGTATAGGGAGGCATGTCTAATGATCCACAATGTCCATAGTAGCCAACAAACCCGTTGATATTAGGTCCATTCTTAACGGGTTTGGTGAAATCAATTTTCTTGCTGTTTCCAACTCTGCCCCAGTCCCAGCCTAGATGCCATTTACCGATCATCTGAGTATGATAGCCCGCACCCTTAAGAAGATGAGCCACTGTTTCCCGAGTCGCTGGAATAAGATGGTCACTGGTTCCTCTTAGAACCCCACTAGCGAGCCTTGATCTCCAATTGTATCTCCCGGTCAACACACCGTATCGGGTTGGAGTACACACTGCACTCGAAGAGTGAGCATCAAAAAAAGTAATGCCCTGATCAGCCATTGACTGAAGATGGGGAGTTTTAATCTTACACTCCGAGTTCGTGGGTGAAACATCTCCAATGCCTAAATCATCGGCCATCACAAAGATGACGTTAGGCGGCGAAGAATGATCCTTGGCAAAGATAGAAGAAATAAAAACAAAGCAGGGAAGGATTAAATAAGAGAGATGCTTATACATATGATTAACAGAATATACTCTAGGAGAGACTAAACTATTAATATTCTCAAGCCTTCTTAAGAAGCCAAGCCAAATTAAATCGAGCCATCCAATCTTTACCGGCTAAAAGGTATATCATNCCCTCGCTTGGAGTTCCTTTCCGACCAGCAGNCATCCAGGTGTAATTTCCAGGCCCANCNTTAATCAGTTTGTTNGCCGGCCAGGTCTGACCACCGTCAAAACTTACCCAGACATTNATATCGGTNCGCGTTTCTCGATTGCCTGGAGAGCTGAATAAAAGAATGTCTTTTTCCTNATANGGTAATCTTAAGAGCCCNGCCTTGCAGCCATAAACGTCCGGCGGCCCATCAAACAATTCATCNTCTTCATGCTCACCGTACCAGGTTTCACCNGCATCATCACTGAAGGCAATGNGCCTATTACCAGGTCTCATATGAGTTCTTGAATTGTGATAGATTCTACCACTGGTTAATTCAACTAGCCCTGATTCTCCGGTACCTGCTATGGGAAATGGGGCCGAAGAATTCCAAGTCTTTCCTCGGTCATCACTGTAAAGCGCCATCGCGTAAAGATCGTTAAAACGTTTCCTCCCCTTGCCTTTGTTTAGGTACTCCGGAAAAACACGTGCCGGCATTAACAGNCGGCCCTTTTTGGGGCCATTCTGGATGGTAACCCCTGGATCACAGGCACCGTTTGTTGCAGGCATCCATCGATCCTTTCCAGGTCTAATGATAGTATCCTCAATCTTCCAGGTTTTTCCATGATCCTTACTTCTGTAAAGTTTCTGAGCTGTTTTTAAGGTGGTGAGAAATACCATGATATCGCCTGTAATCTCATCAACCATGACATTTCCAAGTCCTGCCCAGTTNTTGTTAGGATACCTTCCATCATCACTCATGTCCCCATCCACTTTGACCATGTCTCCCACTTTTTTTTCTTCAGTCCAGGTCTTACCACCGTCTGCACTTCGCTTCACGCTNATGTATTTTTCCTCATCACTTTTGGAACTTTTATTTTTAAAAATAAGCACAGAGCCGTCCATGGCCACGGCAACCTGACCGGTCAAAACCTCTTCATCCCATACCTGAAAAAAAGGTTCATCATCAATTCTTAATGATGACTCCAGGTTTCCAGAAAAACTTTGTGCATACTTTAAATAAATTCCCTCCGCTTTTTTGGGAGAATATTCAGATGCCTTTTGATGGGAATGCACCATCAAACCATAATTAAATGATAACTTTTCGCCCTTTTTAAGAATTCTATCAGGAGCCTTATTGAGGGGGCCAAAAGGATTAGCCGCGATGAGACCGTAATCTCTAGCATGCCAGTGAAATGCCCCAAGATCACTGTGACTAGCAAATAAAGTGGCACCAACCCAACGCCCATTTTTCTGACCTGAATTATCCACCCATCTCGCTACTTTCCCCCAAATGGCCTTTCCTCCTTCTCGGCCCTTATTATCGATCATTTTTCCACCCTTCTGCACTCGTAAATCACTAGCTACTCGGACTGCTATTCCACCCTCTTCCTTAGAACCAATTATGATCTTATCAGCCTCTGGCTCTATTATAGCATTAATCGAGATCAGTAGCCCTTGGTTAGTAATATGGAATCCATAATTCATCGTTTCTTTGAGCANGGGAGTCTTACCATCACGATCCAAATACACACTCTCAGCAGAGAAGGTAGCTGGATTTCCATCCTTAGGAAGGGCAGTGAAAAGTCGATGTTTAGCCATTCCTTTCATGTGCCAGAAATCAATACCATTAAGCTGTGAAAATGTATGAAAGAGTCCCTGATGGTGAGGATGATCATCTTGATCCTTATCGGTTATCGGATAATTTCGGGTCACCTTTATCCCATCTAAGGTATGAATATTACAAAGAAATGGCCGCCCCTGGGGAGTCTGAGTGTGCAAAAATTCAGCGATGACTTTTTCTCCATAACATATATCGAGCCCTGCCGTTGATTTCTTAAAATGAATTTTTCCATGAGTCTCCTCCGCATGGAGAGCTGCCCCATTGATAAATGGAATGATTANAAAGAGACCAAGTGAAAAAGCACAAAACCAGAAATTATTGGTAAATTTTGGGAGATTCATTTTTTTAAAGTTAATAATTTCATTATAGACACCTAGATCAACTTCAATTCTATCCCTTGCAGTAGCAATGTTACTAGCATNCTAGATATTATTATGATCTTTCGNAACTCTTATGACGGCCCCATTTAAACACGTCAAAGAAATTAAAAAAACAATAACCAGATCAAAACGCGTTGTTTAAGGCTAACTCATAAACGCCCTAGTAAATAAAGAGTCAAAAATCCACACCATGGTGGGCAGGAGAGGATTCGAACCTCTGAAGGCATAGCCAGCAGATTTACAGTCTGCCCCGTTTGACCGCTTCGGTACCTACCCATTAATTGGTGGGGCTGAGATAAAAGCTGAAAAGAGCCGTATTTGCAAGAAGTTTTAATCTTTCTGGTCCTTCTTCTCCTCAGCTTTTCCGGGATTTAATACTTTTCGCTGAACCAATTGGTACCTTCCTCCCCTCCCAACAGACTCATAATCCTTATCAGTATCCTTCGCTACTTTTCCCTTATCATAAAAATGGACCTGCCCTTTGCCCTGCACCAAACCGACCGGACCTTTGACAATTAGAGCCGTTCCCTCATCTATACCAATGCCAAGTATCTGCGGAAAACGGTCCACGACNGAAGCCAAGTCCTTGAAACGGTTCCTTTCNGCAAAGTGCTGGTCAATAGCGACTCCTTTCAAAAATCCAAGACCCTTCTCATAGCCCTCGGCCATCATGTCTTGGTTNCCTAGGGGATTNCCCCGCACAAGATACTCTGCCTGGATCGATGCTCCGGCAGAACTACCCATAATAACTCCATCCTTTTTAAGAACCTCATGCATTAGCCCTAGGGCCTTTGTATCATGGTAAGCATCAACAAAACGCCACTGACGTCCACCACCGAACCAGATCCCGGTAGCTCTCTTAAGGACCTTCAAATATTCATCCCCATCGACTTTGCTTAATGTCCTCTCTGATAAAACAGTCACCTCCTTTGCACCAAATCTGCGGAAAGCATTTGCAATGGAACCGCTATCTTTGACCATAGAATCAGGAACAGCAGTCGGTAAAACAACGATAGATGCTTGTTCACCGCCCGCTAATTGAATAAATCTNTTCGTCACGGCCTTTGGCATAGGGCCGCCTCCTATGATAATGAGTGTCCCTTTATCAACTCTAGGATCAGAAAGTTTTTGCGGAGGAAACTCCGCACCGTTCCGGGCAACAGCAGCAAATCTCAATGCAGTGAGATCAGCAATCCTTGAACTCTCATTTAAAANAATCTTCTTCTCTTTNCGAGTATTAGAGGCAGCCAAAGTAATATTAATTTCACCATCACCAAGTAACCGCATGGCACGACCCCTAAGGATAAGTGAAGAACCTTTTGCAAAATCATAACGGATTGTCCCTCTTTTCTGTTCTAATTTCTTTGCCGATGGATGTCTGATCTCAGCACCCGGAAAAAGATCAGATCCTGTATTTCCGAAAGCTTCTATTAATCTTCCCCCGGCACCAAGAACAGCTCGTCGATTAATTAAAGATTTAATCGCGTCAAGATACTTAGAATTGTTGAGAGATTCAGAGCCATGACCAATGAGCCACAGACCAGTAGCAGTTTTAATATTTTCCTGAACCTTGTCTGATTCTATTGTCAGCAATTTAATATCTTTGACATTTTCCTTGGAAACCTTCTCCTGAACTATGGCGGCATCATTCTTCGAAGTCTCAGAACCGTCCAAGACCAAGATCACGATCTTCGGTTCCTTGCCCGAAAAGTCACAGAACTTCTTCAATGACTCATCATTGACTNGNTCCGATGACAATATAATAGCTCCCCTGATACCNGCTGGATTGATTCTCTCAGAAGAGAGGACCGGGCATAAGAACGCAAAAAAGAGTATAAGAAATGGCGAAAAACGCTGGAATAACATGATATCCTCAGGACGAGCTTAATCCCATTCCAGAGAAAGAACTTTAATTCGATTCTTGGGATCCTCGGTTCCAGTAAATGACAACGTTCTTAGTCGCTCTCCCGGCCGCGATCACATCAAGTTTTCCATCTCCATCCAGATCACTCAATTTAAGGTCCTCACAAGCGATCCCGTTATCATCAAGTGTATGGGACTTCCAGCCATCATCGGTTTGTTCATATATTCTGATACCGACTTTACCATCCTTGTCAGGGCCTCTCCAACCCGCAACGACTTGGAGTTTGCCTGTGCCAAGGACATCAGCTAATCCGAGAGCATGTCCCTGACTCAACGAATCATCGAGGACCGTTCTGGTCGGTTCCTCATTTGATGAGGACGGCGGAGTATATACTACGAGCTCATTTCCATGAAATGGCTCAATTGCAGTAATGAGACCCTCATCAGCATTTCCGCGATAGGCTCTGACCTCACCGACACCCTTAGAGAGAGGATTCTTGACCATATGAATCGGTTTCCAAGGACTCCCACCATTGCCCTTACTAGAATAACGAATGCCTTTTATTCCTTCCTTGCCACCGAGAATAATTACCTCTTCCCCAGTCTCCTTGCTGAAAGTAATCAGATCAAAATTGTGTGTGATGTGAAAGCTGGCATCAACGAGTTCGCTACCCCAATTGCCTTCTTCGGGCTTCTCTCCAGGCACATAAGCCAATACTCGCACTGGATCGCCCTGACCTCCCTTATTGCCTCTGCCATGAAGGGGAAGAACGAGCAACCTGAACTCTTTTTCTCCGACCTTCATCCAGTGCATCCTGTGAACGGTAGGTTCATGAGCACTCATTTTAATTGATCCCCATAGGCCAGTCGGATCCTCAGGACGAATTAAATAATGGACTGACCCTGATTTGTTCGGGTCCGTCGTTTCACCGGGGTTCCAATTAGCTCCCACAGCAACCTCGACTTTACCGTCACCATCAATGTCTCTCGAAGCAATACAGACATTGTCGAGAAAACGAGTTCCAACGCGCGGGTTCAGATTCTCTGCCATAACGAAACGTTTCCAGTCGCCATTCCTGTACCAGACAATCTGCGATTTATCTGCCAGTAAAATGTCCGGCTTTTTATCACCGTCCACATCACCAATAGACAAACCATAACCGATTGAAATTTTGGCATCGATCACTTGTCTCTCAAATTTAGGTTCTGAACCAATGGCCAGTTCCAATTGAACCGTGAAAGTAATAATAGAAAACAATATCAAATAACGAAAAAACAACATAAGAGATAGACTATGAGATGTTAGGCCATGTGTTAAGCGTAAAAGTTATTATCTTTGAAAAAAGAATTCCTTATCCTGAAATGGACATTAGCCTCACACTCTGATAAGAAACCTGCGGAATGATCCGCTTTTTCCCTATCTTAATTTCTTCGGCACTGCTCTTCTGCGGTTGTCAGTTAAGGGGAATCAAAAAGCCTAATCGGGAAGCGCCTCTCATGACACCCGAATCATGGATCAGTGCCTCCAAAGCCAACGAAGGAAAGATTAAAACAGGATGGTTAAAGAGTATGGACGATCCTCAATTAATTAAAATCACTGAAGAGGCCCTCAATAACAATCATGACCTCAGAATATCCGCGCTGCTACTCCAATCAGCAAAAGAAGGAACCATCATAGGACGTGCGGCACGTTTGCCTTCCATTAACCTTGGAGGATCAAATTCNAGATCAAGAAGCAATCAAGAACCACCTAATTACTCTTCAAACTATGGCCTAACGTTAGCCGCTTCTTGGGAAATTGATCTTTGGGGAAGACTAAAGAATCTGGACCGGGCCCAATACGAAGATCTGGTAGCCGCCAGAGCCGATTATGAAGCAGCCAGACTATCACTAGCAGCGAACACCGCAAAGTCCTGGTTCAATCTTATCACTGCGCAACAGCTTCTGGAACTCGCAGAGAAAACAAAGAAAAGTTACGATGCCAATTATAGAATCACTGAACGCAATTATAAGGCCGGTGATGTGACCGCCAGTCCACTCGCGGTGCAGTTCGCCAGAAACCAAGTCGCCTCAGCTGAAAGAAACTTGATCAATCGAAGACTAGCCAGAGAGGAGGCAGCGAGAACTGTCGAACTCTTGTTAGGTAGGTACCCTAGGGGTGAACTTCAAAGCGGCAACACTCTACCCACTCTTAGAGAAAAAGTACCTGCGGGGATACCCTCAGAAATGTTATTACGCAGACCAGACCTTGTGTCCGCNTCNGCAGCCATTAGAGCATCTGCAGAACGGGCAAATGCATCCAGGAAAGATCTTTTCCCNTCATTCTCTCTGACCGGAAGAGGATCCACATCAAGTTCTAAACTTGATCAATTAATTCTAGACCCTGAAGCNATAGCGTGGAGCACNGCAACTTCAGTTGCCCAGACCCTCTTTAGGTCAGGTGCCAAGAAAGCAAGCGCAAGAATCGCTCTTCAACAAAATGAACGTTCTATTAGGCGCTTCTCCAGTCAATTGCTAAGGGCATTGCGTGAGGTTGAATCGGCACTCTCAACGGAACGATCCCTCGCCGAACAAACAAAGTTCCTTACGATCGAACTGCGTCAGGCCGAACTGGCNGAGAAGCAGGCCAGTAGGGACTACTCAGAAGGATTGGTCCGGATAATTTCAGTTCTCGAAGCTCAGCGAAGGGCCGTCGCCTCGAGGAGAGCAATGATATTTCTAAAGAACCAAAGATTACAGAACAGGATAGACCTGCATCTCGCATTGGGAGGCGATTTTAAATCAGCCCCCTAAATTAATGTAATGAACGNANNTTTGGTAGCAACTCTTGCGCAATAAATTACAACTTCTTGACCCTGAGGTTNCGGACAGAAAATTTCTGACCATGGTCCTGAATAGCAATCTTACCTGAATCGGCAAGTTTCTTTCCTTTTGGCTTCTTAGCGGCAAGGTCCATGTTGTCTTGGACTTTTTTCCCGTTAATTACAACGGTCACTTTACCCTCCTTCATCGTTAATTGTATACGGTTCCACTCTCCTGCAGGCTTGGAAGCATTAGTCAAAGGACCCGCTGTCTGAATCACACCACCAAGATCATGTGGGCCTAGTTTCTTCTTACCGTAACAGTCTAGAATCTGAACCTCGAACCCGTGTTTCGTTGCATCAGACTCATCATAAATTCGGAAGTAGAGACCCGAATTTCCGCCCTTGCCATGCTTATATTCAAATTCGAAAACAAAGTCCTCATAGTCTTCGGTCAGCCAAAGGTAAGAACCATAACGAGTCCAGCCCTTCTCGCCCGGACGAGGATCCAAGAAAAGCGATCCGTCCTTTTGCACGTGCCAATTNCCTTNAGTCTTCACAGACATTTTGTCACCAGTGAAAGTGACCCAAGTACCGTCCTTCTTGATCTTAGGCTCTTCTTTACCGTTAAAAATGGAAGCAAATCCGTCATCCGCAAATGAAGGAAGGGCAAAAGAAAATAGGCTAACTGAGGAAAAAATGAAAAGTTTCATGATGAAATTCCTATCACATTTCAATTGAAACGAAAACAATAAACAGGCCCCAATNCCACGCTAATGAGTAAATTAATTAGAAATATCGATTTCCATTGAATTTTCAGTTAAAGTTTCCAGTCAAAGCATCATGCTACGGTAATCTAAAAAAACTATTCTATAGCAAAGCAAACTTATAATTTCANCCGCTATTATTATGAACACCAAATATCCCAAGACCCTCATTGTCATCGCCGGACTAGCAATCAGTCTGAGCGACACATCATTCTCTCAAGAAGAGAGAGAAAGACCACGGAGAGGTGCCGAGCCTAGACCTCCCCGGTCAGAATCCCCCGGCCAGTCACAGAACAACTCATTGTTCCAAGTACTTGATAGGAACCGTGACGGTAAATTACAACAAAGTGAAATTGATATGGCCGTAGTCATTTTGCGTCGAATGGATCAGAACCAAGACGGAGACGTAAGCCAAAGTGAAATAAGGTCTCTGCCACGCCGGCCNGAAAGCTCTAGGCGCCCGGACCAGCAAAACCCAAACCAGAACCGCCCATCTAGACGTCCTGGACTTGAAACTTTTGACAAGGATGAAGATGGAAAAATTAGTAAGGAAGAGGCACCTGATCGACTCAAGGAGCGGTTCGATGAAGTCGACAAGAACAGTGACGGATTCATCGATAAAGAGGAGCAGGCCGCAATGCTTGAAGCATTCAGAAGACGTTTCCAACAAGGACAAGGCAGACAACCGAACCGGTCCAATCCAAACAGACCCGATCGACCCGACCCAAATGCTGGTCAGGGACGCACTGAAAGACCAAGACGTCCTCCCGTGGAAAAAGAATAAAGTAGTAAATCTATTTTTCCGATGACTGGGAGAGGTCCCATGAAACAAATCATTTTTAGTTCTTTTCTTTTTGTAGCCATTTGCTCTGAAAGGGGCAAATCAGAATCTGCATTGAAGGATGAAGAAATTAAATTTTTTGAATCTAAGATCAGACCAGTACTAGTCGAACAATGTTATCGTTGCCATTCTTCAGAGGAAAAGATCAGAGGCGGACTGAGCATTGATAGTCGAGAAGGGATCCGCCATGGTGGTGATTCTGGTCCCGCTATAGTTCCTGGAGATTTAAGTTCTAGTCTGTTGTGGACTGCTATTACATGGGCCGACGAGGACTACGAAATGCCGCCAAAGAAAAAATTGCCGGCTAATGTAATTGCCGATTTTAAGGAATGGATAGAAATGGGTGCTCCTGACCCACGCGTCATTGAGAGTGGAGTGGTCAAAACCGAAATTGATATCGAAGAGGGTAAAGATTTCTGGTCATTCAAAAAGCCCATCAAACAACAGTTGCCCGCGNTTAAGAATAAGGATTGGCCCTCATCCGACACTGATCACTTTGTACTTGCAAAGTTGGAATCGGAGGGAATAGAGCCGGCAAATGATGCAAAACCTGAAACACTTTTGAGAAGGATTTACTTTGATTTGATAGGTCTCCCACCCTCTCCAAAGGATATTAAAGAATATGCAACCGCATGGAAGAAGGACCCAAAGNACGCTTTTCAATTAGAAGTTGATAAACTGNTATCAAGCGAACGGTTCGGAGAGCGGTGGGGAAGGCACTGNCTAGACGTTGCGCGTTACGCCGAGTCAACCGGTAAAGACGTNAACATGAGCTTTCCACACGCTTGGCGGTACCGCGACTACGTCATCGATTCATTCAACGATGACAAGCCCTACGACAAATTTATTACAGAACAGATTGCNGGAGATCTTCTGCCCATAAAAAATGATGCGGACTGGCAGGAAAATCTAATAGCTACCGGGTTTCTGGCAATTGGCCCTAAGAACCTGAACGAAAGGGACCCTAGGCAATTTGCTCTGGACCTGGCCGATGAGCAAATTGATACCATTACTCANTCCATTCTTGGGCTTACAGTTTCATGCGCGCGGTGCCACGACCATAAGTCTGATCCTATTCCCACGACTGACTATTACTCCTTGGCCGGTATTTTCCTAAATACGAAAACATATTTCGGAACAGTGAACGCTGTTCAAAATCGTCGGGGAACTAATCTTCTCGAACTGCCAATAGCAGATACAAAATCGATAGATTCTTTAAGCACAAATCAAATAGCGTTTATTAAAAACCGTTTAGAGGATTCCGAACAACGCTTTAATGATCTGAGCCGGCAAGCGAGAGAGGACCGACTAGCTGGAAGATCCAGTAATGCCCAGCAACAGTTAATTAGGCTCCGAACTCAAATCTCACAGATGCAGGCACGCCTAAACAGTGTTGATGAAAACGGCATCTCAATTACACGATCGATGGGNGTTCAGGACAAAGAGAATTTTGTTCAACCTGTGGTCCTGATCCGTGGTGAACTTGATAAGCCTGCACAAAAAGTTGATTTAGGATTTCCTCAGGTGCTCTGTGATGAACCAGTGAAACTACCAAAAAATTCAAGTGGCCGTCTTGAATTTGCTCAATGGTTGTCTTCAAAGGATAATCCACTAACTGCCCGCGTCATGGTTAACCGGGTCTGGGGCCACCTCTTCGGAACGAGTATCGTAAAGTCACAAAATAATTTCGGCAACACCGGTCAAGCTCCGAGCCACCCCAAATTACTTGATCATCTAGCTGTAAAATTCATCGAAGAGAAATGGTCGATCAAATCATTGATACGTGAACTTGTTCTTACCCGCACTTACCAAATGAGTTCAATTTACAATCATTCAGCATTCATTAAGGATCCGGAAAATTCCATGCAATGGCGTCACAGCCCAAAAAAGATTGATGCTGAGGCATTGCGTGACTCTATGCTTGTAGTTAGTGGAAAATTAAATACAACTCGTCCTATTGGTTCAGAAATCGCGTGGGGAGGTGACAGCAGGGTCGGTGGTTTCCGANCTCCAAGAAATCAATCCGACCTCGACCGCCCTATTAATTACCGTTCAGTTTATCTGCCTTCGGCTCGAGACAACTTACCTGAAGCACTTGCGCTATTCGATCCTGCAAATCCAAACATTGTGACCGGAAAGCGTGAAGAAACGAACGTCCCAGATCAGGCCCTTTATCTTATGAACAATGCTTTCGTTCTGGAGCAGGCTGAGGCCATGGCAACTCGGGTCTACAAAGGAGCAGAAACCAATCGTGATCGAGTANCCAATGCTTTCCGGATTGCATTCGCCCGGTCCGCAAGCAATAAAGATATTGATAACGCTCTAGCTTTCTTACGTAATTTCGTCATCAGGTCCGGTGCCGATAGTCAAAACCGTCAAAAAATTGAAAGACTTGCCTTCGTTACTTTCTGTCANTCATTAATGATCTCGGCTGAATTCAGATACATTAACTAAGCACTAACTACTAACTGACATGCTTACTCGTCGCGATCTACTAAAATCTTACTCTTCTGGCGTCGGATACCTCGCCTTTGCAGCACTGGCACACGAACAAGCATTGGCCGAGTCAAAGACTGATGGCCCGCTCTCTCCCAAAGAACCGCACTTTAAGCCAAGAGCCAAACGGGTGATTTTCCTTTCAATGCGCGGTGCCCCATCGCACGTCGACATGTTCGACTACAAGCCACAACTCACCAAAGATAATGGAAAACCCGGAAAATTCGGGCGTGGTAGAGGAGGTAAACTTTTAGGTTCGCCCTGGAAATTCAATCAACATGGTAAGAGTGGACTATGGATTTCTGAACTGACGCCTGAAATCGCAAAGCACGCTGACGATCTTTGCATGTTACATGGAATGCATACTGATCTACCCAATCACCCCCAAGCACAGACCATGATGCACACAGGAAGTTCCCAGTTCGTGCGTCCATCGATTGGGGCTTGGACACTATATGGATTAGGCACCAACAATGCTGATCTGCCCGGTTTCGTAGCTCTTGGTGCACCTAACGGTAATGCTAACCATTTTGGTAGCAGTTTCCTGCCGGCAATCTACCAAGGTGCACGTTTCGCGACTGACTCTAGAAGGCCCGGAGTCAATAACCGCTTCGGTCGCCGAGAACAAAAACCTAAGATTCCAAACATTGCTAATCCTAAACTTGACCGTGAACTTCAGAGGGTCCAGCTAGATTACGTACAAAGCTTAAATAAAGCTAAGCTAGAACGCGATAAACATGCGCCCGGCGTAGAAGGAGTCATTGAATCTCTGGAACTTGGTTTCCGTATGCAGGACACATTGCCCGANCTCATGGACACTTCTGGCGAATCCAAAGAAACTCTGGAACTCTACGGTATCGGATCCGGTGGAAACGATACGTTCGGCAAGCAGTGCCTACTGGCCCGTCGCTTTGTAGAATCTGGGGTCCGTTTTGTAGAGCTCAGTCATGGGAACTGGGATCATCACAGAAACCTAACTAACGATCTTTCTGCGCGTTGCAATGAAATAGATACCCCCATTGCTGGACTAATTACCGATCTGAAACGTCGTGACATGCTAAACGAAACATTAATTGTCTGGGCCGGAGAATTTGGACGTACTCCACANGGACAAGGCGGAGACGGGCGAGATCATAATAATAAAGGGTACACTACCTGGATGGCCGGTGGAGGAGTAAAGGGCGGACTAAGTTATGGAGCAACAGATGAATACGGATATGAGGCCGTAGATGGAAAAATGCATATTCATGATTGGCATGCCACGATTCTCCATATTTTAGGTCTTNATCACGAAAAGCTCACCTATAACCACGCTGGCCGAGATTTTAGACTGACCGATGTGCATGGCACTGTTGCAAAAGATATTCTATCTTAATAAAATTCTAAAATAGGTTAATCCAAACCCAATGCCTTGCGTAATAGGGGAGCAAACAATTCGGCCTGACGCAGGAAACCTAGATCATTAGGGTGAGAACCATCGGTAGTGCCCTCGGTGTCATCACCAAGCAATTCATCACCGCCAAGATAGTATAGATTTTTCACTCCAGCAGTTTTTAGATCCTGATACGCCTTTCGTAATGCTGCATGATTATCGTCGTGGAATTTTGATTTGTCCGGCACTAACCAAGAATTAGGAAAGCGCCTATCTTCCACAAGCACTATCGGAGTATCGGCATGAGCCTCACGTAACTGGTTCACCAGCGGAACACAGCGTTTAGTCACCATGGCTCCGTTCATGTTAGGCAGGCAATCAATGACGTAAGCAGCCGCATCCACTTCAATCATGAGATCCCCTACTTCCTTATGCATTTTACCATTGCCAGAAAATCCAATATTGATGACTGGCAAATTAAGCCACCTACCTAAAATCGCCGGGTACGCCATTCCGGGCCTCGACGCGCAAGCGCCTTGAGTAATAGAGGTTCCATAAAAAACTATTGGCCTATCCTTGCGAGGCGCAAGTCCCTGAAAATTTGAGCNTGCCGGTACACCAATAGCCAAGGACTCAGTTCCATTATAAAGAGGCAGATACAGTGCATACTCACGCAGGCCAGGCTTAATTCCTCGCAAAAGCGTGACCTGCATTTCCTGCTTGTCTGGAAGAGTTGCTGCTGCCCAGCGCCATTTTCCCTGAGCGTCGCGCGCATAAAGATCCAGTCCACTCACGCCACTAGGTGGCATATGGGGCATACCTAATCTCGAAGATGTAACCTTCCACTTAGCGTAAATGGTATTAGCATCAGTTTTAAATCGCACCNTCATGCCAGCACTGTGACGACTCAAACCCCAAACTGACTTGGTGACAGTTTTCTCGGCCTTGGCCGGAAAACGATCAAACCACTTGGACCTTTCCTGATTCCCCCAGCCTCGTCCTTCTATCCCCCACTGAGTAACGTCATACCATTGGACTTCGTCTTGAGAAAAAGCAGTAGCAGGTACCAGAAGAAATACCGCAATGATTAACTTCATCACTAAGGAACACACTCCCTATGCCAATATATCCTTAATCACATGCCCATGAATATCAGTCAGCCTGAAATCCCTTCCCTGATATCGATAAGTAAGCTTACGGTGGTCAATGCCAAGCAAATGCAGAATCGTGGCATTAAGNTCATGTATATGCATTGTGCCTGGAGTCCACTTCTCTTTGCTCGGTTTTGGACGCATCGGCGTTCCGTCAGGATGGGCAATGTTATATCCATAATCATCAGTTTTACCGTAAGTGATTCCCGACTTAATGCCACCACCGGCCATCCAAACTGAGAAACAACGAGGATGATGGTCTCGACCATAATTGTCCTTGTTAAGTCCTCCCTGACAGTAAGCAGTTCGTCCAAATTCCCCACCCCAAACAACTAGTGTTTCATCCAACATTCCTAAACGCTTCAAATCTTTAATCAGAGCCGCGCTTCCCCTATCAATGTCCTTGCACTGGGATTCATGTTCGCGTGGAAGGTTTCCATGAGCGTCCCATCCTCTATGGAATATCTGAATATTCCTAACACCTCTCTGTGCTAGTCGCCTCGCATTAAGACAGCAGGCGGCAAAGCTTCCAGGATCACGTGCCTCTTCCCCGTAAAGCTCAAAGGTCTTATCATCTTCTTTGGAAAGATCCATTAACTCAGGCACAGAAGATTGCATCCGGTACGCCATTTCATGTTGTTTTATCCGTGATAAAATCTCAGGATCAGCAAACTTGGAATACTGTTCCTGGTTAAGAAGAGCCAGAGCATCCAACTGAGCTCTTCGGTCCTGACCGCTGACTCCCTTAGGATTACTCAGGAAGAGGACAGGGTCACCTTGGCTTCTCATTAAAGTTCCCTGATGTTCTGAAGGCATGAATCCACTTCCCCATAACCGACCAAAAAGGCTCTGCTCTGCAAATCTGGTCTTCGCGTGCATNACAACATACCCCGGTAAATTCTCATTCATCGTACCAAGACCATAACTCAGCCATGATCCAAGGCTCGGACGTCCGGGTATTTGACTCCCAGTCTGGATATAAGTTATGGCAGGGTCATGATTAATGGCCTCAGTATATGTACTGTGTACAACACAAATATCTTTGGCCACTGTTGCCGTATGGGGCAGAAGCTCACTGACCCAAACCCCTTCAGCATTATTTTCATGCTTCGTGAATTTATATTTACTTGGGCAGACAGGGTGCGTCTTCTGTCCGGCTGTCATTCCAGTGATGCGTTGACCATCTCTGATATGGTCCGGCAAATCCTGCCCAAACATTTCCCGCATCTTAGGTTTATAATCCCATAAATCATGGTGACTTGGTCCACCACTCATGAAAAGATATATAACACGCTTGGCCTTGGGCGCGTGATGGAGACCCCCATGAGATGCTGATGAAGCCTTATCCAAACCAAAGGATTGATCATTAAGAATTTGAGCCATGGCCGCAGTTCCAAGACCAAGAGCTGAACGCCCAAAGAGTTGTCGGCGAGTTAAATTAAGATCAAATTCGCGAAGAGGATCAGGTATTTGCATCGAACTTTATATTTAAAATTAGTACATTAGGATGGCCACATCACTGGCCAAAACGATTGTTGTGAGTTGCGTCCAGGCAGCAAGATCAGTCGGAGAAATCTTTGCGTCTCGGGACGCATCACCTTGGGATATGAGAGCAGTCGCATCTTCTTGAGATGATTCNTAACGGCTCCTCATTTTCCTCAGTAAATCCTCACAAACTTTTCTCTCAGAATCACTCGGCTTGCGTGAACTGAGAAGCCCAAAAAGAAAGTCCAATCGTCTACCATCGTCATTGGAACTTAAAATCAAACGCTCAGCAAGTTTTCGTGACATTTCAATCCTTTGAGTTTCATTGAGAAGACCAAGTGACTGTAGAGGAGTGTTACTCCTAGACCGCATGACACAACTTGACTCCCTCACAGGGGCATCAAAAAGCGTCATCATCGGATGAGGACTGGTCCGTTTCCAATACACATAAATGCTCCGTCGATACAGGCGCTGACCCTTGTCTCTCACATATTTCTTGGTATTACTTGCCGGATGCATCAAAGCCGCCCACATACCCGCTGGTTGATAAGGTTTGACTCCCTCACCTCCCATGGTCGGATCGAGTAGGTTACTTGCCCAGAGCCCTATGTCCCTGATCACTTCAGCATCTAGCCGATAACTCTGGCCCCTAGCAAAGAATCGGTTGTCAGGGTCCTGAACCTCATTACGCCATTTCGAGTCCTGCTTAAAGGTTCTGCTATTGACCATCAAACGCAACATGTGCTGTAAGTCCCAGCCNCTTTCCTGAAACTCAACAGCTAACCAATCAAGCAAGGCCGGATGCGTTGGCTGCTCTCCCTGCAAACCAAAGTCCTCAGGAGTCCGTACCAAACCATGACCAAAAATTCGTTGCCATACTCGATTAATGAGTACCCTTGAAACGAGTGGTTGTTCACTGGAAATTAACCACTGGGCAAGACCGAGCCGGTTCTTTGGCGCACCCTTTGGCAAGGATCCCATGACAGCAGGAACGCCAGGCTCAAGCGGATCGCCGGTAGGAAGATTATATTCCCCGCGCTCAAGTATTTTTGTTTCGCGTGGTTTTTTTAAATCCTCCGTAACTAAGGTAGTGGTAAATCTCTTTTGTAATTCTCCAGTCTTTTTATTTAATTCAATGGCACGCGAATGGAGGCCGTGCCCCTTCCAGGAACCGTTAGGATCTAAAATCATAGCAAAACGAGCATTTTTATCTGACCCTTTCCAAGCATTCTTGTCTAATCCTTGGATTGACTCAGCCAGTTTGATTCCCTCTTCTAGAATCGCAATTCTTTCAGATTCAAGACTACTCCAAGCCTCCCAGTCCTGACCACTTGCTGGTGCCTTTAGTACTGGAGCATATTCATATCGGTTTCCATCCATCGAGCCTTCTGAAGTGCTGTTGAAGAAAGCAAAGAGTTNATAATATTCTACCTGCTCTATTGGATCATATTTATGCGTATGACAACGAGCACAAGTCATCGTTGATCCGAGAAGCACAGTTCCTAATGTTTCAGTTCGATCAAAGTTATTCTTGGCCTGAAATTCTTTTGGTATTGCACCTCCCTCCGCAGTAGTTGGGTTCATACGTACAAAACCTGTAGCCACTCTTTGCTCAAGGGTAGGACTCGGAAGCAAATCGCCAGCGAGTTGCCAAGTAATGAACTGATCAATGGGTAAATTATCGTTGAATGCTTTAACTACCCAGTCCCTGTATGGGTATATTCCTCTCTTATTATCCAAATGAAGTCCGTGCGTGTCACCGTACCGGACCGCGTCTAGCCAGTAACGTGCCTGGTGCTCACCATAACGAGGATTCGAAAGTAACGAATCAACTAATTGTTCATAGGATCCGGGACTATCATCAGCCAAAAATTTGGAAAGCTGAGAAGGTTCTGGCGGAAGACCAGTCAGTACTAATGCCACNCTCCTGGCAAGGACTGACCTTTCAGCCTCGGGTGCAAAAGCAATGTCTTCTTTTTTTAAGTTCTCAGAAATAAAATCATCAATGCTCTTTTTGCCCTTTTCTTTTTCAGGAAGAACGAAGGCCCAATGCTTAGCGTACTGACCTCCTCCCTTGACCCATTGGCTCAATAATTCACGCTCATCCTCAGTTAGTTGCTTTTCAGCATCATCGGGAGGCATCGGATCTTCTTTGTCATGAATTCTGAACAGGATCTCACTCTCCTCAAGTTTATCAGTATTGATTGCCCTCACTCCATCCCTGTCCGCAGTAGCCGCGGCAAAAGAGTCCAGTCGTAGTTGCGAAGGTTTCTTGGAGTCAGGCCCATGACAGGCGAAACATTTATTGGAAAGTATCGGCAAAATTTTTCTGGCAAAATCAACCGGTTCACTAGGAGCCGAGTGAACTTGAGAAATAATCAAAGCCTTAGATGCAATGATCAGGGGAACCAGATTCCAACGAAAAAATAAACTCATGATTGGCAGCGGATAATAAGAATAATACTACAAATATACCATGAACTTTCCTAAAATATTATGAACTTTCTTCAAAAGCTTCGGGACTCCTTACCAGAATTATTTAAATCATCCTTTTAGAACTTATTTTTGTCCTATTTTCCAACTTTTAGACCAAGATTCTTGAGTCTCTTATCAAACTTGGATCTCATTTTTTTCAGTTCAGATACGTATTTATTATCCTCTTTAAATGCAAGATTGAAAAATTGATTAGGGTCCTCCTTCATGTCATAAAACTCCTCAGACCCTCCCTTATATCGGGTATAGGACCATCCATTTACCCTATATGAAATCGCCCCCTTATGAAATGAAAGGGCACCCTCCTTCACTGAAGCGGAATGTTCCTTTAGAATCGGCAANAGACTTTTTCCCTGACACGAAGGAGGAACATTGAGACCGCAAATTTCTGCTAAGGTCGGCATCAGGTCAACTAACTCCACCATTGATCGTGTCCGTCCCGACTTCATGCCAGGAACAGAAATAATGAGAGGAACTCTCAGGACCTCTTCGTGAAGATTGCTCTTCTGCCAAAACGTATGTTCTCCGAGATGATATCCATGATCACTGGTAAAAACAACTGCGGTACTTTCTCTTAATCCGAGCCTCTCCAACTCATCCAATATTCTGCCGACTTGCTCATCCATGAACTGAGTCGAAGCATAGTAGCCAGACCACATGCGTTTTTGGTTGTCAGGGAACTTACCGATACTGTTTGTTTCGGATCTCGTCGAGGCTAGACCCTGCTTAGGGATGTCTTGAAGATCATTTGGAAACTGTGGAGGTAACTTCATCTTTTCATAAGGATACTCATCAAAATATTTTTTAGGTTGAACCATTGGATAATGAGGCCTAACAAACCCCGCAGCTAAAAAGAACGGCTCATCCTTATGCTTTCTTAGCAAACTAATTACTTTGGTCGAGGTCTTATGATCAGGCTGGTCAGAACCATCACCATCATAACTGACCGTCACAAACATTCTATGGGGCATTCTAGTCGATTGACGCCCTTCAAGTTTTTTAGTGAAAATATTGAGATTCAGGCAGGCATAATCACCGGGAGTATGTGCCTCGAGCCCTTTGGAATTAAATCTCTCAGTCCACGAAGACGGAATATCCAAACCGTCAGTCCCGGCAATGATGTCACCGGGAACACGCATATGATAGATTTTACCTACACGCGCAGAATAATAAGAATTATCTTTAAATAACTTACCGAGATTCATATCGGACTTGCCCATGTAACGGCTATGCATCAAAGAAGTTCTCGAGGGATTACATGATGTTCCCTGACAGTAGGCCCTTTCAAAGACAAGGGACTGGTCCGCTAACTTATCTATATTTGAGGTCTTACATACCTCATTCCCATAGCAACCAAGGACACTCGCCTTGAGGTCATCGGAAATCAAAAAAAGAACATTCTTAACCTTTGATTGTGCAAAAGGTGATAGAACAAATAAGAAAATTAAACTTAAAAGCCAAAATTGAATTCTTTTCACCTTATTCGCCTTTTTTGACTTTAATTTCAGGGCCATCGGTCCCGCGAAAACCATACATTGGAAGTATCCTATAATATACCTCCAAACTAAGAATCGCCAATGTGGTACTGGCCACACGACCACCGCCCTTGGTCATGAGTCGACTCAAATCCCAACTACCTGCGTTCTTGCCTGTCTTGTTCTGGATACTAGGAAGCGTTTGCTTTAATCTATTGTTCCAGTCATGCCATATAGGCCCCTGATGCTGATACAAAGCTAGGGTAGCATAATATATGTAGTAAAGATCCGGATTGACCGGTCTGAGAGGGTTATTCTTTAAGAGTTGCGCACTTTCAATCATCCTCGGATCCGTGGGCGGGACCAGATCAAGTTGCCTACAAAACATTCCCGTAGCGACCATTGCTCTAGAAATTTCGTTAGGTCCCTTATAGCCATAAAGCCCACCATGCTCACCTCCACCAGCAAAATCCAACCATCGGCGAGCCAATTCAAATGGTTCATCTGGAACATCGATTCCTGCCATCCGAGCACTATGTAAAGCCATGAACTGCCAGCCCGTCACTGATGTATCAGAGTCCTGACCGGGCCTGTATCGCCAACCTCCACGCTGAGGATGTTGCGAATTTATGGTGTAATTGATGGCCTTCTCTGCGACAATTTTAATTTCGGGATCCTTGGTTATACCGTACGCTTCACAAAGAGCAATGGCGCCGATAGCATGAGAATACATCTTCCCTGACACCGCTAAGTTTCCGTCATTATTCTGCTGTTTAATTAACCAGAAAAGGGCCCTCTTTACATTATTCTGATACTTTCCTGGTCGGTCATGTCTTGCACCCCAACCATAATAACAGAGCAAGGCCAGACCAGTTCCACCAACATCATAGTTTGCTTCGGCAGCGAACTTTTTCGTGTCCCACCGCCCATCCTTTTCCTGATTCTTAGATAACCATTCAATGCCCGCAATGATTGCCTTCTCGGTCCCATCAGAACCTCCCATCTGCTTAATAGTATCGAGGGATGGCTTGCCGCGGTGCTTCTTAATAAGATCAGTCAAGCCCCCACTATTTAATTCCCTACGATCCGATTCCAATGAATCAGGCAATAATGGGGCACTGATCGCATATACAGGCAAGCTACCTGATTCAAGGTCAGGAGTATCAGCCATCTCCTCAGAGGCTCCTCCAGACTCAGTTAATTGACTCTCGGCCTGCGTCGCCTCCGCCACCAGACTACCCGACGCCACTGACTCACTTCCGCTCTCACTCTCAACCGCACTGTCAGAACCGGCTCCGCCCTGCTCCTGCACGGTCTCCAAACTCGCTACGCCTCCACCAGGCTCAAAAGTATCCTCCGAAGGATCAGCCTGTTGGGCCCCGGGATCACCGGTCACCTCCTCAAGCTTCGGAGCCCCAGGCTCCACAAGCGCAAGGTCAGGCAAACTACCCGACGCAAGGTCAGGAGTATCGGCCATCTCCTCAGAGGCTCCTCCCGACTCGGTTAATTGACTCTCAGCCTGTGTCGCCTCCGCCACCAGACTCCCCGACGCCACTGACTCACTCCCGGTCTCACTC
>PAPL01000016.1 GCA_002708885.1 Verrucomicrobiales bacterium | reverse complement strand
GCCGCAAATTTGATTATGAATCTTGACGAAGTAATTAATAAGTGATCGTAGGAGTCAAATGGGAATCTTGAATAATATTATCAGACAGCAAGATCAGTTAAACCGACGAGTTTTTCTGCACGGTTCTGCTCACGGCATTGGATCGATAGCGCTTGCCGGTTTACTAAGAGATGAGGTTCAGGGATCAGGTGGGGATGTAGATTATAAGAGTTACGCACCAAGAGCCAAACGGGTCATCTATCTCTTTCAATCGGGAGGACCTTCGCAGATCGATCTGTTTGATCCAAAACCTCAGCTAGAGAAGAGTCGTGGAAAGGAATTACCGGATTCAGTCAGGGGTGGGCAACGCATTACAACGATGACGTCAAAGCAAAAATCATTGCCCCTTGCACCGAGTAATTACAGCTTCAGTAAATTTGGACAGAGCGGCATTTCCTTCAGTGAATTGTTACCTAACATTGGATCTTTGGCTGATGACATTTGCTTGATCCGGTCTATGCACACTGAGGCCATTAATCATGATCCTGCAATTACATTTTTTCAGACAGGTTCTCAGCTAGCGGGTAGGCCAAGTATTGGCTCGTGGATGTCATATGGGCTAGGATCTGTAAACAGGAACTTGCCAAAGTATTTGGTTCTCACTTCTCGTGGAAGTTCGTCCGACGCTCAGCCATTATACAGTAGGCTCTGGTCATCAGGTTTTCTTCCTACCGAGCATTCCGGAGTCAAGTTACGCAATTCTGGAGACCCGGTATATTATTTATCGAATCCGCCCGGGATTAATTCTTCAGTGAGACGTGATATATTAGATGACCTAAAATCGCTCAATGAAAAGCGGTCCTCTGCAATTGGTGATCCTGAGATCCAATCAAGAATTTCACAATATGAGATGGCGTTCAGGATGCAGTCCAGTGTTCCTGAATTAGTGAATTTATCGGATGAGCCTCAAAGTACTCTTGATCTTTATGGGCCTGATGTGAAGAGACCCGGCACTTATGCGGCAAATTGTTTATTAGCTAGGCGCCTTGCAGAGAGGGGTGTGAATTTTATTCAACTCTTCCACATGGGATGGGATCATCACTCTAAGCTTTCGCAGGACTTGCCGCGACAATGTAGGGACACTGATCGTGCAACGGCGGGGCTCATAATTGATTTAAAACAGAGAGGTTTACTTGATGATACTCTGGTCATTTGGGGAGGGGAGTTTGGCCGGACTGTTTATGCCCAGGCCCCCGAAAAGAATGGTGGCCGGGATCACCACCCTCGTTGCTTTACAACGATGTTGGCTGGCGGAGGAGTCAGGGGTGGACACGTTCACGGAGCCACAGATGATTATTCTTATAATGTTGTGAATGACCCGGTCCATGTCCATGATCTTAATGCTACAATTCTTCATTTAATGGGTATTAATCATGAATCATTAACTTATAAGTTTCAGGGCCGCCAGTACCGGCTCACTGATGTGCATGGTAAGGTTGTTAAGGAAATTATTGCTTAGGATCTATTATTTCTTACCAATGCAGTAAAGAACTTCTTGTCGAACATCACCAACATTTACGGCAACCCTCGCAAAAATTTTGCTATCACATATGACAGGCGTTGCAAATACCTGATCCCCGAGCTTGTTTTTAGCAATGACTTTGAACTTCTTAGGATCAGCAGCAAAAACTGAGAAGTTTCCATTTTCGTCAACTGCATAGATTCTTTTGCCGACCATCACGGGAGATGCACTGGTGGTTCGATTTAGACGTTCTTTCCACATATTTTTACCGGTTTCAGAGTTCCAACAAATGGCATTTCCATTATCCATCACGGCGTAGATATAACCGTCTTTGACGATCATTGAAGGAACGTATACACGGCTAATGTTTTTCCACGCCACTTTTCCTGTGCCGTCAGCGACGATAGCCGAGACATGATTTCTCGGATAACCGCCACTCGTAAAGACACGTTTACCATCCGTCACGATCGAACTGACACATTCGGTAGTTGATCCGGATATTTCCCAGAACTTTTTACCTGTGTTCGGATCGAGACTAGTCACTAAATTACATCCCTGAAAGATCAGTTCGTCCCTACCATTAAGTTTATATATTACAGGAGATGTGTAATTGGGTTCTTTTGGGCGGTTTACCTTCCAAACGATCTTGCCATCTTTGCGGTTCAGGCCGCAGATAGCACCGCCGCCTTTATTATCGGCAGAGACTATTAGAAGAGATTTATATATAGCGGGAGACGTGGAAAAACCTTGGTGAAGAATGTAATCACTGATCTTTTGTTGCCAGATTTTATTACCATTAAAATCGAAAGCAGTTGTGTATATTGCCCCTCTATTGAGAAAATTTATATAGACTAATTTACCATCAGTGGCCGGGGTCGAAGATGCTTGGCTTGCTTTCTTGTTGGATTTTTCCGGAAACCCTCCCCGATGCACTTCTTTGCTCCATATTTCTTTTCCAGTCAATCGATTCAAACACAATAGAGTTTGTGTTTTTCTTTTTTCGTCTGCCGTTGCTAGAAATATCCGATCACCATAAATGGTTGGAGAGCCATGACCTCTTCCCGGGATCTTAGTTGACCAGAGAACATTTTCTTTAGAACTGAAATTTGTGGGAGGATCTTGGTCTGGATCAGCAATGCCGTCATGGTTTGGGCCGCGCCATTGTGCCCAATCGTTTCCTTTCGTGTATTGGATACTAGTCGTAAGAAAAATAATAATTACGGATATTACTGATAATATTTTCCACTCTTTCATTTTGTTATCCTAAAGAGATTTTAAAGAGCACTGCAACTCGTAACGTGCCAGTTGCATTAATTTGTCCCTTCGTTGTCCAAAAAACTTTTTCTTATAAAGGAAAGGGTCGAATACCTTATATGTATCCCCTTTTTATTGTTAGAAAGAATCTGTTCATCTATGAAATTTAATACGTCGTCATATTTTTTTAAGTATTGCGCCGCGTTATTCTCATGAATGGCGAGGCAAACGGCACTCATCTGACCATCTGAGCAGAATTTCAGGTGCTCTTTGAATATTGTTTTCATATCCTCAGATGAAACCATCCAATCAATTTTGCATGTTTGGGGAAATTCAATAAGCGGTTTATTATCCAAGGCCTTGATGAAGGGGCCTTTGCCAGTAGGTAAGATAGACTTTTTTGAAATTTTGTAAGGTCGACTGCGCACGGTAACGGTCTTATCCCAACCGGCAAGTTCATGCCACGAGGGGGCATACCTGGCCCCAAATTCATTACCAGGAGGAAAAGCGGCTGCGCTTATATGGTAGCCATTAGCGGCTATAGCTTTTTGAAGTTCTGTGCTGGCAGCATAGAACCCGGCACAGAATGATCTGGGCCTTCCAAGTTTTCTTTCTCTAAATGTATTTAAAGTAAAATTTAGAATCTTATCGATTTCTTTGCGCGAATAAATAGTCATAGGCACACTGTACCCTGTATCATCGTAGCTCTTTTCCGCGGATTGAGCATTCATACTTGGAGAACTTCGAAATTTCACATCTGCTTTTTTTAACAAACTTTCGTACATGTGAAGATGAACTCCTATCTCTGCTCCGTGATCGTCTCTACATTCTTTTACGAAAGATTCCATTTTTTTATAATGTGGAGTCAATTGTGTGTAGGCCACAGGATTATAGAGGTGCGTCCATCGCATCTTTGGGTGATTCTTAGTTAGGGTTCGAAATGCTTCCAAATCGTCAATGCCCATTGCCCAAGGGCGATCGAAGTGTGAAACTACCGATACATGAAGGACTGCTTTTTTTTTGGTTTGAGATTTAAGCTCATCAATCTCTCCAGATGTATTTACTAACAATACAAATAAGGCAATGCATAACTTGATACTAAAAGTTGGCATCATTAAACTCATTTCGAAAGCACTGCTAAGTTTGTGACAATATGTATTTCCCAGATTAAATTTATAGTTCTTCTTTGCTAGGACTAGGTCTGGATGGTTCAGAATCCTCTAAGGTGCTAGAGAAAATTGATTGCATGCATGTGGCTTGGGTGGGGCTGATGAATGTGGTGCAATACATTGCACCAATGAGTTCATTAGATTCATTGGTGAATACATATGTTCCTGACTCTCTTTCTGTAGGAGTTAGGAATAAAACTTCAAATGCCATAATGGGCACTTCGTTGATGGTTCCTGTTTCAGCGGGCTCTGTTATTTGAACTAGTTGCCATGGTTCTCCATGCTTAGGTAATCCAATGCCCCGGGCCAAGAGCAGTTTTCCGAGGTACTGGACCAGAATTTCTCTTCTTGGAATTTCAGGAAAGTCAGTGTTTTCGCTCATTAGCAATTAATGAATCAAATCTATACGCAAGATGGAAAAATTCGAATCCTTTAATTTTGATGTATAAAAAAAGACTCTCTCCGGTCACGGAGAGAGTCTTTGCGATTTAATTAAATTAACTTACAGCAACTGCGTCTGGTCCTTTTTCTCCTGTCCGGATTCGCACTGCCTCCTCGATAGGTGATACGAAGACTTTTCCGTCTCCTATTTTTCCTGTATTCGCAGTTGAGACTATTTTATCGATGACTCCATCTACTTGTTCATCATCCACTACGATTTCAAGTTTGACCTTTGGTAAAAAATCTACTGTGTATTCGCTTCCGCGGTATATTTCAGTGTGACCTTTTTGGCGACCAAAACCTTTCACTTCAGTTACGGTCATGCCCTGTATACCTATTTCGGATAGAGCTTCCTTAATGTCTTCGAGTTTGAATGGCTTAACTATCGCTTCAACTTTTTTCATTTTATTATAGTCGGGTAAGGTTGGTCCCATCGATGGTGCCAAGGAATTGATGATACCTTTCTGGGAATTCTATATTGAAATTAACAATAAAGCGGATCTTGTGCCAACTTGAAAAATAAGATGCCAAATCCATTATTTTTTTCTTTTGGAAATCATATTATGAACGGCTTATCAAAAGTCGCATAATATTAATGAATTAAAGGGTGTTATTGCTTCAAAGGTGCATTATTTGAACAAGTAAAAGATGTCGTTTTCCCTTTAAAGGTTTTATGTTAATCCTAATTGATTTTAATTTGGACCTCTAAATTTCCGCATATAAATGAAACTTTATATTATTATTTCCGTTTTGATTGGTTTATTAGCCCTAGCTGGGTGCTCAAAATCCAATGACCAGACGTCTGGGCATTCCCAGCAAAACGAATCAGAGGATCAGAATAAAAAGTCATTTTCCGCAAAGCCTAAAGGCTCCTGGGGCGCTGATGGGCAGAGCGTTTTGCTTAAAGCAAAGTGGATTCGAGGGAAGTCTTATGTTTTTCGCCAGACAACGGACAGTCAAATGGAACTTCCTTTAGCAGGACCGGAAGGTTCAAAAACTAAAATGTCTATGGATTTCAATGTGGATGTATCTGAGGCGACTTCGGGAAATAAGAAGATGAGCGTTCATTTTAGTAAAGTAAAAATGGAGATGTCGATGGCTGGTCAAAACATGGTCTATGATTCTGAAGACCCAGAAAAACAGAGTGCTTTGTTAAAAACTGCTTTAGGAGATTTTGCTAATCAGAAGTTTGAAGCCGAAATTGATAAGAATGATAATTTTATAAATGTCTCTGATGCAATCAAGCAAGGCGGTGCACCAGCAGTCGGAGGAATCGGGGCCTTAGGAAATAAAGAGATCGCAAACATGCTCAAGCAATTAGGAGACTTTGGTTTTCCTGAAAAGGCTGTTGAGCCTGGTGCCAAGTGGCAGCATGGGCAGGAGTTGAGCATGCAGCAAATGGGTGAAATGAAGATGACAATTGATTATACATACAAAGGGCCGAAGAATCATGATGGGCAAAAACTTGCAGAAATAGTTTTTCAGGGACTTGCCGATACTGATGGAGAGGGAGGGTTAGTGTCGTTTAAAGATTCAAAAATAAGCGGCACTATGTTATTTGATCCTGAACTGGGGACAGTGGTTCAAAGTAATAGTTCTATTGATATGACTATGTCTGTTGGTGGTGAATTAGGGGCAGAAATGGATACAAAAACAAGTTCTTCATATTCACTCATTTCACATGACTACTAAATTACTGGGGTAGAGACTGTGGTAGGTGTTTGTGATTCTGAAAATCTTTTCGTTCTGGACGAACAGGCTTGCTAGAAGGACCTCCATTTATTAGTACCTAATGAGAGTCTTTTTTATTTCGGCTTGTAATTATAATGTCTGATTCATTCGTTCATCTGCACCTTCATACAGAGTATTCATTACTCGATGGGGCTGTTCGCACAGGCGATCTTATGAGTAAAGCCCTTAGATGTAAGATGCCAGCAGTTGCTATGACTGATCACGGAAATCTGTATGGTGCAATTGATTTTTATAAACAAGCCACGAAAGCAGGTATAAAACCGATCATTGGGTGTGAGGTCTATTTGGCACCCGGATCTATGCATGATAAGAAAAAAGTGCCAGGCTTGCCTAACGCGCACCACCTCACTCTTCTGGCCAAGGATGTTAATGGTTATGAGAACTTGGTACGGCTGGTCAGCCAAGCTCATTTAGAGGGGCAGTATTATAAGCCACGGCTTGATAAAGAGCTCTTAGATAAATATTCACAAGGAATTATTTGTCTGAGTGGATGCATTAACGGAGAGATTAACTACTGGATACAACAAGAACAATTGGACATTGCCAGAGAGAAACTGACTGAGTTTGTGGATATTTTTGGCAAGGATGATTTTTATCTCGAGATGCATGACCATGGAATGGATCAGCAGCGTTTGTGCAACCGGCAACTTTTATCTTTTTGTGGTGAATTTGGTTTAAAGCCCGTTGCTGCAAATGATGTGCATTTTCTTAATCAAAGGGACCATGAAGCCCATGATGTTCTGATTTGTATTGGGACTGGAAAGATGGTCCTTGACGAGAACAGAATGAGATATTCACCGGAAGTCTATTTTAAGACTGCCAGAGAAATGCGTAAATTATTCAAAGAGGTTCCTGTCGCTTGTGATAATACGCTTGAGATAGCTGATAAGGTTGATTTTAAAATGGAACTGGATTCAACAAGTTCAGAGAGGTATCCGGAATATGAGATTTCAAATCAAGTTTCCAGAGAAAGCTATTTTCGTGATTTGTGTGAAGAGGGTCTTGTTGCTAGGTACGGAGAAGAGAGGGCCAGGACCGATGCAGAGCTTCGGAGACGGTTAGATTATGAAATCGGAATCATGGAACGAATGGGTTTCGTTTCATATTTTTTGATTACATGGGACTTTATCAAGTGGGCAAGAGATAATAGTATTCCGGTGGGCCCTGGAAGAGGATCTGCGGCAGGGTCACTGGTCGCGTATGTGCTTGAAATTACGGATCTAGATCCGATTCGTTTTGGTCTGATTTTTGAAAGGTTTCTTAATCCAGAGCGAGTAAGTCCTCCTGACGTGGATGTTGATTTTTGTCAAACGAGGAGGCCTGAAGTCATTGAATATGTTCGTCAGAAATATGGAGAGCGGTGCGTATCTCATATTATTACTTTTGGTACTCTCGGAGCAAAGAGTGTGGTCCGTGATGTGGGTCGTGTGCTCGGTTGGAGTTATGGTGATGCTGATAGGGTTGCCAAAATGATTCCTACCGAATTGGGAATTACTCTGGCAGGAGCACGTAAAAAAAATCCTGAACTCAAGGCGGCCATCACTAATGAACCAGCAACTGAGCAACTATGGGAATATGCTGTTTTTCTTGAGGGCCTCACTCGTGGAGTTGGCATTCATGCCGCTGGAATAGTAATTGGCGATTGTGAACTGGACATTCATGTTCCTCTGACCCGAGGCAATGAAGGTGAAGTAGTGACGCAATATGCGATGAAACCACTGACTGATCTTGGCATGCTTAAGATGGATTTTCTAGGGTTAAAAACACTGACTGTGATACAGGATGCTGTTGAACTGATCCGAAAAAAAGCTCCAAATTTTGATATATCTGAAATTTCATTAGATGACAAAACGACCTTTGATCTTCTTAATGCCGGTGAAACTTGTGGAGTTTTTCAGTTGGAATCGGGTGGAATGGTTTCATTGTGCAAGCAGTTCGGGGTTAACCGTATTGAAGATATCATTGCACTAATCGCACTTTATCGGCCAGGACCGATGGAACTCATTCCTGACTTCATTGATAGGAAGAGAGGTAAAAAGAAAGTTCAATATTTACACCCTCTTCTTGAGGAGGTGTCCAAAGAAACTCATGGCATATTGATTTATCAGGAACAAGTACAGAAAGCTGCCAATCTCTTGGCCGGTTATAGTCTTGGAGATGCTGATCTCTTGCGCCGGGCTATGGGTAAGAAGGATCCTGAAGAAATGGCAAAGCAGCGCCATGTATTTGTTGAGGGTTGTAAGAGGGAAAATGATATACCAGAAGGGCAGGCTAATGGAATATTTGATTTACTCGAAAAGTTTGCCGGGTATGGATTTAATAAGTCCCACTCCGCTGCTTATGGGTTGATTAGTTATCAAACTGCATACCTAAAAGCAAACTATCCAGTCGAATTCATGGCGGCCCTTCTTTCAAATGAAATCAACAATACTGAAAAGATTGCGGTATTTGTCGAGGAGTGCAAAACAATGGGGATAAAAGTTCTACCTCCTGACATCAATAAGAGCGAACTTAAATTTGCTCCTAGTCATGAGAAAGATAGTAGTGAGGAGAGTATCAGGTATGGGTTGGCAGCGATTAAGAATGTTGGTAGTGTAGCCATGGCTTTAGCGATTGAAGAAAGAACCAAGAATGAAGAATATGCTTCACCTGATGATTTTGCTAAGCGGCTAGAATCAAGAACAATAAATAAGAAGATATTAGAATCTCTAACTAGGGCCGGGGCATTTGATTTTTCTGGAGAGGAGCGCGCTCATTTGTTTGCCAGAATTGATTTAATTATAGCCGCAGCCTCTACTGCTCAAAAGGATCGAATTGCGGGCCAAACTTCACTCTTTGCAGAGGACATGGATTTTGGTTCCGCTCCTGTCAATCTATCTTCCAATAATACAATTGAATATGAACCTTGGACCGAAGAGGAAATTTTATCTTCAGAGCGTGAGTTACTTGGATTTTATGTTACGGGACATCCTTTAGATTCTTATAGGCCACTTTTTAACAAACAGAAATATAAGAGACTTTCAGAATTGCAGGATCTCAAAGAACGGCGCAAGTATGATTTTATGGGACGGATTGCTGGCGTTGATAGAAGATATACAAAAAAAGCGGGGAAGCCATTTGCGATCCTGACCTTTGAAGGTTTTACCGGGCAGTCTGAGGTCATGGTCTGGCCCGAAGTTTTCGAAAGATCAAATGAATTACTAGAAGTTGGTTCAGTCATTGAATTGCAGGCTAAAGTTGAAATTGATTCTAGATCTGATGCTAAGAGATTAACTGCGGAAAGAGTCCGTATCCTAGACAAACCTGATGTAGCCTTAATGGAAAATCAGAGTGGCAAAAGTTCCGATTCGGTTAATACAAATTTTACGAACGCGAGGAATGAGGATCTTCAAAATGGGACATTGACTTTATATCTTCGAACGGGACAGCACAGCTCAGAGGATTTACAGCAGATCCGTTCCATTTTGTGCCAGCACCCAGGTGAGGTTTTAGTTCAATTGCATATAGAAATGGATAATGGAAACGCGGTCAAACTGGATATGGGATCACGTTTTTCAGTATTGAATACCTTAGAATTACGCGAAAAATTAGTTAATTGGATGGGAAATTAAGGAGATTATAGTTTTGTTCAAAAAAAATTGAACAAAATGATTAAGAGGGTAACTTACGAACCTTCTTTATGAGTTCGACTCCACAAGTCCAGGTTCAGGACACTGAACAATTTTCTAACAAATCAAAGGATTCTGAGCCACTCGAAAAAATACAAAGAGAAGTGATAGCTCTATTTGTCAATGGGGTTAGGGTTTTGGGATTACCTAAGTCCATTGGGGAAATTTATGGCCTTTTATTTATTTCACCTGATCCTCTTGCCTTGGATGTTATCGTAAGGAAGCTACAAATTTCCAAAGGATCAGTGAGTCAAGGCTTGCGTTTTCTTCGTAATTTGGGAGCAGTGAAACCTGTATATGTGAGCGGAGACCGGAGGGACCATTTCACGGCGGTTGCTGAGTTGAAGAAGCTAGCTAACGGATTCATAAAAGGTGAATTGAATCCTAATCTTGAAAGCGTTGCTATCAGATTGAACGAACTGAAGGCAATGGCGAAGAATGATATATCACCGAATGCAGATTTTTTCCAAGAACGAATAAGACGGATTGGAAACTGGCGACGCAGGGGCGGAATGTTACTAAAAATTGTGAATAGATTTCTTGGGAGGACTACACAGGTATGATTTATAGGCAATGGTGTGAAAATGGATAATCAAATTTCATCTGGAGCTCGTTGGTATGTTTTAAGGACTAAGCCAAAGTCTGAGCACATTGCGGCGCATGTGCTCAAGGAGCGGCTAGGGATCGAAGCTTATTGCCCTCGCTTAAAATTCCGTAAAATGACCCCGCGAGGAAAGGTTGATTTTATTGAGGCTCTCTTTCCAGGATATATTTTCGCTTACTTTTGTGCCCAGAAAAATTTACGCGCAGTGAGTTATTCAAATGCTGTTTTGAATGTTCTTAAATTTGGTAATGAATTTGCATCGGTTTCCGATTCGATAATTTCACAATTGCGTGAAACTATTGGAGGAAAAGACCTTAAGAGCATTGAGATCATTCCTAGCATTGGTGAGGAGGCAGAGATTTGCCTTGGGCCATTTAAGGGAATGCGTGGCGCTGTCGCGGACTTATGTCATTCAGATAAGCGGGTATGGCTTCTTTTAGATTTTCTTGGGCGTGTGAATAAAGTTCAAGTTTCAATAGCAGATGTGAAAGCAAAGGGGAATCCAGTCCTTTCTTTGGATGTTCACTGATGCATATCCACTAATAGGAAATAATTGATTTTTTCCTTATATCAGAAAGTGAATCGGTTTCTTGCAGAAATTAGCATGAATGACCGGGGGCGGTAGCTTGATTAATTTGATGAACGAAGATTTAAAACTAGCAATCGACGACCAGTGTCTTGAGAAAAGAGTCAATGTACTTGGTGTAGGTATTAGCCCTATCAATCTGGACACGGCATCTGAAATTATACATGCTGCGATACGATCTGAATTGCAAGGTTATGTGGGTGTTACAGGAGTCCATGGTGTTACTGAAGCGCAATCTGATTCCTCATTTAAAAAAATTCTAAATAATACGTTTTTGAATACTCCGGATGGAATGCCAATGGTTTGGTACGGAAAAATTCTCGGTCATGAAGGCATCTCCAGAGTTTATGGTCCTGATCTAATGTTACGTATTTGCTCTGAATCTGTTGAGAATGGGATCCGTCATTTTTTCTTTGGAGGCAGAGAAGGTGTTGCGGAAAAATTAAGAGATAAATTAACAAAAAAATTCCCCGGATTAGAAGTGGTAGGGACATATACTCCACCATTTAGACCCCTAAGCGAGAATGAGGAAAGGAGTGTTCGTGATATTATTAATTCTTCTGGAGCTCATTGTGTTTGGGTCGGTCTTAGTACACCAAAACAAGAGAAGTTCATGAGTAAGATTTTAGGAAGGTTTGGCAAAGGAGGCGATCGTTCATTTGAGGGCGCCAAAATATTTTTTGGTGTGGGTGCAGCTTTTGATTTTCATGCCGGATTAATCCCTCAGGCGCCATCATGGTTACAGTCCTGTGGAATGGAATGGTTCTATAGACTTTGTAAAGAACCTAAGAGGCTCTGGAGGCGATACTTAAAAAATAATCCATTATTCATTATAAGAGCAATTTTGCAGCTATTGAATTTACGTAATTACCCTTTGCGAGATGCTGATGAACATTAATGATGCTGATTCTAGAATAAAATATCTAGGAATAGTTCATCAAATGCTTGGCGAGATTTACTAGTTGTAATAATATTTTAATTATGAGGACCTTGAATTTAATTTTTGTGACATTGTTAATAATGTCTGGGATTGAAATTCGAGGCCATGCCCAAGAATCAGACCTTGAGCGGCTCAAGGCGGGATTTAATAAAAAAATTGATGAAGTTCTGAGCCCACTCATGAAGCGGCATCTTCAATCATTGCTTAATTTGGAAAAAACTCTTGCTCAGAGCCAGAAACTCGAAGATGCCTTATTGATTAGAGAAGAAAGGACACGCTTATCTTCGGTTAAAGGCACAGAAGTTCTAGTCGGATTACCTGATTCTCCCACCCAATTGAATGCACTCTCATCCAGATTCAAAAGAGAATCTTTGGCTGTAATTAGAAATTGGGAGGCCAAATACGAAAAAGCATTAACTAGTCTTGTAACTAGACTCACAAAATCATCTAAACTGGATCAGGCACTACTCGCAAAAAATGAATTAAAATCGTTCCGTGAGAGGATTGCTTTGCGTGATGGAAATGAAGGAAGCGATACAAAGAGTGATAAGGCAGGCAAAGTTGATTATGCTCTTGCCTCCGAGGGTGCAACTGCTAAGGCTTTTCAATCTGCTGAATCCTTAATTGATGGTGATTTAAGACATAGTGGTAGCGAAGGCTTTGCTTGGGGATCTTACCCGTCCGAGTTCATCGTTACTTTTCCAAAGAACCATAAGATTGGGGAGATAAATTTTCTCTTATATGACAAGGATCGATCAAGGAAATATGCCTACCAGCTCTTTGTATCACGTCGTGAAGGAGGTGATTGGGAGATGATATCTGATCATTCGAAAAAGCCTTCTAGCGGTTGGCAGAAACATAATTTTGCTCCTGCCAGCATAAGAAAGATAAAGGTTCTTGGTCTATTCAACACGGCAAATAAAAATTTCCAGATTGTTGAGATCGAGGCGCGTTAGAAGGCCCCATTAAATTTGTTGAGCCAATTGATTAGGAGACTTTATCACTTGGTTTTTTAGATCAAACATCCATGTCTCGTATTAAGAAGACAGCATACCTTTCTGCTTCACAGGTAATTACGACACTGTCTACGCTTGCCGTTGCAGTGGCACTTTCACGTGTATTGGAGACAAAGGCGGAATATGGAACGTACCAACAGACCTTACTTGTTTTCACATTCATAGCACCATTGTTAGCGTTGGGATTGCCGGCGGCGACTTTTTATTTTGTTCCAAGGAACCCAGGTAAAGAGAGGAGTATTTTAATTAATGGACTAACTGCATTATTGGGTAGTGCGTTATTGTTTGCTTTGTTTTGCATAACGATAGGTCCTATGTTTATACCTATTTGGTTCGGCAATCCGGATCTTGAGCGGACCATTCCCTGGCTAGCGCTTTACGGTCCAGCGACTCTAATTCTGCTCTTCATTTCATCTGCTCTGGTGTCAGTCGGCCAGGCCAAGACTAGTGCAATATTCACAGCATTTTTTAGAATATTCATGGCTTTCTCAGTTGTCCTATCGGTTGTCATATATGCTTCGGTGAATATTTCTTTGAGTGTTCAGGCAATGGTATGTTTTGCGGGATCGATTATTGGAATAGGTTTTATTTGGCAGGCAACCGCAAAAAGCGGAGGAGCGTCTGCATTGCCTTCTTTTGCTGGTGTTAATAAGCAATTAAAGTATGCGGTTCCTCTTGGTCTGGGTGCAATGATAGAGGGCATGGCTCTGGCTATTGCTAAAGTGATAGTGTCCTTATTTTGTACCACTGAGGAGTATGCGGTCTTTGTGAATGGGGCTATGGAAGTTCCTTTAATATCAGCGATAACAGTTGCTGCAGGTTCAGTAATGTTGCCCGAAATTGTCACTGCATTTAGCAATAAGGATAAATCTAAGGCTCTAGGATTGTGGAAACTGATGGTAAAGAGAGTGGCTTTATTGTTATTGCCCGCGGGTTTTCTCTTTTACTTGGTTTCTGAGGAATTAATGGTGGTTCTTTATTCAGAAAGTTTTAAAGAAAGTGCTGATCCTTTTAGAATTTATATGCTAACGCTTCCAGCGAGGGTCGCTTATTTTGGTATGTTATTCCAAGGTGCCGGAAAGACGCACCTTGTTCTTCTAAGGGCAATTATTACTCTTATCTTGAACACGGTTATTACTTATCTGTTGGTAAGACACTTTGGTATGTCTGGGGCTGCTTGGGGAACTGTGGCAGTTGTTTGGTTTTTTGTTGTTCCTTATTGCATTATTCATTGTAGTAAATTTGTTGAATCTAGGTGGAGCGCTTTTCTGCCTTATCGGTATATTTTTGCTGTGGGTACAGTGTCCGGTGTAGTGGCTTTGGGTACTTGGTACTTAAGTGATCTTTTTGAGATTAGATCGGCACTATTTTCAGGTATAATCAAAGGTTCTATTTATACCTGTGGAGTGAGTGCTCTGATGGCGGTTTTCTTTCGTGAGGATTGCCTTCACATATATAAACAATTAAAGTCGAAGCTTCGGTAAAGATTTTGTCTTAAATAATTACAATGAAATGTGTCACAGTTCTTGGGGCCCGGCCTCAATTTGTTAAAGCTGCTCCCGTCAGTGCGGCGATGATTGAGGCGGGAACGGATGAAATTCTGGTCCATACTGGGCAGCATTTCGATTATGAAATGTCTCAAGTCTTTTTTGATGAATTAAATATACCAGAGCCAAAATATAATCTTGCAATTTCCGGAGGGTCGCACGGTCGCATGACTGGTAGGATGTTAGAATCTGTAGAAGATGTCATAGAAAAAGAGAGACCGGACTGTGTCTTAGTTTACGGGGACACGAATTCAACCCTTTCAGGTTCCCTCGCGGCCGCAAAGTTACACGTCCCTGTTGCTCACATGGAGGCAGGTATCCGTAGCTATAATAAAAATATGCCGGAGGAAATTAATAGAATACTGACCGATCACGTCTCATCTCTTTTACTTTGTCCTAGCGAAACCGCTGTGGAAAATTTGACAAAAGAAGGAATCAATGATGGGGTCATGATGGTCGGTGATGTGATGGCCGATGCTGCGAATCTTGCTAACAGCATAGTTAAGAATAATTCAAATTATTTACCTTCAATTGAGGGCTTTGATTGGGAGCAGGCTTATGACCTTTTGACTTTGCACCGCGCTGATAACACTGATGAAAAATCACGATTAGATTCAATATTTGGAGCTCTAAATGAAATAAAAACCCCCTTGATTTTTCCTGTTCACCCTAGGACACGCGATGCGATAGCCAAGGCTAATGTTTTTTTATCTGATAACATTATTATTTGTGAGCCTTTGAGTTATTTATCAATGACAGCTCTTATGAATGGGGCCTCGCGTGTGTTTACTGATTCGGGCGGCTTGCAAAAGGAAGCGTATTGGGCTCATAAGCCTTGTATAACTTTGCGAGAAGAAACGGAATGGGTCGAGACACTCGATGATAACGCTAATCAGTTAGTTGGGTCTGATGCTCAACTTATTCTTGCTGCCGTTGAAAAGACAAATCAGGTATCGTTTAAATCGGCACTTTATGGAGATGGAAATTCGGCTCCTCGGTGCGTTTCAGCTATCAATGAGTTGTTTCAGAAATAGATCTTATTTCGTTCATTATTCCGTTAGAGAATGAAAATAGCTTATATAATTACATGGAACCTTGGTCATAATGACGGAGTCACCAGAAAGGTATTGAGGCAAGTACGCGAATGGAAAAAATTGGGCCATGAAGTAAAAATTTTTTGTGCTACCGAGGAGATTATCAAGGCTGTCAATGGGGTTACCTTTTTTAAAAAAGATCGTGTATGGAGTTCTATTTTTGCTGCCTTTAAGAATCGTAAAGTTTATACTAACCTTTGTGATCAGGTTATAAAGTATACTCCGGATATAGTTTATTTGCGTTGGGAGTTTCACAAAAGACCTTTGGCCCGATTGATGGAAAGGATTCCTACTATTATTGAAATAAATACTTTTTTCCAAGGTGAGTTTAGGAGGCGATCCAGAGAGAACTGGATAGAGAAAATTAGATACTGGTATTATCTATTAACTTACAAAAAATTTGATAAATGTTGTTCAGGTTTTGTCTCAGTTTGTAAAGAATATCTTCAATTGGGCCAATACGATAAATGGAATAAACCTCATTGCTATATTCCAAATTCTATTCCACTTGATAAAGAGCAAAAACCAATTGATTATTCGGCTCAGGAGATTTCCATTCCTAGATTAGTTTTTATAAGCTCAGGTATACAGCCATGGCATGGCCTAGATAATTTGATTGAATTAGCAGAAAAATCTGTAGGTGAACTTCAATTTGATTTAATTACGGGGTTTGATGTGGGTTATCTTGAGCTGCCTGAAAATATCAAAGTTCATCCTTTTCTGGAGAAAGACGAGTTTTTGGAGATCTTTAAAAATGCAGTAGCAGGAATCGGATCAGCAGGCCTGTATGAAAATGGCATGAATGAGGCTTGCGTTCTTAAGCTTAGGGAATACTTATCAGCTGGTTTGCCAGTTATAGTGCCTTATAAAGACACGGCTTTTCTTAATCANAAGTCACCAGNNTGGTTTCTTGAGTTACCTAACGAACCTAGTTCATTANTTAACANCAAAAAGAAAATAATGGATTTTGTTGAAAGAATTAGAGGGCNTAGAGTTCAAACTAATGAAGTTTTTCCATANATTAGTAGTGAAAGATGGGAGGCAGAAAGAGTGAACTTTTTTAAACAAGTTCTTAAGATTAAATGATGTGAAATTGAAACTTAATAAAGNATTTATATTTTATTTTCAGCTTGTATTAATTTCATGCTTTACCAAGTCTGTTGCTCTAAGTGANGTTNTTAGNCTNCCTCTTGGTAAAGACTTACAGTCGATTATAAACGAGCAAGATAAGGGAACTAGTTTTCTTTTAGAAACTGGAATTCACCGTGGTNATGAGATTAACTTGAAAGCTGGTGACACTTTAGTCGGGGAGGATGGAGCTGTTCTTTCGGGTGCTGAACTTCTGACCGGTTGGAAATATGAAGATCCTTATTGGGTTCATGAGGGGCCGCATTCCAAAGTCATACCGCCATTGGATGATGAGACGAGGGTCTGGGAGAAAAGAGCCAATTATCCGCATGATCTTTTTTGTGATGATGTTCCTCTTATACAGAGGATGAGTCGCTCTTTGTATCTCTTAGAAGGTAAATATTGGTTTTATGATTACGAGGCAGATAAGATATATATCGGCTTTNATCCTTCCGGTTTNGAATTGGAATTGAGTGGATTGTGTCGTTACGGTTTGAAAGCGATGGGGCGAGGGGTGACATTGCGGAATGTCCGCTTTGAGAATTATTCAACTTATGATCTAGATCCCGCAGTTGAGTTGGGTCCCGGAGCATTAGTCGAAGGGTGTACCGTTTCGGGGAGCCACTGCATCGGTATCAAAATTTCCAGCAATTCAACAATAAGGNGTTCANCTTTCAATTATAATGGGCTTGCNGGNTTGCATAATGGAGGTGATGCGACACTTATAGAATTATGTGAGTTTGGCTACAATGGCTGGGCAGGTTTTTCTGGAGATTGGGCGAGGGGCGGGTGCAAAGTTCCCGGNGTTACCAATACTGTTNTNAGGCGTAATTATGCNCATCATAATATAGGCCCAGGTTTTTGGTTTGATATTAATGCCAATGGGAATCTGTTTGAGGAGAATCTGAGCGAGTTTAATTCCTGGGAAGGATTGATATATGAGTTGAGTTGTGGGTGTGAAATTCGCAATAATATTCTGCGATGGAATGGGTTAAATCCAAGGGGAGGTCTTTTGTGGGGTGTTCCTTTTGTTATACAGAATGCGGAAAATGCTAACGTTCATCACAATTACTTTGAGGCTTCTCCTGATAATGGTGCGCGAGGCGGGGGAGNTTCTATAATTAATCAGTTCCGCCCGCAATACACTGATGGCGTTTGCGGTGAACACACTGCAGAAGGAAATCACATTCATAATAATGTGATTGTCATGCCCAATGGAGGCTATAATGGTCTTCAGTATGGTTCATTCGGCTGGAACAAATATGCTGATTTTCTTAAGGCTGGTAATTTATGGGAAAAAAATACTTATTTCTCAGGAAAGCCTACCCGCGGNAACTTTCATTGGTACGGTCAGGGTGAAAGGGAGCAAGATTTCATTATAGAATTTCTGAATTGGAACGAGTGGAAGGACCGAGGCCAGGACNTCGACAGTCTTCTGATTGGTAAACACTCTTCATTTTTTAATCCATTCAATCCTGAATTAGATGACCTGATCAGCAAGACAANCGGCGTCACTTATGAGGAGATTAAGGGTCCATTTTTAAATACATTTTCTGATNAAAATAATGATTCAGATGCTGATGGATTGCCAGACGNTTGGGAGAAGTTTAATGGGCTAGATTGGAACTTTGCAGATGCAGGTGCTGATACTGACTCTGATGGTCTTGAAAATATTCTAGAGTATAAGAGTTCTACTGACCCACAAAGAGCTGACACGGACCGGGATGGTATTCCTGATGGTTGGGAAGTGGAGAATGGGTTGGATCCTTTGCGCGAAGATTCCTTATTAGATCCTGATAATGACAGTTTTACTAATCTTGAAGAATATGAATTAAACACCAACCCAAAAGTTGCNGACCAACTGGAGCTGAATGTTCCAGAAGAGGGTTTAACTATGTGGTTGAAGTCAGGTGCTCCAGTCAAGACTGAGTACCCTGGAAAAGTATCTAGTTGGCAGGACTGGCGGCGGAACAATAAACAAATGAATACGCCCTTTAATCATGACGCGCCGGTAATTAATAATGAGGCTTATAATGGATACCCTCTTTTTGATTTCAGTTCAGGAGACTTAAAGTCCGGAATGGCTGACGTATTAGGGAATAAGAGTGAGGGATGGACATTATTTAATGTTTTTANAGTTAAAAAGATTGTTGATAGTGCTGATAAATTTGCATTGATGGGAAACAGTATTTGGAGAAAGAGCGGNTTNCGTTTAACNCTCGANAAAGGTCATCTTCATTTTTATTCTACCCAGTCAGAGAATCCAATTTCNGTAGGCTCTTACCGGAAGTTGCTTGATCAGGAGCTCGTCGTGATGACTTTATATTATAACGACATTGCGAAAGAAGGCAGGCTATACCTAGATGGCATTGAGCAGGAAAGAGCCAAGGGCCATATCGTTTTCAATTCCGAGCCATTGTGGGTTGGGCACATTGGAGGAATGCAATCTCAGGGATCTGAACATGCTGAAATCTTGACTTATAACCGGCCATTGGAGCATGCCGAAAGAAAAGCAGTTGAGGCCATGCTATTGGGCAAATATAAATCCACAGGTGNACTAATGGATGATGCGGGTGATGATGGGATTGCGGANTGGTGGAAAATGGAATATGCGGCTGTCGGACTTGGGCAAGGAGATGCTGANTCTGATGGTTTGTCCAATTTGGAGGAATATATTAATAAGACGAACCCTTATGATATTGATACGGACGGCGATGGTTTAACCGATACTTGGGAACTGTCGAACNGATGGAATCCTCGGCGAGACGATTCGGCCATAGATATCGATTCTGATGGTTTGGATTCAGTGAAAGAAATGGAATTAAAAACAGATCCAGATCGGGCCGATAGTGATGGTGATTTTATGAATGATGGTTGGGAATATTTAAACCAGTTGAACCCGTTGTTGAATGATTCGNATCAGGATCCGGATAAAGATGGTTTGAAAAACTTAGATGAATTTCTGAACANTACTTTGGCTCAGAATGCTGATTCTGATATGGANTCTCTTTCCGATTNATGGGAAATTGATAATGGATGGGATCCCCTCANAAACGCTATGNAAAATGATTCTGACTCTGATGGNCTCACTGACTTTGAAGAGTTTCGTTATGGAACAGACATAGCATCCGTTGATACGGATAATGATAAAATTTCTGATGCTGATGAGGTTAAAAATAATCTGAATCCTTTGGCGAATGATGCGGATGATGATCCGGATTCAGATGGCCTGAACAATTTATCTGAGATATTGCTAGGTTCTGACCCATTTCTTAATGATACAGATGCTGATGGAATTCCGGACGGTTGGGAATCGAAGAATAGAATGAATGTTCTTAGGGACGATTCTTTGGAGGACTTTGATTTCGATTCTATAAATAACCTTTCTGAGTATCTGAACGGGACTGATCCGGTCGAATGGACGGACATTGATGAGGACGGAATGCATGATTCGTGGGAACTGAATTTAGGACTTGGTGTCGGGATTGACGATGCAGANGAGGANCCGGATCAAGATAATGTTTCTAACCTAATAGAATTCATATTGGGCGGTGATCCATATGATAAGACAGATGCTCCTGGAATGAGAGTTCAGGAAGTGAGCGGTAAGGCTAAGGAAATGTGGTACAATATATTAAAGTCACGCTATTATTACTATAGAATTAATCTCGAGAGATTAAATCCTGATAATAGTTGGGAGACGTTAATCAATTTTGACCAAAGTATTGATGGCCGTGACCTTAGTGCGAAAATACTAGATGGATTGCATGGCAAGTCGGTCTATCGTATCAGGATGGAAAGGTTGCCTTGAATGCGCTGAACCATATTATCAGTATTCCATTGTTAAGAACATATTTTGATAATTGTAGATGAACATTAAAGCTATTCTCTTGATGGGCGTGGGTCTTGTGATCGCGCTCTGGACCGGTCAGGCCGTTGGGAATGGCAATTATGGCACTGCTATTGCCGTTGCCGGGATCACAGTCTTTGCGGTTCTTGTATCAGTTGTTGGAAAGCACTATCGATTTGAAGGGTGGGCCATCGCAATTGTCTGCGCGTGTTATTTTGTTGGGGGAAAGGGGTTCGCTTATCAAAGACTCGTTTCAATTCTTTTCATTGGAGAGGCAACGTTGGTATTATTGATGGGTTTCCATTTGATAAGATGCTTGGCCGGTAAGAATGATGTGCTTCCTAGGCACCCGCTCACTGTCCCGGTGATGTTGTTCCAAATTTATGGTTTTGCCCATCTCTTAATTGATCGGCGCTACTTTGATTTTTTCTTTCTCATGAAGGATGTGGCTACTGTTTATTATGGTTTATTCTTTTTTCTGGTTTTTCCATCCATGTTGCATCAGCCAACGCGGCAATATTTACTAAAATTGCTTCCTATCATTTCAGGAATAGCATTAACCATNCTAACTACTTTCTTGCTNGTTCCGGGACTGGAGCAGAAAGTNTTTTACGGGACAATGGTCCGGGGCGCTCCTCTGATAATGCCATCAATTGATGCTCTGATACCTGTTTGTGTGGGATTTTCAGCATTTTGCTATTTTAAGCATCTCCATTCGAGTGGATTATGGAAGATACTTTATCTGCTCACNTCGGTTTTCTGTACGGTGCCTTTATTTGCTCAGGGAAAAGCNGTGTTCTATCTTGCNTTTTTTGCTCTNGTTGNTGCNNTGTTNGTCATNGGTCATTGGCGCCTCTTGGTCGTTGGTTTNATTGCCGGGGTCTTAGGAACTGTGTTNATTTTTTCTTTGGTGGAGTCACGCGTAATTGAGGACAGGGACGGTCGTTTTAATAGGTTTTTGGAAGAGTTTTCGTCCTTTGATATAGCTGGTATAGGAAGTGGAAAGCAACGATTTGCTCAAGAGAATGTGGACTGGCGGTTTACNTGGTGGAAGATGGTCATTGAGGATGTGATGAGGGAGAATCCCTGGTATGGCCTTGGCTTGGGATCAGACATATCAACAAAATTTCATGCGACTTATTTTCAAACCGGAGAACATAATACTGATGTTCTAATTGCGAGATATCCGCATAACATTNTGATTACTATATTTGGTAGATTGGGCATCATTGGTCTGATGATTTTTATACCACTNTGTATATTGATTGTTAGGGAACTCTGGCTAGGAATGATGAGGTTAAGGGCAACGGTCGGTGAAAATGATCCTGGTCTTGCTTTTGTCTGGGCATTTGTTTTGGCTGGATTTATCAATGCATTTTTCCAATCCACTTTTGAAGCACCTTATGCGGCAGTGGCGTTTTGGTCTATGCTTGCGGTTCTTTGTGTGATGAATAGGCAGGCAGATGGTCTTGCTGAAGAGGAAGATTTTCAGGAGGTTCCAGACNCTTTANCTGATGGAGGAATGCTGAATGANGGAGAATTTGCAATGAAGTCAAAGGCGANATAGTCCTGGCGGCTATGATGGNATTGATACTTATAGCGGTGACAGATGAGTTGATGGTTATTTGATATAGAAATAAGAGCGAATTTTTGAATGTATTAGCATGAAGGATGATCGGACTTGGCAAGGCGTAGTGCCGTGGATTTATGAAAAAATCCCTGCATTTCGTAATAAAAGGTTTTCTAGGTTTTTGACCGAACTGAATCCGCAGCCGAAAGAAAAAATTATTGATTTGGGAGGGGAGCCCGAGTTTTGGAAGAAATCCGCCATAGAATTGAAAGTCCATTGTGTGAATCTAGATAAATTGGAGTTCGATCAGGACGAATATGTAGCCAGAATAAAGACGAGCGCTGGAGACTGTTGTGACCTTGTTAATGAGAAGGACAATTCTTACGATATTGTTTTCTCAAATAGCGTCATTGAACATGTGGGAGATTTAAAGAGGCAGAAACTNTTTGCACGTACTGCTCTTCGCCTTGGCCAGAAATTATGGATNCAAACTCCTTCTAAATTTTTTCCCATTGAACCACACTGGTTTGCTTTGTTCATTCACTGGTTCCCAAGAAAATATCAGTATTCGCTTTTTAGACTCTTTGCGCTTCGTCAACGCTTTGCTGGAGTNAAACTCTCAAAGGAGGAAATAAAAGCGCAAGTTGATGATGTCAGACTAATGACTAAGAGTGAGCTTAAAGAAATGTTCCCTGGTTGTAGAATNATAACTGAGNGGTTCTTCCTGTTNCCAAAATCCTATATTGTAGTAAGGGGCCAGGAAAGTTAACCCGTAAGAATCTCATATTAAGCTAACAGTATATCGTCTTTCTATGAATTCCATTCTCCTAATTGGCCAGACCCCGCCACCTTATCATGGGCAGGCGATTGCTATGCAGCAATTGTTCGATCAACGATGGGAAGGTTTAGAGGTTCGCTGCCTGAGAATGGCCTATAGCAACAGCGAATCAGAGGTTGGCCGTTTCAGATTCAGAAAGATATTCCATTTGATTTCGCTCATAATAAAATCTTGGATTATTCTCATCAAGAACCGTCCGTGCTGTCTTTATTATCCTCCCGCGAGCCCTAACCGTATCCCTATCATTAGAGATGTGATATTTTTGTTGCTTGTCCGGCCATTAGCTAAGCATACCATTTTTCATTATCATGCGGGTGGTCTTCCTGCGTACGTTGCATCTTTTAGTCTTCCGCTCAGATTTCTTTCAAGGCTCGCTTTCAATAATGCAACTCTTGGCATTGAGATATCTGAGAGTCAGCTACACGAGGATATATTTTTTCCTGCGAAGAGAAGAATTTGTATTACAAATGGTCTTGATGTTTCTGATACAGAACAAAGATCCAATTCGAATAAGGATAGAAAGAGAAGAATTTTGTTTGTTGCGGGATTACGTAAAAGTAAGGGCGTTATGGACATCATAGGCACGGCTGAAAAGTTGCGGAATCTAGGTGCGGATTTTGTGTTTGATGTTGCCGGCGCATGGCAGGAGGAACATACGCGTAGCAAGTTTAAAGAAGAGCTATCAAGATTGAACCTTAATGATCATGTTGTTCTTCATGGACGCGTTACTGGTGAAGATAAGTGGAAACTTTATAGGCAGGCATACGCCTTTTTTTTTCCATCATTTTACGAGTCAGAAAATTTCCCATTAGTTCTCATTGAGGCTATGGCTTTCGGTCTTCCAATCGTTGCAACTAATTGGAGGGGAATACCCGAATTAGTGGTCGATGGTGAAAATGGTAGACTCTGTGATGTGCAATCATGCGAGCAATTTTCTTCTGCTTTAAATGAACTAATAAACAATGAGAATGACTATAAAAAAATGGCTTCTCTTGCTCAGGACCGCTATCAAAGGAAATACACCAAGAAAGTTTTTATTTCCTCTATGAGGCAGGCTTTTGAAAGTGTTTTGAATGAATCGAAGATACAACAGCATGATTAAAGTTGTTCCTTTTTGCGCCATTCTATTTGGCTATCTTTGGCTCGCTGTTTTTGGGACTGGCGTCAAGCTTGTGTTCCAGTGGCCGGGCCTTTTATTGTTGAGCGTTGGCTTTTTGTTTCTTCCATTGGTCCATAGAGGTCGGGCTGAGAATTCATCCTTCGCCTGTCATCTTTCAGTTTTAGTTTTATTCGTTTATATGGTTTTGCGTGCCATTTATTCTCCGTTTTATTATCTTGGCAGGTTGGACATCATTCTGATTTTAGTTTTATTTGGCACTTATATATTCTTTAATGCTACCAATACTAAAAGTTATAGGACTATCATTATAAGTCTCTTTTTCCTACTTGGGTTGGCAAATGTGTGTGTGGCTATTTATCAACTAGAATTTAAGAGTTTCCACATTCTACCAGGCTATGATCGGGTCGGTCTTGGCGGGCAGCTTGAGAGACCGAGTGGATTTTATAATGCCAGCCCTCATTTTGCAGGATTTATGCAGATCGTAAGTATTATGGCTGCATCTATTGCGTTGTTTTGCCGGGNACGTCTTGTCCGGATTCCGGCCACGGTTNTTTTCATAATTTCTCTTTCAGGCATTGTTATCAGCCAGAGCCGAGGCAGTTTCATTGCCTTGCCATTTGGGCTTGCAATATTGTTCGGATTCTACCTGTTTTTTAACTCTAGAATAATAAANAAGCAGTGGAGAATGACCGGCAAGATAGCATTTATGATTCTTGGAACCATTTGTGTTTTGTTGATAGCTGGCACCTGGATGATTAAAGGTTTTGGTGAACGTGTTGATTCAGTTGATGATTTCTTTGCCGATTCATCACGCTCGAACTTTAGGGCAGGAGCCGTTGATCAATTNATGGAGTCACCATTAGTTGGGACTGGGGCACGAACGTTCCAATACAAGTACTTGCAGTACCGGCCCAGCCATGCGCCTTTCCATCAGAGGGATCCTCGTTTTACCCATAATGATTATTTGCAACAGGGTGCAGAATATGGACTAATTGGCCTTATTCTTGTTATACTAGCAATATGGACTCACTTTTTTTGTGCGGTTAGGAGAGTAAGAGATTATGCAATTATAAGCGATGGCAATGTTAANCAATCGGACCGTTTAAGATACGCGGTGTTGGTTGGATCCATTGCTGTCGTTTCGGCGCATGCCGTTCATGCATGTGTTGATTTTCATGTGAGGCTCTTTGCTACTGGCATACCCATAATATTTTGTTTATCCATTATGGCAGGTTCGAGTCATTNNAACCGGAAAATATCTGTTGTTTCTTCAATTTCTGTNTGGTTATCAGTTTTGTGCGGATTGTCAATTTTGGCAATGGCATGGACCATGGGTCCTTCTTCGTGGTTAATACAAAAGGCCAAAGATCAGTTGAGAAAAGACAATCCATCCGCGGCTCTTTCGTTTTTACACGAGGCTTCCGAAATGGATTCATTAAATCCAGAACCGCTAAATGAGCTAGCAAGAATCCGTTATGAGAAGAAAAATTCTGAGATTCCCGCCATAGTACGTATTGGCTATATCAGTAATGCGCTCGATGCTTTTCGGAGGGTCATTAGCATCAATTCATTGGATTGGAAAGCAAACATTGGTGCCGGAGGCTGTGAGATGTTTCTTGCGTGGCATTCCAATCCTGCAGACAGCATGGGGCACTGGAAGAAGGCTCAATCACATTTTGAACGAGCCATTGAGATTGCACCNACAAAGTATGAACCGAGGGAGCAATTGGCTCTTTATCAACTTGATTTGGCGCATTTCTTTGCAAGTAGAGGCTATTTGGGGGCTGCGTACGTTGAAGCCAAAGAGGCCGCAGCAAAATTTATTGCGGTGCCCCAATTTTTTGTAGAAGGAGCCCCCTCTGGCCATAAAGCAAATGATGGGCTCAGAAGTGCCAATAATNTGTTGATGAGTCTGAAGGAGCCCNAGAATTAATAATTGATTTGCTTTAATGAGAATGAAAATGACTAGATATTTTTTGAGCCCGTGTGATTAGGTAGAGACGTTGTTGATCAGTATAAAAAAGAGCATTGCTCGCATTTATGAAATATTGCGGGTAGTGATAGTTTCAGGAATCGCCGAATTGCGACACCTGTTCACTCGGTATCGGCGCGGTCCAAGACAAAATGTCTGGGACATAGATGTTGTGTATTTGTGGAGTGATCCGAGTGATTCTGTTTGGTCAGCTAAGCGAGATGAGGTTCTGCGATCAGAACAGAGAGATGATTACTGTTGCATTGAATTACAAACGGTTGCTCCAAAAATGACACTTGATGAGCTACGTTATTCTTTGCGGTCAGTGGACACTCATTTGAGTGGAGTCAGGTATATTCATATCGTTGTGGATGGTCAGGTCCCTGACTGGTTAGACTTAGAACATCCTAGGATACGTGTGATTCAAGCTAAAGATATAATTACTGATGGAAATCATTATCCGAACTATAATACTCAAGCGATCGAATCTTATTTTTTCAATATTCCAGACCTGAGCGAACGGTTCATCTATTTTAACGATGATTTTTTCCTGCATCGTAATATGGGTGTGGATGAATTCTTTACATCTGATGGACTTCTTAGAGTTAGATTAGGGCGCGCATTATCGCCCAAAGGTGTACCGAGTCCCGAAGAAGAGGGTGACTACGCAGGTCATAGAAATGCTAATAAGCTACTTGATAAAATGTTTNTTAAACGTGCCCGGTTAACTGTGATGCATCGTCCTTATGCCCATAATAAGGAATTATTAAAAAATGCAGAGAATACTTTTCCTGATGCATTGGAAGAGACTCGTTCATCAAGGTTCCGCTCTACAAAAATGGTTGCTATTCATAGCTTTTTGATTCCCTATGCGGCTTCTTACCAGAAAGAAGCGGACCTTGTTCCCCCTAGGCTATTAGAGAAGGATATGTTTCGTTGGGGATCCTCTCCTGATATTAACAAAAAAGTTGTTAAGCGGGTTCAATCCCTACGAAGCAAGGCATTTTGTATACAGGAAGAGAGAGGAGTTGAGATTCCTGAATCTGAAATTCGCCGTTTCAAGGAATTTATGTCAAATCTTTTCCCTGAACCTGCATCCTTTGAACTAAGAAAATAATGGGAANCCTTNTTGAGAACCANCAGTTTTATCTTAACACNCTGTACCCTATGGATGAAATGCGTTTTTCGGCTCTTTGTGGAGAAAGTGTTGCTAAGTAATTGGGGAGTTCGTATGTGGGTGTCCGCGGATCCATCAATAGAGGTTTGAAAAGACCCTTTCTGATAAGAAAGATTTTATATCCAAAACTTTCAAGGAACGTTCCCACGCTCGAAGGGTAACCGACATGATCCTCATAGATGATGTCNCGAATTCTCTGACTCTCNAGTAAACTTTTTGCTCCCAAAAGAGCAGATTGTTCATGTCCTTCAATATCGATCTTGCAGATTCCGATCGATTGATCTGATCCCTTGAAATAATGATCTAAGGAAACTGTTTGGACATTAATATTTTTTGCCTCCGAGATTCCCAACTTGTTTTCTGCTAATTTTGCTGACCCTTGATTTGAGTGAAAATTTTCTGGGATAGTCAGTTCTGCTTGACCGACCTGGTCCGATACTGCGGAATTTTCAATTTGTATGGGGGCGATTTTTNGGTTCGATTTCCATTCCTCTNTAATAGTTCTTAATTCATTGGCTATTTCTGGATGAGCTTCAAATGATATTACTTGGCCGTCCTGACCTGATGCTTTGGCCAAGAGGCCAGACATGAGACCGTAATTTGCTCCAATGTCTAGACAAGTTTCTCCCTCGTCAGTGAGTCGATAGAGGCACTCTAAAACGGCAGTATCGTAAGTGCCCGTCTTAATAATAGAAGCTCCGATCCGGTCATCTGGAGAAACCTTCATTATTAATCCCCAGGGCAATTTCACAGTCAAAATTTGTTTGGGCCGTTTTATTTCCCATAGGATACGGCGGAATAGTTGTGTTGGTCGGAAAAGAAATTCAGGGCGGCGGAATAATTTTTTAAGAAAAAATTTCATGAGCGTGATTGGGTCCAATCAGCGCCGAGCTGGTCCTCATTATGAATTAGAATGAAAATATTCGAGATAAATTCAGATATTAGCTGGTCAGTTTCTTCGATGCTGTGCACTGCAAAAGGGTGAGCATTTCTATCCTCTATGATTGGGCTAGTTATATTGACAAATGCCCATCTTTGATTGGTTCCTGTGGTGAGTCTATCAAATATATCAGTAAAGGTTCGATTGTAGTGGCTAGCAGTAATTTTTTTAGCTCCAGTGAACCAATAATAAGATATTTGCTTTACCCCAGTCCTGAGGTGCTTTGAGAGCAGGCGTCTAGTGGGGACATTATATTTTTCGTTGATTGGTATTAATATTTCCTCTGAAGAAAGAATCTCNAAACCTTGTGCAGCTAGGCAACGTTCTGGGCGATGTATACTATTATTCATATCATCACCTGATAGAACAACGAAAGCACTGGTGATGTCTATTTTATCCTCTGTTCCCGGGGTTCGTCTTTTGTATTGGGACTGTGCATAATTAGTGTCATCGGCTAAAGCATTGATTACCACTTCGCTCGTTTCCATGGATTCACCAAACCATTCATCGACAGTGTTAGGGAGAATCATTATGATTGCAGATTCTCTAATNTTATAGCCTCTTGGAAGTAGATAAATACTTCCGAGTCCAATTCCGAGCAATGCTTGGCAAATTATGAGTTTACGAATCATCAAGATCTAATGTTAATCGGCACTATTTTTCGAGTTTGCTTTACTAATGACATTTGTCGTAACGGTTACACTTTTTTTCTTCCATCCTGANTTGATAAAGAATCCGACCAGCATCAGACCTAATAGGCCGAGTGGNAAAAAGATGAATCCAGAAAAGTTATGGTATGTTTGCGCTGCAAATTCAGCGTTCCAAAATTCAGCCATAAGGACAATCGTTGTTACACGCAAAGAATTTGCAAGAATGGCGAGAGGGACCGAAGAAATGATTAAGACTCCTAGTTTCCATACTTTGTTTTGTGTTATGTATCCGTAAATAGATGCTATGAATACTAAAGCAATTAATGACCTTACTCCGGAGCATCCCTCGGCAATTTTCAATGCGTCCCAGCTTCCGTCGGCAGATTGTATTTCTGTGCCCCCAGCAATGACATCCGCTCCTAATATTGTTGATATATAGTAAGCAATTTTAGTAGCAATAATTTGCAATCCGTTTGTGGCTTGAATGAGTCCTGGTAAAGGAATCGCAAAGTAGAGAAGTGCTAATGGGAAGATAAAATGTCTCGCGATTTGTTTTCCCCATACGAATACAAGAAAGCCATAAATAATGAACGGGATCGATCCTGCAGCTATACGAGCTTGGATGGTCCTGACTGATATAATATAGAATAAAATGCCCAAGCCGAGGACTGCGATACCCCACCACTGACTCGAAACCCTTGAGGATAATATTTTTTTTCTGGACCTGAAAATAAGAAATAAAATAACGAAAGGCACAAAGCGACCGTGTCCGTAATCGTATTCTTCTTTACCACAAATTGCCCAAATCCATTCGATCACAGACTGTTCCCGGAAATTACCGAAAATTGGTNTTATCCAATAGAAATAAACAAAAGTTCCTGCGATTGAGGCCAGAAATAAGGATCCGACTACATTTTTCCGGCACCAGANCCAAGGGTCATTGCTAGGAGCCTTTAATGTATCCATATTCGTTTCTGGATTTGGAGCCATATATTAGGGATCAGTTTGCCGATTTTAATTAGAGCTTAATTCGGACNAGGATAATATAGGATATTATTTATTTTCTTTAATCATGCAAGGATTCCCAGCTTATATTAATTAAGAAGTCCCTTCCATTTTGTCAGGTTTTATGTTGCATTGATACCGTACAACAGGTAATCGCAATTCAGTAATGAAATTAATCTCAGGCACTTCTCATCCAGATCTTGCTAAAAACATTTCCGAATATCTAAAGGTTCCACTTTGTGATGTTACAGTGAAAGCATTTCCTGATGGTGAGACNTTTGTTAAGATTAATGAAAATATCCGAGGTCAGGATGTTTTTATCATTCAACCCACTTGTCCTCCCACTAATTCCAATTTAATGGAATTGTTAATTACTGTAGATGCTGCCAAAAGAGCCAGCGCTAAACGCATCACTGCAGTAATTCCTTTTTTCGGTTATGCGAGACAGGACAGAAAAGATCAGCCAAGAGTTCCTATAACAGCNAAGCTAGTTGCGAATTTACTGGCTGCGGCAGGAGTAAACNGAGTTTTAACGATGGATTTGCATGCTGGCCAGATTCAGGGATTTTTTGATATTCCCGTAGATCATTTGTATGCGGCTCCGGTTCTAATCGGTTACTTGAGAGAAAGAGGCATAGAGAACTTAACTGTAGTTTCTCCGGACGTTGGTGGACTAAAAATGTCTGATGCATACGCTAAAGCTTTGGATGCGCCTCTTGCAATTGTCGGAAAGAGACGAGTCAGTGCCACAGAAGTGGAAGCAATTAATGTTATAGGAGAAGTCGAGGGTCAGGATGTGCTACTTGTTGATGATATGACGGAAACGGCGGGAACACTATGTGCTGCGGCTGAACTACTCAAGGATCATGGTGCAGGAAAGATCTATGCAGGTGTTTCGCATGGGGTTTTGGGTGAAATTGGCAATCAGCGTCTCATAGATTCCAATATTGAGGAATTAATTACCACTGATAGTACTCCTATGGCAAAGGGCGAAAAGGTCACAGTAGTTAGTATAGCGGCATTATTGGGAGAAGGGATTCGAAGAATCGAAAATGATGAGTCTGTGACATCTCTTTTTGACATAGTCAATAAGTAGGCATAACATTTGCGCCCCTCTAAAGTGGGCGAGTAGAAATAGAAAATATCAAAAAACAACAATTTATGGCGGATCAAGTTAATCTTAAGGCTGAAAAAAGAGATGATATGGGTAGTGCTGCTGTTGGTCGCTTGAGACGTGGCGGTAAAATTCCGGGTGTCGTTTATGGATCTACTCAGGACAGTTATGCGGTTCAGATTGAAGCAAATACCATCAAAGAAATACTGCGGAATAGTGCAAGTCAGCAGATACTGGTCAATTTGCAAATTGAAGGTGCCAAAGAGGCTAACAAACTAGCGTTGATTCAGGACATTCAGCAACATTCCATCTCTGGTGAGATTCTTCATATTGATTTTAATGCGGTGAAAGAAGACAGCGCAATTCATGCTAGGGTTCCAATAGAGTTGACTGGCGAACCGGTAGGAATCAAGCAAGGCGGAATATTAGATACTCTGTTACATGATATTGAGGTGCATTGTTTACCGAAGGACTTGCCGGCAACGCTTCAGTTTGATGTATCTGNATTNGNNATTGGTGACAGCTTGAGCATTGCTTCGGCTGAGTTTCCTGAGGGAGTATCAGCTTCTTTGGAAGGTGAAGTTTTAATTGCGATTGTTAATGAGACGCGTGCTGCAATGTCGGAAGGAGACGGTGAGGCAGAAGAAGGAGAAGGCGAAGGAGAAGGCGAAGGAGAAGGCGAAGGAGGAGAAGATAAAGAGGGAGGAAATGATGATCAGCAAGAAGCGAGCTGATAATCTAATCTAAAGAGACCATGAATGAGGGTGCTGAATTTCGTCCGCCCCGACTCATTGTGGGGCTAGGTAATCCTGGCCGTAAATATGTTGAGACCCGACATAATGTTGGTTTTATGNTCATTGATCAGATAGCAACTGAGAGCTCTTTACAGTTCGCCGATGAAAAGAGGTGGAAGTCACAAATAGCTAAAGATTCCGATAAGTTCCTATTAAAGCCGCAGACTTATATGAATGACAGCGGTCTTGCCGTTGGCAAGGTATCTTCCTTTTATAAAATTGATGCTGATCAAATCTTAATAATTTACGATGATTTAGATTTGAACTTTGGACAATTAAGGATTCGGGGGCAGGGTTCCGCAGGTGGGCATAATGGGGTTCGATCTATTATTTCGCACCTAGGAACTCAGAAATTTCCTCGTTTAAGGGTTGGAATTGGACGCAATGAGGGAGAATCAAGTAATCATGTACTTGGAAAATTTTCCATTGAAGAGAGATCAATACTTGAAAAATCCATNAAAGAAGCGGTATTAGCTGTTNAGTTGATATCTGAGCAGGGAATATCTGCCGCTATGACCCGATTTAATGTTTCTTTAGAAACGAAAAAAAGAAAGTCCAGAGAACCAGAACCCGGTAAAGAATCAACAAGAGAGGCTGAATCCTCGACCGAATAAAAAAGAAAACTCAATAAATGAAGAAAAACTACGAAGGAGTAATTGTACTTGATACTACTGGTAGGGAAGCTGATGTAGATGAATTGGTCCAAGAAATTGGTCGTGAAATTGAATCAGAAGGCGGTTCCCTAGAGCAGATAGAACAAATCGGGCACAAGGAATTCGCTTATAACGCACGTAAGTTGGCTGGTGGCCATTATGTGAACTATCAATTTGCAGCTGATCCTGATGTGATTGATAAGCTTAAGACACGTTTGAAGCTTAATTCTGCAGTTCATTTGCAGTATTATCAGGTCCGTTAGCAAAGACTGTTTCTAAGATAAGNTAAGCCATTAAAGCCAGACGCATTGCATTGACTGTGATGCGGAATTNATTTTATCCAGAAAAGAGTTTTCCTTATTCGTTTTTTCATATATTGAAAATACTATGGCATCGGTAAATAAAGTTATTCTTATTGGTAATTGTACNCGCGATCCGGAGGTNCGTTATACGCCGAAGGGAACCGCAGTAGCAGATATTGGCATGGCTATGAACCGTTATTTTTCTTCTGATGGCGGAGAGAGACGCGAGGAGACGACTTTCGTGGATGTTACACTTTGGGGNCGTCAGGCTGAGGTCGCNGGTGAATATCTTAAAAAAGGACGCCCTGTCTATATCGAGGGGAGGTTACAGATGGATAGTTGGGATGATAAGAATACTGGTCAGAANCGAACCAAATTAAAAATTGTTGGTGAGCAAATGCAATTGCTTGGTAGCCGTGAGGGTGGAGGTGGATCAGGGCCTCAGCAGCGTTCGGAAAATCCTCAGTCCAATCAAAGTTCTTCTGAAAGTTCTGGAGGAAATGATGGGGCTCAATTTGAGACTGATGCTGAGGATGACGATATTCCATTTTAAGGAATAGATTTCAATCACACTGTATTCAGATTATTTGTTAATCCACGGTAGTATTAATTATACCGTCCGAGACACGTGTCTCTAACTTGTCACCTGAATTAACGTTTTTTGTTGAGGTGATTAATTTTCCATCCTTGCTCTGAGTCAGGGAAAATCCTCGATCCAGTACAGANTCTGGGCCAAGAGCCTTAATNGCAACGGCAGCCTTTTCACAGCGTTCATTTGATCGNTTAATGAGGCCATGCATTACNTTCTCTAGTCTATTATCNAGAATATTAAACTGNCCNAGGACAGTCTCTAGTTGCTTTGCCGGGTGACACATACTGATCCGGTTTCCCAAATCAGTTATTGAATCTTTCTTTTCCCTGAGAGAATCCATGAGGGCTGATTTGAGAGAGTCCGTATTCATGTCAATGCTTTGTTCCAGATTCGCAAGTTTGCGTGGAGGCTCAGTAATTAGAGTATTAGCTACCAAATAATCGAGTCTATCTTTCCAGCGATCCAGAGTGTCGCTGACACGATAGGAGAGCGATCTGTTAATACTTTGAAGCTGGGTTCTGATTTCCTGTGCATCGGGTACAATGAGTTCAGCTGCTGCGCTTGGAGTCGGTGCACGCATGTCAGCAGTGAAGTCGGAAATGGTATAATCAATTTCATGCCCGATTGCAGATACTAAAGGTAAACTTAATGAACTGATTGCCCTTGCTGTTTTTTCCTCGTTAAATGGCCAGAGGTCCTCGAGGCTACCTCCGCCCCGGGTCAGTAGGACCGTATCGATCTTAATTTTTCCTTCTTGTGACCAATTTTCTATATTATGAATTGCATCGGCAATTTCTTTTGCGGCACTGCTTCCCTGAACCAGTACAGGATAGAGGACAATATTGACCCAGGGTGCTCGGCGCTTAAGGACGCTCAGTATGTCTTTGATAGCGGCACCGGTCGGTGAGGTGATGATACAAATTGTGTTTGGAAACGTTGGAATAGGTAATTTCGTTTGGGCGTCGAATAGCCCCTCCTCGTTCAGTTTATTTTTGAGTGCTTCAAATTTTGCTTGGAGTGCCCCGAGCCCTTTCAGTTGTGCTTGACGCACTATGAGTTGGTAATTTCCTCTGGGCTCATAAACGGTAACTTCGCCAAAGAGTTGTATTTCCTGTCCGTCCTCCAGATCTACTTTCAGCTTAGCTGCGTTTCCACGAAAGAGCACACATGATAATTGTGAACCCTTGTCTTTGAGAGTGAAGTATTGATGACCGGAGGCCTGTTTTCTTAGATTACTAATTTCGCCTTCTACCCAGACCTCCCCGACTCTATATTCAATTAGATTACGAATTTTCCGTGTTAGTTGGCTAACGGAAAGGATGTTCTTTTCCTGAGCCTGCTCTCCTTCGGCAATTTCATTGGAGTCTGCGAAATCAAAGAGATCCATAATTAATATTGATGGTCTTTTAAGATGTAAAGTCCAGTAATACCTTACCCTTACGGCCAGTTTCCATGGAACGTTTGATAGCAAATTTAATCTCTTCTGGCCTAAATATTGAATCTATAGGTTGATGCAAATTTTCATGGATCATCATCTCTGCCAACTTTCCATAGACCGTTTCCATCACTTGCCTACTAGTGGAATTTAGCCATTTACTTAGCCAGAGGCCTTGAATTCTTAGGTCCCTAAAAATAAGAAAGCTGTTAGGTACTTTGAGGGGACGCTTGGCCATTGCACCATAAGTGATGTGAGTGCCCCCCTCTGAAAGTAATGACATGATACGAAGTGCACTCTCTCCACCAACAGCATTAATTGCCAAACTTACTTGATCTTTTCCGATTCTTTCTATGGCTTCATTTTTTCCATCATCATTGTCAGTGACCACCAGGTCGGCACCATAGCTGACTAGTTGATCTTTGAGTTCTGCTCGCCTTACAAAATTAATGGTTTTCCAGCCCATCAATTTTGCAATTTCAATGACAGCAATACCAACTCCGGAGTTAGCAGCGTTTTGCACGATCCAAAAATTAGGTTCTTTATATTCTATTTGGTTGAGAAGTAACCAGGCCGTTGCCGGATTCACTTTCAGCATTGAACTGAGTTGAGGAGATAATGATTCAGGTACTTTGATTACTTGGTTCGAATTGACTCTTACATAGTCTTGCCAGCAATCATTTCTGTTAACGTAAAAGACATGATCTCCTACAGAAAACCCTTCACAGGATTCTCCCACTTCAATGACTTGACCACTCCCTTCATTACCGATGATTGCTGGTAGTTGAGGAAGTTTTCCATATTTTCCTTCAATGACGTTCAGGTCTGCGGGATTAATTGGTGCATATTGAGTTCGAACCAGTAACTCCTCAGGACCGGGCCCCTCAATCTTTTCCTGAAAAAATGAGGCTCCTTCTGCGGGAGTTGTAAATTTTTCTACTTTGATTTGCCGATTAATTTCAGACATGTTTCTTTCTTAAAACCAATTCATTAAAAGAGAGGCTTAATAAAAAGTGAATAAATGATTTTTAAATTACTTTATGGGTTTCTTTCCCTCTAGTGAATTAACTACGATTCGATCCACATAAATGAAATTTTTTATCAATAAAATCATTATTTATATAGCATTAGTTCCCTTTTCATTGGCCTTTGGATATGAATTTTCAGAAGATTCAAAGCCTCAGGACGGAGTCCCTAAGGGCAAAGTTACCAAACATCAATTCACTAACAGTAAGGTCTATCCCGGTACGGTAAGAGATTATTGGATTTATGTTCCTCATCAATATGACAAATCTAAACCTGCTTGCCTCATGGTCTTTCAAGATGGGGACTGGTATCAAAATCTTTCCGGTCATACCCGTGCTCCTATTGTATTTGATAACCTGATTCATAAGAAGGAGATACCTGTCATTATAGGAGTCTTTGTTAATCCGGGTATCATTCCACCACAGAAAAAAGGCGGCGAACCAAGAAAGAACAGGAGCTTAGAGTACGATACTTTAAGTGATCAGTATGCTAATTTCCTTCTCAAGGACTTGCTCCCAGAGGTGCAAGAAGAATACAATATTACCGAAGACCCTATGGGCCGGTCCACTTGCGGAATCAGTTCCGGAGGAATTTGTGCTTGGACCGTGGCATGGGAACGGCCTGACCAATTTAGGAAAGTGATATCTTACATAGGCAGTTTTACCAACATAAGGGGAGGTCATAACTATCCTGCGATGATTCGCAAAACGGAGCGGAAACCAATACGCGTTTTCCTGCAGGAAGGAGAAAATGATCTTGATAACCTTCATGGGAATTGGCCCCTTGCGAATCGACAAATGGCAGCTGCGTTAAAATTTTCGGGTTATGATTATAAGTTCGTGATGGGTGATGGTGCACATAACGGCAAGCATGGAGGGTCGATTTTTCCTGACATGCTAAGATGGCTCTGGAGAGATTATCCAAAAGGCTAATGAAGCGTATTTTTGTTATATGTTTATTAATGATTTTAGGCATGGTCCTTTCATGCCGGTCACAGGATACACCTTTGACGATGGTTCTCGCACCTGGACATGGATGGGAAAAGATGGCAGGTGGAATGAAATTCTGTGATGCTTGTTGCACTGACGAGGAGGGTAATTTTTATTTTGCAGATGCAGGTAGCAACGTGCCAATCAAGAGGATCGGTCTAGATGGGAAAATTTCCGATTTTGGGCCTCCCTTGCAAGGAGTGAGCGGACTTCAATTTGGTAAGGATTCTTTGCTCTATATTTGTCAAGGAAGGGCACGGCGCATATGTGCACTCCGAGAGGGGAGAGACTTGGAAGTGATTGTCGATAATGTCCGACCTAACGATTTAGTAGTGACTGCGGACAATCATTTGTATTTTACCGAGACTTTTTCGCAGAGAGTTTACCACATTGATTTGAGTAAGGAGCAGAAGGCTTTGAAGATTGTTGACAGTGGCATTCTTAAGCCGAACGGAATTGCATTGACCCCAAAAGGAGGAACACTATTTGTGTCGGATCATCTCGAAAAAGAGATTTGGTTTTTTAGAATAGATAAGGATAATGCATTAAGCTTTAAAGCTCCTTATGGGTCCCTTAGGATACGTGGAAAGAATGCTCAAAGTAAAGGCGACGGTTGTGACGTGGATTCCTTGGGCCGTTATTACGTATGTTCGGACCTTGGTATCCAGATGTTTGATCCTACTGCAAGACTCGGAGGTGTGATATTGGGCCCTGACCCGAAGAATTCTGTAGTTAGCTTGGCATTTTCAGGTGAGGGACTTCGTTATCTTTATGTCGCTAGCGGAGGATCCATTTATCGACGCAAGATGAAGACTCCTGGGGTCGGAAGATAACCAGTTCTTTCTTCTGGCCGTAATTTAAGCAGCGCTTTGCATTAAGCTGTGAGCATGCTGTTGGGCCGATTCTTTTTCTCCACCAAGCATTCTAGCAATTTCAGCGACTCTTTTTTTGCCATCAACTTTCATTATTCCGGATCGTGTGCGTCCTTCGCCCGTGAATTCTTTCCTCACCACATAGTGAGACTTGGAGAGAGAAGCTACCTGAGGCAGATGGGAGATGGAGATGACCTGATGACTGCTTCCAAGTGACGCCATTTTGATTCCTACTGATTGTGCAATTGCTCCTCCGACATTGGCGTCTATCTCATCAAATACCAGTACAGGGATTGCGTCCTGACTTGCNAAAGTGCTCTTCAATGCAAGCATCACGCGAGACATTTCACCGCTCGATGCAATTGATCGTAGGGCTTTAGATGGTTCTCCAGGATTAGGAGCAAAAAGGAATTCTATGCCTTCGGCGCCCATTGCAGTGGGATTCTCTTTTTTCTCCAGAGAAATCTCGAATATTGATTTTTTAAATCCTAAGTCCTTCAGTTCCTTTGTAACTAAGTTGGCGAGCTTTGGTGCAGCAGAGATACGTTTTTTAGTAATCTTTTCAGATATTTTTAACATTTCTAACTGAGCTTTCTCGATTTCGTTTTCCAGTCGCTTTAATTCTTCATGCCTATTTTCGGTTTTATTTAATTTTTCATGAGCTGATTCTCTGAAACTTAGTACTTCACCGAGACTGTTGCCGTATTTTCTTTTAAGCGTTTCAATGAGATCGACCCGACATTCGATTTCCTCAATCTTTGAAGGTTCCATATCGATACTACCTGCATAGGTTTCTAATTGATTTTGTAATTCTTGAATTTCAACAAGCGCATTTTCAAACTTTTCAGTGTATTCGGTAGCTGATGAATCGTACTTTTCTAATTCTTTGAATGAACGCATGAGTTGCATGAGTTGATCAATTACCGAATTTTCCTCTCCATGAAGCTCACTGATGAGTTTGTTTGAGGTTTCCAGTAAGTTCTTGGAATTTCTGCTCATCTGATACCTTTTATACAATTCCTCCTCCTCTTCTTCTTTAATGTCTGCCTCGTCGATTTCATTGATCTGGTGCTTCAAAAGGTCAATAGCTTGTTCGTTACTTCGTTCCGAACTAATGAGTTCATCATGTTCCTTCTGAAGGAATTTGAATTTTTTGTATGCCAAGGAATGTTGCTTTGTGATCTCTGTTAGACCTGCATAAGCATCGAGTAACGAAAGTTGCCTTTCACTTGAAAATAATGAGTGGTGGTCATGGGGCCCATGCAGATCAACGAGCAATTTACCTACCTTCTTGAGTGTGTTTAAAGTCACGGGCGAGCAATTGATGAACTGCTTATTTGTGGCCTTCCTATCAAGGACTCTTCTTATGACTAATTGATTTTCGGAACATGGNTCAAGGCCCGATTCATCAAGTATTATGTTGATGTCACTACAATCTTTNAGATCAAATATGGCCTCAACAGTACAGGTATCCTCTCCGGTCCTTATCAGTTCGGTGTCAGCTCTCTGACCCACGATCAGTTTTAGTGCTCCTATGACCATGGATTTTCCCGATCCTGTTTCCCCGGTGATGCCGATCAGCCCAGATCCCATTTCCCACACGACCTCTTCGATCAGTGCCAAATTATTGATTTTAAGTAAGCTAAGCATTGTCTAAAATTTATCCTTACAGTATGTACAAATAAACAAGTGTTCAAGTGAACATTATAACTTTCTATTAAAGAAAACAGCATTTTATCNCTTTATATACTTATGGAATAAGCTGAATCTTTAATTAGAAGCATTTTATGCAGGAACTTGAGATCATCTTCTTAGGAACAGGCACTTCGGTCGGTGTGCCTATGGTGGGCTGTACTTGTGAAGTATGTGAATCCCCNGANCCTAAAGACAAACGGCTAAGGTCCTCCATCCTCATCAAAACGAACGAGAAGAGTGTTCTCGTTGATTGTGGCCCAGATCTTAGGCAGCAGTGCCTGAGGCAGGACATAGCCAATTTGGACGCAGTATTAATTACTCATCCTCATGCCGATCACATNATGGGTCTGGATGACTTGAGGCGATTCACTCCTCGTGCTGATGATACTCTTCCCATCTATGCTCTTCCCAGTTGCATAGAGGCTCTCAGTACTTGTTTCTTTTATATTTTTAATGGAGAGAACCGTTATCCGGGTTACTTCAAGCCCGANGCGATNCCNATTGAAGGGGCTTTTAATTTATTTGAAGTGAAAGTGATTCCTATTCCCGTCGAGCATGGAAAGGTTGAGTGTATAGGTTTTGCGTTTTATCAGGATGATATTCCAATACTTGGTTATGTGCCGGACTGTAAAAGAATTGATGAGGAGGGCATGAATGCATTAAAAGNTGTTGAGTGCCTTATCATTGATGGACTAAGACACACTCCTCACCCTACACACATCACTGTTTCCGAAGCCGTTGAGATATCTCAGGAATTGAATGCGCAACAGACCTGGTTGACTCATATTTCTCATGATGTGATGCACCATAGAGATGAGTCGAACCTTCCTGAGAATGTTCGTATCGCTTACGATGGATTGAAATTAAGCTTGTGATTTGTACTTATCCAAAGAAAAGCGGTANAANTTCTTANCATAAGGAATGGCTAGAGTGGCCATTCTAATAGATCATCGCTCTGCTCAATAGCCAGAAGCCATTCCTATTCATTATCCTATTCTTTGTTTCGGAAAACTTTCGAAAACCGAAGGACAACCCAAGGGATACCAAAAAATATAATCGCAGCAATTTTGATGACACTTACAAAGAGGTATAATTGTAATTTAACATCATAATTAAATTGCTCCATCCTGTCCTCCTCGATTCCAATTATTGTGCCATGAATAGTAGCAACTTTGTCGGATCCAAAAATAAGGATTAATACCATGAACAACTGAATGCCAATAGCAATAAGGAACGCACGTAGGGCAAAACTTTCGATCGCTCTATAATAATCATTTTTCATGTCCAATATGCTTCCTATTTTATGNTGTCTTTAATCTTGCCCCAAATTTATATTATTTCCCTCATTTATCTTTAATTTCACTCTCTTTAACCAGCCATTTTTCAAATTGAGGGTTCCCTTCTATTCCCTGATCGGACTGAATACAGACATCAATTTCATGGGATTTTGAAGAGAAATTTNGACCCTNCTCGGCTCCAAGAATATAACAGACNGTACTATGGATCCCAGCTTCTAGGCAGGTTTTGGCNATTACAGTCACTGAGTCAATACCATTACTAGTAGGCCATCCTGTTCGGGGATCAATGATGTGGCCGTACCTTTGCCCATCNTGAATGAAGTGTCTAGCGTAGGCACCTGAAGAGGACACTGCGCGGTCACTGATAGCGAGACTAGCGAGGCAATTTCCNGGGCTCTTTCCATCTTCAATGCCGATGTGCCAGAAATTGTGCTTACCATTGCCCCCGCTCGCATAGATGTCCCTACCAAGATCAATGAGAACGTCTTCAATCTGGTGACGCCTGGATATTTCGATGAGAGCATCGACGGCGAGCTCTTTCCCAAATCCTCCAAAATCCAGACCCATGCCTTTCTCGGGCAAGAAGATTGCACCTTCGCGTCGCTGGACCTTATGCCATCCTGTCAACCTTAGGGCTTCTTTGATGTTATCTTCAGTTGGTATTTGTTCATGGATTTTCTTCCAGTCCCAAACCTTGGCGAGAGGCAACATTGTGGCATCTAAGATACCATTACTTTTTCTAAAAACCTCATCCGCTACATTAAGTAGTCGCTCCGCATCGTCATCGGTTTCGATCCAGGACTGACCTGCAGATTTATTGATTTTAGAAACAAGAGAAGTGTCCAGGTACCTAGAGTACTTTTCTTCGAACTGCTTAATCCATTCCAGAGCATCGGCGGCAAATTTTAGCGATTGTGTCTCTGAACCTAGTCTTATTTTCACATTACATTCTGTGCCCAGAGCTCTAAATTTTAATTCTCTGACTCCATCAACATTAGGCTTAAGGAATTTGCTCAGGTCCGGAGCACTCATAAAATTTACTTAAAATTTGAGTTGGGCACTGATACTTAANGTGTTGGCCGTTGGATATGCCTCGGACGGTGCTACGTCAATACCAACGCCCTTCATGGTGTAATGTTCATAAGCGCCCGAAATGGAAAGTTTATCATTTAGCTGATAGAAGATTTTGAGTCCTATGCTTGTTGCNTGAAGTGAGGACAGGCGATAGTCCGCGGAATAATTCGGACCGTCTCCGTTCGGTTCATCGGCCGGTGAATCGATATTAAGTTCATTTAAAGTTTGTACAAAAAAGTCGGCACTGTTCTGATTGTAGAATCTATAGAAAGGAGATATTAGAAGNTTATCATTAACTTCTTGGCGCCATTCTACTTCCGCGGTCTGTGAGAAGATTCCGTAGTCATCGTTGGATAACCGGAAGGCGGCTTTGAGTGTTCCTTTGAGTGATTCAAAGTAATGCTTAGTTTCCTGATGTAGGACTTGTCTGAAGCGGCTATCGGGTCTGTTCTCCCTGTAAATATTAACGATAGGGACACTGATTCCGGGGGCAATCACAAAGTCTTCGTTTCTTTGAACTACCTTATATGGATCGTTAAGATAACCTTCCGCGTATCCAAGAGTAAGATCTGCTGAAATGATAGTATTTTTTCCTAAGACCTGAGTGATNCCAGCGAATANGTCATAGCCGTCTTTTTTCTCATCTTCTAGGAGAGGAACTTTGACAACATCATCGAGGTAATTAACACCTAGGGCTACTGTGGTGTTGCCAAGATTATAATCCTTCTCATAATTCAATGAGATTCCAGTCGAAAAATAATCAGATTCTTCGCTTTTTGATAGTTCGAGCTCTATCCTTTGATCTTCTGTACTGTATTGGAGTGCACCAAGTATTCCAGTCCTCACATCTTCAAGATCGGATATGAAAGGTTGATCTCCGCCTGGGAGAACGCCCGTAGGTGATGACCCTGTGATCGCGTCATTGAGGAGCTGGAACCTGAACGTCGATTCATCGGTAAGATTAATTTTTCCTCTGAAGTAATTAGCTTCGACTCTGATTCTCTCATTACCTTCATCATATATTTGAAAACCATAATCATATTCTTGACTGAGGTCATTGGCCCTTGAGATTGCCCAAGGAAGGAGACAAGTCAGGATGATGGGCCGATGATAGCTGTTAACCATTCAAGATTTTTCTCTAAGCTTAACGGTTAAGCGGTAATATTTTGATCCGTGAGTCGCGGATTCGGAAATTGTGATTTTCTGTCCTTCACCAATAATGTTTTGATATTCTTCCACAGGCATCCAAGAACCTTTGGATAAATCATCGGATTTTTCTAGGCTGTATACACGCTCTAGACCAATGTAACCTTTGCCGGTAGCGGGCTCTGTCTGAAAAGAGAACTCAATCATAGAGTTTTGTAGTTTCAGAGTAGTTTCTGCATCTATGCTCTGTTCGATTGGAGAATTACCCAGGACGTATTCCCTCTCATTCGTTAATCCATCATCATCTGCATCTGCATCTGGTTCTGTCATTTCAGGAACAATGTTAGCAGTCCTAAAAGTTTCTGATGCCCAGGCACCGTAGTTGTCAATTACCCGTAACTTTGCCGTGTCTGAATCAATGAATCCTGAGTCATTGGAAACTCTTACCCAGTAATTGGTATCTTCATTCAATGACCCAATCTTTAGTGAATCGGAATTTGCTCCGGGAATTGGTTTTGAGGTATTACCTGAATTTCCCTTGTACCACTGATATTCGAGCCCGTTTCCACTAGCGATGACTTTTAGAATTTCTTCACTGACTGAAGTGGTGATGAGGCTCATGGGCTGAGTGGATATAGAGGGAGGTTGTGCACCGGGCGCCACTTCTATTGTGAAAGTTTTAGTGTAATTGTAGCCGCTGTTGTTAGAGTTCTTATAGGCCCTTACACTTATTCTGTAATTTCCTGGTTGCGTTGGAATTCCAGTGATGCCGTCCGTGTTGCTGTTAGTTGAGTTGAGATGAGTTAGGCCTTCAGGCAGTTCACCTATGACGGCCCAGCTCCTTGCTCGGTGTGGAGCTCCTGTTATTTGATAAACTAGGTTTAGCAGTTCACCTGCCTTGGCAGGGACAGTTGATGATCCGGCAGACGGGGCAATTTGTGTGATTTGAGTTGCACCGCTAACGGCATCATATGTGCCTAGTCCGGCGATGCTCAAGGTTGTCCACTTAATGACTTTAGTTAGCGCAACAGAGCTTAGGTGCCTTGCTTCTAACACAAGCAATTGTGAGGCGGTTCCTTTATTTATAATTAATGTTGCTAGGCCCGCCTTAGAGAAGGCGGATCCGTACTTGCGTATTGGAATGGATCGATTCATCTTCATCAAAGCTGATCCTGATCTAGTTGCATCCGCAACCTCCTCCACCAACGAGGCCGCCTCCGAAGCTTCCTTCTCTTGAGAAGTATCCATGTTCAGTCATTGTTGTGATCAAAGAATGCAGCTCACCTGACATGCCTAGTTGCGACAAATTGCCACGATCATAGGGCTGTACCCGGACAAGATTTTGGGAACAATTGCACAAGCAAATTATTGAAAAAATCAGTAAAATAGAAATTTTGAGGGATCTCATGATCAAAAACATATGTTATTGGGATAATATAACGATATTGAGGGGTTCTCCGGATTCAATTAGAATCAATTGATTGGATATGGTGAAAAAATGATTTCCTATCTTAATAGATGGTAATTAGTTTCAAGTTTGCAAACATTTCATTTTTTTTGGCATCCGAATTGACCACAAGTTCGCATTTTTATGTATTTTAAATTATTATCATGATGGGATTTGATCAGCGAATTATTGATTTTAATTTATCATTAACTTTACTCTTTTTCTGCTTTTTATCCTCTTTGTTGGGGAAAGAGCCCCTTGGAAATAGTCAGTACCCGTCCGCTACTCTTGTGATCTATAATCAGAACGTGGGCGATTCTAGAAAATTGGCTGCGTATTATGCCGGCAAGAGAAATGTACCTTTTGAGAATCTAATTGGACTGAAGTGTTCGACTGAGGAGATTATCACCCGTTCCGAATATAAAAAGACCATCCTGGAACCGCTCCGTAAACAATTTGATGCTAATGGTTGGTGGGAAAGGAAAAAAGATTCCCAGGGAAATTTACGGGCCGTTCATACAAAAATGAAGTTTGCTGCGATTATGTTTGGGATGCCTCTTAAGATACAAAGTACCGTATCGGATTCTTCAAAACAAAAGTCGTCAACTTATCGAGGGCCTGGTGAAAATGATGCTGCGAGTATTGATTCTGAAGTTGCCTGTTTCAATATGGACTTTCCGAGGCTTAACGGAGCAGTGAGTAATCCTTACTTCAGATCAACTGATCCTGGAGGAACTCCTGACATTCTTCTTACGTCCAGGATTGATGGACCTAATTATGTCACAGCTAAACGGCTTATTGATGATGCCATTGCAGTTGAAGAGTCTGGATTATGGGGCATGGCTCTGATCGATATAGCTAATTTGCATAAAGAGAAAGGAGCTGCCTATAAGATTGGTGATGATTGGCTTGAAACTTGCAATGGTTTTTATCAGAAGGCGGGAATCCCCACATTGGTTGATCGGTTTTCTGCTCGTGTGCCAAAAGGCTTTCCACTTGGCAAAGATATTATTTTGTATTTTGGGTGGTATACGCAGAATGCTCAGGGGCCATTCGTTGACCCGGCCTTTCAATTTAAAAGGGGAGCAGTAGCTGCTCACATTCATTCATATTCTGCGAGTACACTTCGCACGACCCTAAAGAACTGGTCAGGCCCTTTACTTTCTCGCGGAGCCTGTGCTGTTCTCGGGAATGTTTATGAGCCTTTTTTACAGATGTCTACGCATCTTGACTTGTTTAATGCACGTTTTTTAGCGGGTTTTACTTTTGCGGAAGCCGGCTGGATAGCCACTCCAGTATTTTCATGGATGCAGGTGATGATTGGTGATCCACTGTACCAACCATTCATTATTAAGAGTAACATTGAAGCGGGTAAGGACAATGACTATAAAGCTTTTAGTATTGCTGTTTTACGTTGGGCATCAGAACCAAAGAAATTAATTTCCAATTTGGATAAAGCTGCTACTTCGCTAAAGAGTGGAAAGATTTTGGAAGCGACCGGACTTCTTATGATGTCTAAAGGAAAATATAAGGATGCTGATGAGATGCTGAAAAAGGCTTCATTGTTGTATACTAATTCCGAAGATCAATTAAGGGTCTGTTTACTCCGTGCTCAGGGAAAAATGAGAGGCGGAGATAAAGTTTCCGCCATGGAGATTTTATCCAACGCTGTAAAAGACTTTAAGGGGAGCCCAGGGATCGATGCAGTAAGATCAATTTCCGAGCAAATGAAAAAGGAATGAAGAATAACCAATTCTTATCCTGACTTCCTGAAACGGGAAGTTCTTCAAATGTTAAATTATAATACTTTTGATGCTGAGCTTTGCTGAGGTTCCTCTGAGTTTTGTATCTGAGGCAAAACGGTCGCCACGCGTTCTTTCATTTCTTTGCCAGGCTTGAACTTAACTATTGCTCTTGGTGGTATGATGACATCGGTTCCCGGCTTATTTGGATTCCGGCCGATTTTTTGTTTTGTTTCTTTTACTTGGAATGAACCAAAATTTCTCAATACCACTTCGTCTCCGGCTGCGAGTGTTTGTGTGATCGTATCTAATGTTTTTTGAATAACGTCGAAAACCTGTTGCTGAGTCATTCCTGTTTCATTACTGATCTTTATTACGAGGTCACGCTTAGTGGCTGTTTTCATTAAATTTTTTAAGTGCTTTATTGCCTAATTATTATTAGGAGATTTTGTTCATTTTCTCACATTGCTCCAAATCTACTGTAATGAGGAGGCAGAAACAAATAGCGATCTGAACTGATTTGGCAACGGAAAAATGAGACTCATGTGCACTTTAATGTAATTGTAATGTTTATGCAGTCTAAATGCTCTTATAACCAATTTTGAGCCGTTTTAAAGTGAGTCTTTGATACTTCTTGAAGGATTTCGGTGCCGTGCTGTGAAACTAAT